>WTAL01000017.1 GCA_013139635.1 Paracoccaceae bacterium
CCGGTTGTGCTTGCACAACCCGCGCCGACAAGGTGGCCCGAAGGGTCGCCGCGGAGGCGCGACGCTAGAGCTGACCGAAAGTCCCGAGCTTGCTTTGACCTCTGCGGGGGTAAACCCCCACTCGGCCAAAGCACATTTTTTAGTAAACTAAAAAACGCCTGCCGCTGGCCGTGGCCTCGCTACGCTCGGCAGTCAAGCTCGCCTGAATTCAATTTAGCTATTTAAAATCTCCAGCGCTGCTGCATGCACACGAGTATCTCCCGCCGCAATAATCTGCCCACCAGCGTGTGCAGGGTTGCCTTGCCAGTCCGTCACAATCCCACCAGCGCCTTGCACCACGCCAATAGGGCCCTGTACATCATAGCTATTTAATTGCGCTTCAATCACGAGGTCGATCTGGCCCATGGCCAAAAGTGCGTAAGCATAACAATCTAGACCAAAACGGGTGAGCTTGCACTTGGCTGACACCGCCGCAAATGCGGCTCCTTCTGCCGGGCTGCCAACTTCTGGAAAAGTTGTCATAAGAATCGCGCTTTCCAACCCGTCACAGGCCTGCACCGAAATCTCTCGTTGCGCGCCGCCACGCGCCAAATCGGCTTTACCAAAGCCGCCAACAAACCGCTCGCCAATATAGGGCTGGTCGATCACACCGAGCACTGGCCCTTGCCCCGCATCCAAGCCTATCAACACACCCCAACTTGGGGCACCGCTGATAAAGGCGCGGGTGCCATCAATCGGGTCCAGCACCCAAGTTAATCCTGAAACGCCCGCAGACTTACCAAATTCTTCGCCATAGATAGCATCATCAGGGCGGCGTTTGGCCAGCACCGCGCGCATAGCCTGTTCGGCTTCGCGGTCAGCGACCGTAACCGGATCAAAACCATCGGCTTCCTTATTGTCCACCGCCAAGGCACTGCTGCGGAAATAGCGCAAGGTCACGCCCCGCGCCGCCTCTGCCATTTCTTCAGCCACGGCCCGCAGTTCCTGCTGCTCTGACTCGCTAAATTCCATAAAATAACCTCCGCCTGTTGCCAGACGGAGGTTTCATATTCTCAGCTTCACGTCAATGCGACGCTTAAGCTACATCCGTAAGCGCCCGCGCGAGGTCAAACAAGCGGCGGCGCTGGTTTTCCGGAATGGAATAGTAAGAGCGCACCAGTTCGAGTGCTTCTTTATCTGCCAGCAGATCGCCCTGCATTTTCGGGCTTTCGGTTTTAGCTTCATCCGGAGCCGTATCCGTTACGCCTTCCTCAATACCTTCAAAGAAGAACCGCACATCCACATCCATGGCTTTAGCGATATCCCAAAGGCGGGACGCGCTCACCCGGTTCATGCCGGTTTCATACTTCTGAATTTGCTGGAACTTGATGCCAACAGCTTCGCCGAGCTGCTGCTGGGTCATCCCCACCATCCAACGACGATGGCGAACACGTTTGCCTACATGTACATCTACAGGGTGTTTCATGATACTTATCACTCCATTAGTTATCTATACTTTAAAGATGCATTTTTCGTGCCAACTTCTCGTCACGATACATGTATCCTTTGGACCTTGAAAATCAATAGATATCACGGTTTTGTAATATTTGCAATAAATATCAACCCTAAGGTAATTGCAAAATGCGAATATTCACCTGTCGCAATCTGAGCGTGTTTCGCATTTCGCGAATCTTAGCCTTCGATAGTTTTGGCCGCCCGCTTACGCTCAACAGGGTCGAGATGGCGTTTGCGCATCCGAATGTTATTCGGGGTCACTTCAACCAGCTCGTCATTGTCGATATAGGCAATTGCCTCTTCAAGGCTCATGCGCACAGGGGTTGTAAGGGTTACAGCCTCATCATGGCCGCTAGACCGCACGTTGGAGTGCTTCTTGCCCTTGAGCGGGTTCACTTCAAGGTCATTCGGGCGGTTATGCTCGCCAATGATCATGCCTGTATAAACCTTCTCCTGCGGCCCGATGAAGAACTTGCCACGGCTTTCGAGGTTGAAAATCGCGTATGGCACCGAAGAACCGTCTTCCATCGAGATCAGCACACCTGCACGGCGGCCCTCAATTTTACCTTTAAACGCGGCCCAGTCATGGAACACACGGTTGATAACACCTGTGCCGCGGGTATCCGTAAGGAACTGGCCGTGATAGCCGATCAGCCCGCGAGACGGCACATGCGCAATAATGCGGGTTTTGCCAGCGCCACCGGGGCTCATGGAAATAACCTCGCCTTTGCGCTGTGTCAGCTTTTCGATCACGGTGCCGGTATACTCGTCATCAACGTCAATGGTGGCTTCTTCGATCGGCTCCATTTTCACGCCGTCAATAGTGCGAAACAGCACCCGTGGGCGGGAGATTGAAAGCTCAAAGCCCTCGCGGCGCATGTTTTCAATCAACACGCCCATTTGCAGTTCGCCGCGGCCAGCCACTTCATAGGCATCGCCATCAGCACTGTCGGTCACTTTAATAGCCACGTTAGACTCGGCTTCTTTGATCAACCGGTCCCGAATCACACGGCTTTGCACTTTGTCGCCATCACGGCCCGCAAGTGGCGAGGTGTTAATGCCAAAGGTTACCGTAATGGTCGGCGGGTCAATCGGCTGGGCCGAAATGGCCTCTTCAACCGACTTATCGGAAAGCGTATCGGCCACCGTGGCTTTGGTCATCCCGGCAATGGAAACGATATCACCAGCTTCAGCGGCATCAATACCAACCTGCTCCAGCCCGCGATAGGCCAGCACTTTAGTGATACGGAAGTTCTCGATCAGGGTGCCATCTTGGCTCATGGCTTTAATCTGGTCACCGGCTTTAGCCGTGCCGGATTCAACGCGGCCTGTCAGCAAACGACCAAGAAAGGCGTCGCCACCAAGGGTCGTGGCCAACATACGGAAAGGCTCTTCACGCGCTTCGATCTGCGCTGGGGCCGGTACGTGCTTGATAATAACATCAAACAGATCATCCAGATTTTTGCGCGGGCCGTCCAGCTCATTGTCAGCCCAGCCAGCGCGGCCAGAAGCATATAGCATCGGGAAATCAAGCTGTGCGTCATTGGCGTCGAGATTAGCGAAAAGGTCAAAAACCTTATCATGCGCTTGGTCTGGCTCGCCGTCTGGCTTATCAACTTTGTTGATCACCACAATCGGGTTCAGGCCCAGCGCCAGCGCTTTCGCCAGCACAAATTTGGTTTGTGGCATCGGGCCTTCGGCGGCGTCTACCAGCAGAACCACACCGTCAACCATGGTCAAAATACGCTCAACTTCGCCACCAAAATCGGCGTGGCCGGGGGTGTCTACGATATTGATTCGGGTATCATTCCACACAATGCTGGTCGCCTTGGCCAGAATCGTAATGCCGCGCTCGCGCTCAAGGTCGTTGCTGTCCATGGCGCGCTCGGTGGTCGCCTCGTTTTCACGGTAGATCCCCGATTGCTTCAGCATTTCATCCACAAGCGTGGTTTTCCCGTGGTCCACGTGGGCAATAATCGCGACGTTACGCAAATCCATAATTTCGGCCTTTTCAAAAAAAATAGCGGGGCGAGCCGTCAGCCCTCCCCGTTTCCCCGCCTCCTTACGCCGCTTAGCTGCCTTTGGCAAGTTCGGGCTTGTGTTTTAGTGCCGCAGTGCAGCAAATATGCCAACCCAAGGATTATCCCCATGCCCCGCGCCCTCATCACTCTACTGCTCTGCATCGCCCTCGTTGGCACTAACGGGATGATCCTATCTCCGGTGCTTACAGATATCGCTGGCCAGTTTGGCGTGAGCGCCTCTGTTGCGGGGCGCGCCATTGCGGCTTACGGACTAGGCACCATGTTTACCGCCCTTTGGCTTGGCCGCTCACTAGATAACTTTGGCATAACGCGCGCCCTGCGCTATGCACTGGTGGTCGCGGGGCTAGCCGAGGTTGGCTCGGCGTTTTCCAATGGCTGGCTAATGCTGGTGGGCGCACAGTTTTTTGCGGGTATGGGCGCGGGCATAGCGCTGCCCGCAATTTACAGCATTACCGGTGCCATTAGCCCAAAAGGGCTGGAATCGCGCTATATGGCGCGGGTGTTGCTTGGGTGGTCGGTGTCTCTCGTGGCCGCTGTGCCGCTTGGGGCCGCGATATCTGATATCGTCGGCTGGCGCGTGATGCTCGGGCTTGCAGGCAGCCTATGCATCGCCCTCGTGCCTTTGGTTTTCACCCTGCCCGCCATTACAATGCCCGCACGCACCACCCCCAAAATGGCGCGCTTCAGGCCGCTTTTCCTGCCGGGCGGCGCGGCGCTCTATGCCATATGCCTGCTGTTTATGATCAGCTTTTACGGCATCTATGCCTATTTAGGCGACTATGTGCGCCAAGCCTTCACCCTTGGCTCCACCGCCGCTGGCCTTATTGCGCTGATTTACGGCCTCGGCTTTGGCCTCGCCGCCTTCTCCGCCCCGCTGATTGACAAACTAGGCCGCCAAACCGCCCTAAGGCTGGTGCTGCTCTTTGGGGCACTTCTGCTCACAAGCCTGAGCCTGCCGAGCGCGTTTGCCCTGCTGCTGCCGCTGGTGTTCCTCTGGGGCTGGGTAAATCACTTCATCCTGAATATGATCGTAGTTGGCCTAAATGCCCTCGCCCCCGCCAACCGCGGCGCGGTGATGGGGCTATACTCCGGCACCACCTATCTCGGGGCGTCTATCGGCGCGGTGCTGCTCGGCCTGCTTTATGAAAGCTACGGCTTTATCGGGCCAACCCTTGCGGCGGCAAGCCTGCATCTGCTAGCCCTCCTCCTCACCCTCATTAGAAAGCCATAACCATGCGCGCTATGCAACTCCACCAGCTCGGCCAGCCGATGCAACTCGACGAAATCCCCACCCCCACCCCCGCCAAGGGCGAGGTTTTGGTGCGGGTGCATGCCTGTGGCATCAACTTTGGAGACACGCTGATAGTAGAGGGCAAATACCAAGAGAAATTCGCGCTGCCCTTCACCCCCGGCATGGAAATATGCGGCACCGTTGAGGCGCTCGGCGAAGGGGTGAGCAGCCCCGCCATCGGCACTCGCATTGGCGCATACGGCGGCGCGGGCGGGCTGGCTGAGTATACCTGTATATCCGCCAATCGTTGCGTTGAGGTGCCTGAAAGCATGGGGAATGAAGAGGTCGCTGCCTTTTTGGTGGCCTACGGCACCAGCCATTTGGCGCTGGAGCGCGCCGCGCTGAAAGCAGGCGAAACCCTACTGGTGCTCGGGGCCTCCGGCGGCGTTGGCCTTACCGCCGTTGAGCTAGGCAAGCTGATGGGCGCAAAGGTCATCGCCGTGGCGCGCTCCGCTGAAAAACTTGAGATTTGCAAAGCCGCCGGCGCCGACCACCTGATCAACTCAGAAACCGATGACATCCGCGAGGCCGTCAAAGCCCTCGGCGGGGCTGACGTGGTGTATGACCCCGTAGGCGGCGACCAGTTCAAAGCCGCCCTGCGCGCCTGCAACCCCCTCGCCCGTATCCTCCCCCTTGGCTTTGCCTCGGGTGATATTCCGCAAATTCCCGCCAATATTCTGCTCGTTAAAAACATCACCGTCATCGGCTACTACTGGGGTGGCTACACGGTTTTCGCCCCCGAAATCCTAACGGACAGCTTCCGCGAGCTGTTCAAAATCTACGCCACCGGCGCCCTAAAACCCCATATCAGCCACGCCCTACCGCTGGAGCAGGCCAACGAAGCGCTGGCCTTGCTGAAAGAGCGTAAATCTACCGGCAAGGTGGTGGTGACGCTATAGCGCTACGGGCAGCACCGCACCCCTTGCGCCCTGAACGCGCTTGCCAACAGAAATGAACGATGCCACTTTAAGGGGAATAGAAACGGAGAACAGATAATGCCACTAGACCTTAACGAACTTGAAGTTTCGAACGATGCCCCCTCGGTTGCGGAGTTTTTGAAGCTCAGAAAAGAGGGTGGCCTTTGCCTTTTTACGCCTGAAGCAGCACGCATCGGCTTAAAAGGCACCCTTTTCGCCGTAACGCTTCGACACAATGGAGAGGCCATTGGCATGGGGCGCATCGTCGGGGATGGCGGCTGCTTTCTACAGATCGTTGATATCGCAGTGGACCCACGGCATCGGGGCAAAGGCCTTGGCAAGATGGTCATGGCCGAGTTGATGGCCATTGCGAAAGAAAACTTGCCAGATACGGCGTTTTTAAGCCTTCTGGCGGATGTCCCCGCAAACAAACTTTACGCTCAGTTCGGCTTTGAAGAGACCGCGCCTGAATCATTGGGGATGTTCTGCCGTATTAAAAATGATTAAGATCAATTTCCCGTGCAGGCCGAATGGCAACAGATTTGCCACAGCCAAACTTGCGGAAAGGAACGCGTAGCATGATTGCCTATGTCACCGTCGGTGCTGATGATATCGCCCGCGCGAAACGGTTTTACACGGCGTTCCTGCCAGCCCTTGGCTATGGGCTGAACGAAGGCCCCGAGGGGCTTAGCTACGTTTTACCCACACAACAAGGCCAGCCTGCTGCTTTACCAGATTTCTACGTTAAACCAACCTTCGATGGGCGTCCGGCTTCAGCTGGAAACGGGGCTATGATCGCATTTGAGGCCCGCAGTCAAAAGCAGGTGCATGACCTTCACGCCGCCGCGCTGGCCGCTGGCGGCTTTGATGAGGGCCAGCCCGGCTTTCGCGCTTCATATGGGCCACATTTTTATGTTGGCTACCTTCGCGATCCTCAAGGCAACAAGATCGCACTGTTCTCTAGCGATTCGACTGAAACCGGACGAGACGGATAACGGCGTATATAAAATGGTGCTGCCGGGGAGAATCGAACTCCCGACCTCTCCCTTACCAAGGGAGTGCTCTACCGCTGAGCTACGGCAGCACTGCGCGTCTTCTAGCCAAAAACAGCCACGGTTCACAAGCGCTTTTTTACTTCGGAGTGAAAAAACGTGGGCGCTTGGGTTTTAGCGGCGAATCGCCACCAAAACACCGATGATAATAAGCGGGGCGGCGAGAGCGAATGACCACGTCAGCGGCTCGGAAAGCAGCAGCATCCCGCCCGCCAGCGCAATGATGGGCACCGATAGCTGCAAAACAGCCGCCGTAGAGCTCCGGAGCTGCGGCAAAACCGTATACCAAAGCGCATAGCCAAGGCCCGAGGCAATGGCACCAGACGCGATAGCCAGGCCCACGCCCTGCGGGCTAATGGAAACACCGTCAGGTACCACCAACCACAGCCCAGTTGCCAGCGGTGTGGCCAACAAAAACGTGCTGGCACTGGCCGCAAGCGGGCGTTTCACCCCCCGCCCTCGCAGTGAGTAAACGCCCCAGCCAACCGCCGCCACCACCATAAGCGCCGCACCAAAAACATCAGGCCGCCCCGCCTTGGGGCCAAAAAGCAGCGCAAGCCCCAGCATAGCCAGCCCCGCGCCAATCCACTTTGTGCGCGGCATCTTCTCCCCTGCCATCAGCGCCCCCGCAAACATGGTCACCTGCACGCCGCCAAACAAAATAAGCGCGCCTGTTCCGGTATCTAGCCACAGGTAAGCATAGGAAAACCCAACGACATAAACCAGCAAAGCCGCGCTCGACACCGCACTACCCGAGGGAAATAGCGCCCGCCGCTCGCGTGTTATCAAGGTTAACACAAGCAGCATCCCACCCCCCGAGGCCAGCCGAACCGCGCCAAAAGCCGCAGGGCCAATGGACTCTGATGCCAATGCACTGCGCACCAACACCGAGTTGGCGGCAAAGGCGATAAGCGTGAACATAGTGAGCAAAATAAGTCGCATTGGGCAGTGAAACCTATTTCAAACCCAATTGCACCTCATCTTATTGCGAGCAAGGGCTGGCCAAGGCATTAACGGCCTTTCAGCCCAGCTCATCCGCCATAAGCAACAGCCAAAGCGCGCGCGTGTCCGCATCTTGCGCTGACTGTACAATCTCAAAGGCTCGCCCCGTTGCGCCATGGCGCGCAAAGGCAGCAACCACTTCTCCGATCGGGAATATTCGCACGTTTTCGTCGTCAATCTCCTCGGCGGTGCGTAGCGCCACTTCAAGAACATCAACCGCCCGCGCATGCTGGCCGGAAATACTGTAATACACTGAAAGCTCAACTATAAAGCCAGCATAGCTCGTGCGGCTCAGGCCCCCTTGCGCCAACGAAAACGCGCGGCGTATTTGGGCTGAAGCAGACTCGTCACCTAGCTTTGTGAGCGCGGTAATAGCGCGAATCGTAATAAAAGCGCGAGAGGTCGGGGTGCCGTCTCGGTAGGCCGCAACCATTGTGTTGCCGACCGCATCACGCGCGACGTCATTTTGTCCGATATCAGTTGATTCGAGCACATAGGCGGTAAGCGCCGACATTCGGGTCGCCGAATTCTCAATTTTTAATATCTCAGCCAAACCCAGATCAGGCTGGCCTTTGCCCGCCAGATAGTAGGCGATTTCAAGGATAGGTTCATCCCAGTCATAGGCGGCGTCGATGCTATAGGCCAGCGCCTGCGCCGCCTCGATATCCTGAAACAAAACACCAGATTTGATGGCCTTGATAATGAGGGCGTTGCGGCGAAACCCAGCAGGCATGGCCTCCAGCTCGGCCATCACGGGCGCCAATGAGGCGCTGGCCCCCACTGTATCCCCCGCAAGCATTTGCACGCGGGCAATATCGGCAAGCATATCTAGCCGCAAAGAAGGATATTCGGTGCGGTTGGCGGCCTCAAGCGCCTTAGCGATGGCGGCGCTCGCCGCAGCCACCTGCCCCGCTGCACCCAGCGAGTTTGCCAAAGCCAGTTGCGCGGGTACAATATCTCGTGGCCGGTTCAAAGTATCGGCAACAACCCCTGCGCGCTCAAATTCCCCACTTCGGGCCAGCGCCCCAATATAGGCCACGCGCAAACCCAGCTTGTTTGCATCCCCCGCCCCGCTTTCCTCAATCAGCACAACCGCCTCTGAAAGGCAGGTTAGTGGGTCAGCGTCACAGTCGGCACGAGTTTGCGCCGGTCCAAAACCAGGCCAAGCCATGAAGGCCAGCGCCACTATATGTACGAATGAGATCCTCATAACACTCTCCCTATTGGATGAATATATATCAAACTTCCGCCCTAAGGGCAATCAAATCTAATTTCTGGACCCCCCGACCTCCCTGCGTTAAACAGGCCGCATGAGCGAAAAAGAAACAAAAAAACCAAGCCCGAAAGAGGCCCGTGAAGAGCGGCTTCGGGCGCAATTGCGGGCTAATTTGCAGCGCCGTAAAGGGCAAGCACGGGTGCGCAAAGCAAGCGCCGCGCAGGAAAAGGACTAGCAGGCATGGATAAAATTATCGTCAAGGGCGGCAACCCGCTGCATGGCAGCATTGAGATTGCAGGCGCGAAAAACGCCTGCCTTACCTTGATGCCCGCCGCGTTGCTGTGTTCAGAGCCCCTTACGCTCACCAACGCGCCGCGGCTTTCAGACATCGCCACCATGACAGAGCTGCTCGAATCACTCGGCTGCGAGGTGGCTTCCCTGCAAGAGGGCCGCGTGCTGGTGCTGGGGACCGAGAAAATAACCAACCATACAGCCCATTATGACATTGTGCGCAAAATGCGGGCGTCCATTCTGGTGCTCGGCCCGATGCTGGCCCGTGATGGCGAGGCGGTGTGCTCTCTGCCCGGTGGCTGTGCCATTGGCGCGCGTCCGGTGGATATCCACCTGAGCGGCCTTGAGGCCATGGGCGCAGAGCTGGACCTGCGCGAGGGTTATGTGCATGCCAAGGCCCCCAAGGGCCTGATTGGCGCCGAATACACCCTGCCCTTTGCCAGCGTTGGCGCAACCGAAAACCTGCTGATGGCCGCGACCTTGGCCAAGGGCACCACCGTGTTGCACAATGTAGCCCGCGAGCCGGAAATCGTTGATTTAGCTGAATGTTTGCGCGCCATGGGGGCGCAGATTGAGGGCGAAGGCTCCGAGACTCTGACGATTCACGGCGTTAAAAAACTGCACGGGGCCACGCACCGCGTGGTGACCGACCGCATCGAGCTTGGCACCTATATGATCGC
>WTAL01000202.1 GCA_013139635.1 Paracoccaceae bacterium
GCCAACTGCGCCACGAGTTCAGTCGAAATACTGTCCTCAACCTCCATATGGTAGGGGGTCAAATCGCCCTTCGCGGCATAAAAATTTGCCTGTCGCACCGCCAAGGCGTCCAACCCCAATTCGTCAGCGATATCCTCAATTACCCGCTCGATGCCCACAATCCCTTGCGGCCCACCAAAGCCTCGGTAAGCCGTGTTGCTCTGGGTGTTTGTCTTCAGCCGATGCGATACAATCGTCGCATTCGGCAGATGGTAAGCGTTATCAGCGTGCAGCATCGCGCGGTCCGCCACGGGGTGCGATAAATCAAGCGCCCAGCCGCATTTCACAAAATGCTCAAAAACCACGCTTTCAATTTTGCCATCCGGCCCAAAGCCGGCCTCATATTTGATGCGAAAATCATGGCGCTTGCCGGTGATGACCATATCGTCATCGCGGTCATAACGCATTTTGGCGGGGCGATTAAGGCGCAACGCCACAACAGCACAGCTCACCGCCAACGCATTCCCTTGGCTTTCTTTGCCACCAAAGCCCCCGCCCATCCGGCGAGTTTCAACCCGCACCGCGTGGAACGGCTTATCAAGCGCCTCAGCCACCTTATGCTGAATTTCGGTTGGGTGCTGGGTGGAGCTAACCACGCGCACATCCCCCTCCTCAGGCAAGGCATACGCCGCCTGCCCCTCAAGGTAAAAATGCTCCTGCCCGCCCAACTCGAAACTGCCAGAAACCGTATGCGGAGCCGCCGCCAGCGCCGCGTCAGCGTCGCCAATCGCAAAGGTCAGCGGGTCGCCAAAAGTGCTACCCGCGGCCATCGCTTGATCAATCGTCACCAGCGGCGTTTTCTCGGAGTAGTCCACCTTGCCCAAACGGGCGCCGCGGCGGGCGTTCAAATGGCTATCGGCCACCACCAAAAATAGCGGCTGGCCAATGTAGTGCACGGTCTCGACCGCCAACATCGGCTCGTCATGCGCCGAGGGTGACACATCGTTTTCCCCGGGCAAATCGCTAGCCACCAGCACTTCGATCACGCCCTCAGCCGCCTGCACAGCGGCAATATCCAGCGTAAAATCGGCATGCGCCTTTTCGGAAATCCCAAAGGCTAAGTGCACACAATTTGCGGGCATTGCATAGTCATCGACATAGCGCGCCGCGCCGTTTACATGGGCGGGCCCGCTATCATGCGGAATAGATTTTGCGACGCTCATGCGGCACCTCCCACAACCCGCACCCGCGTGGTGCCGGATTGCTCCAAATAAAACCGTTTCAGCAAGTTTTGCGCCAGTATCATGCGGTATGCCGCACTGCCACGCTGGTCACTCATCGGAGTGTAATCCTCAACAAAAGCCGCTTGTGCTGTCGCAATCGTCGCCTCATTCCAAGGCTGGCCGAGCAAGGCCGCCTCCACCGCCGCTGCCCGCTTAGGCGTGGCCGCCATGCCGCCAAATGCTATTCGCGCTTTGGTCACAACGCCCTCGCTCGCCACAATATTAAACGCGCCACACAGCGCTGAAATATCTTGGTCAAAGCGCTTGGAAATCTTGTAAACGCCCAGCGTGTCTGCCTGCCCAGGAATAAACACGCTCTCCACAAATTCACCCGCAGCACGGTCTTGCACGCCGTAGCTCAGGTAGAAATCCTCCAACAAAATCTCGCGCCGCGCGCTGCCTTTGCGCAGCGTCACCGAGGCCTCAAGCGCGATCAGCGCAGGCGGTGTATCTGCAATCGGCGAACCATTAGCGATATTCCCGCCAATCGTCGCCGAATTTCGCACTTGCACCGAGCCAAAGCGGCGCAGCATTTCAGCAAATTGCGGATACTTCCCCACCATCGCGCCCCGCACCCGCGCCAGCAAAACCCCCGCGCCTATCCGCATCCCGCCGATCTCGTGCTCTATGGTTTGCAACTCCGAAATCTGGTTCATAAACGCCAGTTTCTCCGGCTGCTTCAGCTCTTTGGTCAGCACAAGTCCGACTTCAGTCGCGCCCGCTACCAGCACGGCGTCCGGGTTCTCAACATACCAGTCGGCGAATTCATCAAGCTTAGTAAAACCTTCGCCCGAAAGCCCCGCAATCAGCCCCGCCTCATCCGGCCTCGCTGGCACGGGCTGCGTGGCCACGGCCTCAGCCGCCCGCAATATCGGAGCGTATCCGGTGCAGCGACACAGGTTGCCCGCCAGCACATCGGCGTGGTCCTGCCGCCCCTCAATGTGCGCCGCGCTAAGCGACATCACAATCCCCGGGGTACAAAACCCGCATTGCGAGCCGTGGTGCGCCACCATCGCTTCTTGCACAGGGTGATCGCCGCCCAGCGCTTCAACGGTGGTTACCGATTTGCCCTGCATCTGCCCCAGCAGCAAAATGCAGCTATTCACGGCCCGATGCACCAAAGCCCCGCTTTCAATCGAAGCCACCTGCACCGTGCAAGCGCCGCAATCGCCCTCGTTGCAGCCCTCTTTAGTACCCGTCAATCCGCGCTCTATGCGCACGAAATCCAACAGGGTCATCGAGGCATCATCGGCCTGCATCGCCGCGCCGTTTAGAACAAACTCAACCATTTAGCTGCCCCTGTAAGTGGAGTAACCAAAGCCGGAAAGCAGCAGCGGCACGTGGTAATGGGTATCCTCAGCAATGCCAAAGCGCAGCGGAATCACGTCCAAAAACTTCGGCGAGGGCAAATCCTGCCCCGTGCCGTCCAAGTAATCTCCCGCATGGAAAACCAGCTCATAGCTGCCCACCTGAAAATCGTCGCCTTCAAGCAGCGGCCCATCCACGCGGCCATCCGCATTGGTCACCACATCGCGCAGCCGGTCGCCATCACGATAAAGCTCTATCCGAAGTCCAGCTGCTGGCTGGCCCAGCCCTGTATCCAACACATGTGTTGTCAGTTTTCCCATGTCATCCCCCTTCACGGCTTAGCGCGTGATTCATTATCTCTGTTGATACCGCGCATTAAGGCCAAGCGGACCGGCCGATCAGGAGGGTGCATCAAAGCCACAAGGCCAAGCACGCCAACCTGAACTGTGCCAGTTTAGCGCACCCCCGCCATTTTGCAATTTTTTTAAAATCTTTTTTCATTTTAGCTGATTTTTGCTAACCCGTTGCTTTTCCCCAGCTTTATTTTTTCATTTTTTGCAGGTGTAATTCCCGCCGGAAAATCTTAATCTAGTAAAACCCGTAACAACCCCGAGTCTCCTATGCGCGCTGATCCAAAATTCATCCACCTGCGCGTTCACTCCGCCTATTCCTTGCTTGAGGGCGCGATTCTCGCCAAAAAGCTGCCAGATATGTGTGTGGATAGCGGCATGCCCGCCGTGGCGCTCACCGACAGCAATAACATGTTTGGCGCGCTGGAGTTCTCTGAATTCGCCAGTAATGCCGGTGTTCAGCCGATCATCGCCTGCCAATTTAGCCTCGCTTACGAGGCCACCTCCCAGCCCGGCGAAAAGGCCCCCGCGCCGCGCCCGATTGTGCTGCTGGCGCAAAATGAGGCGGGCTGGAAGAACCTGCTTAAGCTTAACTCAGCGCTTTATATGGAATGCGAAAATGCTGCGCCGCACATCACGCTGGCGCACCTCAAGGCGCATTCGGAGGGCCTTATTTGCCTTACGGGTGGTTCGCTTGGCCCCATCGGCCAGCTGCTGCAAGATAACCAAGCCAACAAGGCCCGCTTGTTGGCCGAGCACTTCAAAGGCCTGTTTCCTGACCGCCTCTATATCGAGGTTCAGCGTCACCCAACAGGCGACTCCCACCGCACGCCCGACGAGGCCGCGACCGAACCGGGCTTCATTGAGCTAGCCTATGGCCTTGGCCTACCGTTGGTCGCCACCAATGATGTGTATTTCCCCAAAAGCTCAATGTATGAGGCCCATGATGCCCTGATCTGCATCGCAGACGGCGCCTATGTGGACCAGCAGCAGCCCCGCCGCCGCCTGACCCCCGAGCACTATTTTAAGTCACAAGACGAGATGTGCGCGCTTTTCAAAGACCTCCCCGAGGCGCTTGAAAACACCATCGAGATCGCCAAACGCTGCGCCTTTCGCGCCCGCACCCACCCGCCTATCCTGCCCAAATTCGCCGATGACGAAGTGGAAGCGCTGGCCAACCTCGCCCGCGAGGGCCTGAAAGAGCGCCTCAAGGTCATCCCCCACGCCGTGAGCGTGGAGGAATATGAGGCCCGCCTAGAGTTTGAGCTCAAAATCATCAACGGCATGGGCTTCCCCGGCTATTTTCTAATCGTTGCCGACTTCATCCAATGGGCCAAAGACCAAGGCATCCCCGTCGGCCCAGGCCGTGGCTCCGGTGCTGGCTCCCTCGTGGCCTATGCCCTCACGATCACCGATCTTGATCCACTCCGCTACGCCCTGCTTTTCGAGCGGTTCCTAAACCCCGAGCGGGTCTCCATGCCCGACTTTGATATCGACTTCTGCATGGACCGCCGCGAGGAGGTTATCACCTATGTGCAGGAGAAATATGGCCGCGATAAAGTGGCGCAAATCATCACCTTCGGCGCGCTGCTTTCCAAAGCCGCCGTGCGCGATGTGGGCCGCGTTTTGCAAATGCCCTATATGCAGGTCGATCGGCTTTCCAAGCTGATTCCGGTGGAAGGCGTAAAGCCCGTCAGCATTAAGCAAGCCCTGCAAGACGAGCCAAAGCTGCGCGCGGCGGCGGATGAAGAAGAGGTGGTGGCGCGGCTGCTGAACTATGCGCAACAGGTTGAGGGCCTGCTCCGCAATGCCTCCACCCACGCGGCTGGTGTGGTGATCGGCGATCGGCCTTTGGACGAACTCGTCCCGCTCTACAAAGACCCACGATCCGATATGCCCGCCACGCAATTTAATATGAAATGGGTTGAGCCAGCGGGCCTCGTAAAGTTTGACTTCTTGGGCCTGAAAACCCTGACGGTCATTCAAAACGCCGTTGACCTGCTAAAAGACCGCGATATCGAGATCGACATCGGCCTGATCCCGCTGGATGACGAGAAAACCTACGAGCTGTATGCCAGCGCCAAAACCGTCGCCGTGTTTCAGGTGGAGAGCTCGGGCATGATGGACGCCCTGCGGCAAATGAAGCCCACCTGCATTGAGGATATCGTGGCGCTCGTGGCGCTTTATCGCCCTGGCCCGATGGAAAATATTCCGAAATTCTGTAAGGTTAAGAACGACTTGGAGGAGCGCGACCTGCTGCACCCCTCAATAGACCATCTGCTTGATGAAACCCAAGGCATCATCGTTTACCAAGAACAAGTGATGCAAATCGCGCAGGAAATGGCGGGCTATTCCCTTGGCGGCGCTGATCTTTTGCGCCGCGCCATGGGTAAAAAGATCGCCGAAGAAATGGCGAAGGAGCGGCCTAAATTCGAGAAAGGCGCGCTGGAAAACGGGGTCGATAAAAAGAAAGCCACACAGGTTTTTGACCTGCTCGAAAAATTCGCCAATTACGGCTTTAACAAATCCCACGCGGCGGCTTACGCGGTGGTTAGCTACCAAACCGCATGGCTCAAAGCCAACCATCCGGTTGAGTTTATGGCCGGTGTGATGAACTGCGATATTCACCTGACCGACAAGCTGCACGTCTATTTTCGCGAAGTCAAACGCCTCGATATCGAGATGATCCCGCCCTGCGTGAACCGAGGCGAGGCCACCTTTAGCGTGACCAACGGCAAAATCGCTTATGCGCTGGGAGGCCTCAAAAACGTCGGCGTGGAAGCCATGAAGCTGATCACAGCAGCGCGGCATGAGGATGGCCCATTTAAGGACCTGTTTGATTTCGCCCGCAGGGTCGATATTAAGCGCATGGGCAAACGCCCCTTCGAGATGCTCGCCCGCGCAGGCGCGTTTGATCAGCTCGACGCCAATCGGCATAAAGTGCTGCTGAGCGTTGATGGCCTCGCCGCTTATTCCGCCGCTAATTTCGAGCAAAAGAACTCTTCGCAAAACAGCCTGTTTGGCGATAGCGGCGAAGATTTGCCACCGCCCCGCCTGCCCATGCCCGATGATTGGCTGCAAACCGAGCGCCTAACCCAAGAGCAAGCCGCCATCGGGTTTTACCTGTCCGGCCACCCGCTGGATGATTATATCGGCCCGCTGAAACGCCAACGCCCGCCAGTATATACGCTGGAGGAACTGACGCAAAAAATCCAAGGTAGCGCAGCCGTAGCCGCCAAAATCGCTGGCACCGTGGCGGGCGTGCAGCGCCGAAAGTCAGCCCGCGGCAACCAATACGCCTTTGTGCAATGCTCTGACCCGTCCGGCCTTTTTGAGGTCACCGTTTTTTCAGATGTTTTGGAAAAGGCAGATGCGCTCTTAACCGCTGGCCAAAACATTGTGCTCTCGGTGGAAGCCACCAATGAAGGTGACCAGCTAAAGCTGTTGGCGCGCGGTATTGTGCCGGTTGATAACGCCATCGCAGGTGTGGCCGCCAAGGGGCTAAAAGTGTTCCTTAACCTGCCCGAAGCTGTGCCCAGCATGGCGAGGATATTGGAAAATGACATAAAGGGTTCACGCGGCCCGATTAACCTGATTTTGAGCCACCCAGGCTTACCCGGCGACGTAGAAATTACGCTCCCTGGTAAATTTCCGGTCAACCCGCAAATGAAATCAGCTCTGAAAAGTGTTGAAGGCGTTGTGGAAGTGGAAGAGTTTTAGCCGCGCCATAGCCCTACGGGCCGTGGCCTCGCCTTCGGCTCGGTTGCGGCGCGGCGGGGCTGTGTTGCTTGGCGATATCGTGTACGCGCCGCGCTGCGAGGGCAGTGTTTGTGGGCAGAGTATTTGGGAAAGACTGAAATCAGGTGTTGCGGTTTGCGCCGATGCAGCGCCCGCATCGGTTAGGTTTTATTGATGAAATGCGCGTAAAACTGTGAACGCTGGACAAGGGGCTTAACCGCCTTCGGGATTATCGCGTCGGGCATATTTACGGCCTCCAGTAGAGGCCATTGCGCCCCTAGCGCTCCGCCAAAAAAGGGAGTGGCCCGGGG
>WTAL01000198.1 GCA_013139635.1 Paracoccaceae bacterium
TTCAAAAATGCCTTGGCATTGCTCCACGTTGCCATAATTCACCTTACGGTCACCCAAAGAAAGGTCCGTCACCGCGCTATCATAAAACACCTCAGATTCACCGGTATCGGCCAGCACAAGGAACTCATGGCTATACTCGCCACCAATCGGCCCCGTGTCCGCCTGCATCGGAATCGCCTTCAGACCCATGCGCTCATAAGTGCGCTAGTAGCTCACCAAATGGCGGTTATAAGCATGCAGCGCCCCTGCCTTATCAACGTCAAAGTTATAGCCGTCTTTCATAAAGAACTCCCGCCCGCGCATCACGCCAAACCTTGGCCGGCGTTCATCGCGGAATTTCCACTGAATGTGGTAAAGCGTCAACGGCAACTCTTTGTATGAGTTCACAGAATTGCGGAAGATATCGGTAATCAGCTCTTCGTTGGTCGGCCCGTAAAGCAAATCACGCCCGTGCCGGTCTTTAATCCGCAGCATTTCCTCGCCATAATCATCATAACGGCCAGATTCCCGCCACAAATCAGCGGTTTGCAACGTTGGCATCAGCATTGGAATATGCCCCGCGCGCTGCTGCTCCTCATGCACAATGTTTTCCAGCGTGCGCAGCACCTTAAAGCCTAGCGGCAGCCAGCTATAAATGCCCGCAGCGCTTTGCCGGATCATCCCCGCCCGCAGCATCAGGCGGTGGCTCGCAATCGCCGCATCGGCAGGGTTATCCTTAAGGACAGGCAAAAAGTAGCGAGAAAGGCGCATGAAAGGCACTCCGGTTAACTGGTTTTACTTGGTTTAGGCCATGCCATAGCCGCACGCAACGAAGAGTTCCAAAATGTCGCAGTTTTCCTTTGCATAATCGTGGGCCATGCGCTAATAATCGCTCAGATCATGAGAGATGGTTGCCAACTTCTTAACCGGCAATCCCCGTGATCAGGTTGTTTGACCGCCGTTTAAAAGCTGGCTCAAGCCTCAGGGAAAAATAAAAAGCGGCTCGCATTTGCGGGCCGTTTTTTTGTGGCTCGCCACATGCGCAAACGCCGCAGCGCGGCGTGAACACAGTATCGCAAAGCAAAAAAATGCTAGACGCGCCGCTACCGAAGTTCAAGCTCAGGCGTAAGCTCCATAGCCTTAGCAAGGTTTTGCAGCCGCTTTTCCAAAACCTCGCCCACCAGCGCTTTAGTATTCCCGCTCAAAGTTAGCCGCAAAACGCCATCCCCCACCGCAAGCTCGGTATTCTTCAGCATTACCGCCTGCGCGCCAGATATCATCGCCCCCAAGCGCATCGCCAAACCAAGGCTGCGCGCCGTCTCTATTTTCGCCTCTGGTAAAAGGGCCAGCGTGTCGCTCACGAGCGACTTCCCCGAGTTATACCGGCTGCGAATGGCCCACGCCAAAAACAACCGGCCTTCATGGTCAATCGCCCCCATATTGGCCCGCGTTACGGTTTCAAAGCACATATCGGCGCGATAATCAGGGTGGGCGCGCCACGTGGTGTCATGCAGCAAGCAAGCCGCACGCACCAAGCGCGGGTCCACCGCCATAAACAAGGGGCGCAGCCACTCAAAAAGCGCATCGCCAAAGCCCGGGAAGCGCGCATTGGTGGCTTCCATATAGCGGCAAGATTCGATCAAAGGGTCCAGCCCGCGCATGGCAGGCGGCATCGCTTCAAAAAGCATACCCTCCCGAATCCCATAACTGGATATCGCAATTTCCGACGGTTTCAGCACCTCGATCAGCCCCTGCATCACCTTCGCTGCCAGCGGCACAAGCTTCAGCCGTGCCATAGACGTTTCCGTAAGTTCAGCAAGCGCTTCCGGCTCTTGCATGGCGGCCCACGTCGCGGTCTCCAGCATTTGCGCGGCCGTAAGCCGATACTCGTGCAGCACATGCAGCGGGTAATTTCGCCGCGCCATATCCAAGCGTGCAATCGCCCGCCAAGAGCCTCCCACCAAATAGAGCCTATCCCCCTCGGGGGCCTGCACCGCTTGCATCGTGGCGGCAATGGTTTCCCGAATATACGCCTCCAAATCGCCCTTATAATCCGCCAGCTTAAGCGGCCCCAAGGGCGAGGTTGCCCGCTGACCAACTAGCCCCGTTTTCAACCGCGCCAGCTCCATTGAAGCCCCGCCGATATCACACACCAAGCCGTCTGCATCGGGCCAGCCCAGCAGCACGCCTTGCGCCGAAAGCCGCGCCTCTTCTTCGCCGCTGGCCACATAAAGTTCGATGCCGGTTTCCGCCAATACCTCGGCACAAAAAGCCGGCCCGTCGGAAGCCTCGCGCACCGCCGCCGTTGCCACCGTGCTCACTTTTTCCACCGCCATATGCTCCAGCAATAACGCAAATCGCTTCAGCGCCGCGTGCGCACGCACCACGCCCTCGGGTGAAAGTTTCCCGCTTTCGGCCAGCCCTTTGCCCAGCCCGCACAGCACCTTTTCATTAAAAAAGTAAGCCGGAGACCTTGCAGCCCCGTCAAAAACCACTAGCCGGACGGAGTTAGAGCCGACATCTATCACACCGACTCGTTGGCACTCTTGTTTAGTCAAAATCATGGGTCAACCTCGGCGCATCTTTAGCGCCAGCGGCCCCGCGACCCGAAAGCGACGGGTTTTCCATAAAAAACCGGTGGCATGAAAACAGCTTTTCGCCTTGGTGGCGGTGATAAATACCATCCCCCGTAAGCACCCAGCTTTGGGCGGTATCTGCCATGTTAGCCGCCATTATTTGCTCGATAATCTGCGCATGTACGGTTTTATTTTTAATCGGCACAAGGCTCTCCACCCGCCAATTCAAGTTCCGCCCCATCCAGTCTGCGCTTGAAATATAAACCTTGGCCTTGGGGCTGGGCAGCCCCTCGCCATTGCCAAAACACACTATCCTTGAGTGCTCCAGAAAGCGGCCAATCACCGATTTTACCCGGATGTTTTCAGAAAGCCCCGCAACGCCGGGCCGTAGCCCACAAATGCCCCGCACCACAAGGTCCACCTTTACGCCCGCTTGAGAAGCACGATAAAGTGCGTCAATCACATCGGCTTCCGTGAGCGAGTTCATCTTGGCCCAAATAGCGGCGGGCCGCCCCGCTTCCGCATGGGTATTCTCCGCATTGATCCCCTCAAGCAGCGTAGATTTCAGCGATAAAGGGGCCGCCGCAAGCGCCTCTAGGCCAACGGGCGGCGCATAGCCCGAAACATAATTAAACACCTTGGTGGCATCCCGCCCCAGCGCTTTATCACAGGTGAAAAGCGAAAGGTCGGTGTAAAAACTAGCCGTAACCGGATGGTAATTTCCGGTGCCAAAGTGGGTGTAGGTCGCCAGCTTTTCGCCCTCGCGGCGCACCACGGTCGAGATTTTGGCATGGGTTTTCCAGTCAATAAATCCATACACCACCGTGGCCCCTGCCCGCTCCAATGTGCGCGAAAGCCGGATATTTGCCGCCTCGTCAAACCGCGCTTTTAGCTCCACCACCGCCGTTACAGATTTACCCGCCTCTGCCGCTTCGCACAGCGCCGCCACAATCGGGCTATCACGGCTGGTGCGATAAAGCGTTTGCTTTATCGCGATCACGTCGCGGTCTCGCGCGGCTTGTTGCAGGAACTCAACCACCGTATTAAAAGTTTCATACGGGTGGTGCAGCAGCATGTCTTTTTTGCGCATCGCGGCAAAAATATCGCCACCATTATCTTGCACGCGCTCCGGCACGCGGGGCGTAAAGGGCGGCCAAAGCAGCTCTGGCCGCTCGGGTAAAATAAGCTCGGAAAGATCATCAAAGCCAATCAAACCCTCGGATTCGATCACTTCATCTGGCATCACGCCGGTTTCCCGCAAAATGGTTTTGCGCAGTTCAGAGGGCGCGCCCGCCGAGATATTCATCCGAATAACCTTGCCGCGCTTCCGGCGTTTCAGGGCGGTTTCAAACTCGCGCACAAGGTCTTCGGCCTCATCCTCGACCTCAAGATCGCTATCGCGCAACACCCGAAATGCACAGCGCCCGCGCAGCTCGTAGCCCGGGAAAAGCTGGGTGATAAACATCTCCAGCAGCGCCTCAAGCGGCAAAAACCGCTGCGCGCCGCTTTCGCTATCCGTAAGCTGGTAAAACCGCGGAATTTGCGGCGGTACGGGCAAAAGCGCGGTCAGCTTCCGGCTCCCTTCACTGCGGCGCAGTTGCAGCGCGAGGGCAAAGCCGCCCGAACCGATAAAGGGAAACGGATGCGCCGGATCAAGCGCTATCGGCGTAAGGATCGGGAAAACCTGCTCCAAAAACGTGCGCGAAAGCGACTCTTGGTCTTGCGGGGTCACATCTTCGGTGCCCAAAATAAGAATGCCTTCGTCGCTCAAGCCCCCCCGCAGCGATGCCCACGTCGTCTGTTGTTGCGCCATCAAATCCCGCACATCCTCGTTGATCTTTTCAAGCTGTTGCTGGGGCGTAAGGCCATCAGCTGAAACGCGGCCAATGCCCTCACGGCACATTTCCCGCAGGCCCGCCACCCGCACAGTGAAAAACTCATCAAGGTTAGTGGCGGAAATTGCCAAAAACCGCACGCGCTCTAAAAGCGGCACACGCGGGTTAGCGGCCTCTTCCAGCACGCGCCAGTTAAAGGCCAGCCACGAAAGCTCGCGGTTGATAAACCGCGCGGGGCCTTCGGCATTTAGCGCAACGGGCGCGGGTGCGGCGTGGTTTAGGAAGTCGGCATTAATTTCAGGCATGATTTTGCTCGTTTGACGCGTTTAGAAAGCTAGACACAAACCGCACCGATAGCGGCTTTCCCGCCGCCAATGCTGCTTTGTCCAAGGATTTCACCAATGTATTCACCTCTTGATACGAGCGCCCAACCCGCTTCAGCAGATACGCGATCAGCTTGGGCGAAACCGGCAATTGCCGATCATCAAACAACTTGGCGAGGAGCATAGAAAGAAGGGTATCATCCGGCGGCTCCAGCGCCACAACAGGCACCGATTGCAAGCGCGAGCTTAGGTCGGGCAAGGAAAGCGCCCAGCGGGAGGGCGCTGTTTGACCAGTAATCAAAAGCGCGCCACCCTGAGCGTTCATCTCGTTATAAACGTGAAAAAGCGAGGTTTCGTTGCCATCAATCTGGTCCACATTTTCAACCACCAGCGCGGCGGCGGCATCATCAATGCTTAGCTTAGCGGCATCTATAATCTGCGCCCCACTCAGGCCGGCCCACACATGCGCAAGGTGAGTTTTGCCGCTGCCCGATGGCCCAACAAGCGCCAGCCGCCCCTCCGGCCAGCGCGCCCAGCCCTCAAGCTGCGCCACGGCCACGGCATTACAAGGTGCCACAAAAAAATCATCCCGCCCAAGGGCTTGGCGCACCGGGAGGTCCAACACAAGTTGCTCGGAAGCGCTCATCCCTCCTCCGGCGGCTTAGGGCCTTTGTAAAGCGGGCCTTCCATATATTGGTCCATCAAAAAGCGGCCAATCACGCCAATACTGGCAGATACCGGCACAGCGATTAGCAGGCCCACAAAGCCAAGCATCGCGCCAAAGGCCGAGAGTGAAAACATCAGCCATACCGGATGCAGGCCAACAGAGCCGCCTACCAGTTTGGGGCTTAATATATTGCCCTCAAAAAATTGCCCTATGGCAAAAATGGCGGCAACAACGCCTATCCAGATCGGGTCATCCCAAAACTGGAAAATCGCCACCCCAACAGAAAGCCCGCCACCGATGATGGAGCCAACAAACGGAATAAACGAGATTAGCCCCGCGACCAAGCCGATAACCGCGCCAAACTGCAAGCCCACCAGCACCAGCGAAATGGCATAAAAGCTGCCAAGAATAGCACTCACGGTGATTTGCCCGCGCACAAATCCGGCGAGGACTCTATCTATATTTCCGGCCAATCCGCGGATAGTCGCCAGGTGCTCTCGCGGCAACCACGAGTCAATTTTGGCCACCAGCCTGTCCCAGTCCAATAGCAGATAGAACGACACAACCGGCGTGACCACCAGCAGGATCAGGAAATCAACCACGGCTAAAGAAGAGTTTAGCACGCCATTTACCAGCACAAGCCCTTGGTCTTTCAGCATATTTTGCAAGGAAAGTAAGCCCTTGCGCAATATGGAATCATCAACAAAGAAAGACGGGAACATTTGCCCCAGCCATGTTTGGAACTGGGCCACTAAGGTTGGGGCCGCTTTGGCTAAACCAATAAGCTGGTCGATCAACAAAGGCAGCACAATCAGCACGGCCATAAATGCGAGCATGGCGGTGATAGTGCAAATAACTATCGTTGCCCAAAGCCTTGATAACCCGATCTTTTCTAGCCTGTCAGCCAAAGGGTCAAGGAAATAGGCGATCGCGGCGGCAGAGATATAAGGCAGCAAGGCACCACCCAAAAACCAGAAGACAAGGATCAGCACAACCGCGCTAATGCCCCACCATTTTAGCTGTTTTTTTGCACTTAAACCCATGATGTGCTCCTATTGAAATTGCTCATTTAACAGCCGCTCTTCCAGCCCGTGGCCGGGGTCAAACAGCAGCGCATGTGAAATACTGGACTCAATACTAATATCAACCCTTAGCACGTTTTTTACATCGCTAGAATCGGCCACCGCCGCAACGGGGCGCTTTTTAGGCTCCAGCACTTCAAAGCTGATCGTGGCATCCATCGGCAACAGCGCCCCACGCCAGCGGCGCGGGCGAAAGGCGGCCACGGCGGTAAGTGCCAAAATATTGGCTCCGATCGGCAAGATCGGCCCGTGCGCAGAGTAATTATAAGCGGTGGAGCCAGCGGGTGTAGACACCAGCGCGCCATCACACACCAAACTTTTCATGCGCACACGCCCGTTAATTGATATCTGAAGTTTGGCCGCTTGTGGCCCCATCCGCAGCAAAGAAACCTCGTTAATTGCCAGCGCCTCGGCCTCAGAGCCGTCAACGCAAAGCGTATGCATATTAAGCGGGTGAATCTCAGCACGCTCCGCCGCCTTAATGCGCGCCGGAAGGTTTTGCTCGTTGTAATCATTCATCAAAAACCCAACGGTGCCTTGATGCATGCCGTAAACTGGCGCGGGCAAGCTTTGCGAGGCGTGTAACGTCGAGAGCATAAAGCCATCGCCGCCGAGGGGCACAATAACATCGGCTTCACCCAACGAAACCTGCCCATAAATGCCCACCAAGCGCGCCTTAGCGTCTTGCGCCTTTTCGGTATCATTCGCTGTAAAATGGATTTTATCAAATGCCATGAAGGCTCCCCTGTTTGGGTCCATATTTGCAATGATAGGCATGGTTTACAAGCGCACAATTTCTTAGCCGCCTAAGGTGCTGCACATTCGCCTCCAAATAGCATAAAAAATGGGCCAAGGCAGCACAGTGAGCCTAGTGCCCAGCCGACTTGTCGGACATCTAAGCGCATCTGCCGTTTTTTAGTTGTGTCAGCGGGGTATTCGCCCCTATAGCAAAGCTAACCAGCCACAGGAGCGCGCCATGACCACCGATTCAGGTTTTTTCACCGAAACACTAGATACCCGTGACCCAGCCATTA
>WTAL01000187.1 GCA_013139635.1 Paracoccaceae bacterium
GCCATTCTGAAGTTCTTTCGAAAAATTATCCCAAAACAATGGCCAGACTTTCGAACACAAGTCACAGATAATTTCCGCATCACCTCAGACCAAAACCTTCGGGCTTTGCAGGGAATAGAGTATAGTACTCGACAAAGGCCCCGATCTGACGTTCAAGATCGCCGGGCAGGTAGTAGTTTTCCAGCAGCACTCGGTTCTTCATGGTTTGATGCCAGCACTCAATCTTGCCGTGGGTTTGGGGATGGAACGGCGCTCCGCGAACGTGACCCATTTTATGGTCATCCAGCCATTCGGCCAGGTCACCAGAGATGTAGCACGACCCATTGTCGCTGAGAAGGCGGGGCATGTGCCGTACAACCGCTTGATCGCAGCCGGAGGTTGTGAGGGCTAACTCAATCGTATCCGTCACGTCCTCGGCCCGCATGTTGGTGCAAAGCTTCCAGCCAATGATATAACGACTGTAATCGTCCAGGATCGTGCTGAGATAATACCAACCCCAGCCGATAATCTTGAAGTAGGTGAAGTCGGTCTGCCACATCTCGTTGATGGCAGTGGTTTTGTCCGTGAACTCGTTGGCGGACTTCAGCACGCGACAGACCTAAGCATATGATACAAAATAGTTTTTTTGTGGCTGTAGAGGTCACCTTCAGTTCTCGCGGCAACAGTTTTGTTTCCTTCAAAGCCAATTTGACGACGTTGCCCCGAACCTCGTCGGGGATACGGTTCCAGACGTGCTTTGGCTTGGGAGAACGGTCCTTCAGCCCAGCCTCACCGTGTTGCAGATATCGATCATATCCCGTTGACCGGCAGGTGATTGGAACAATCACCGAGAGGGGCCTGTCATGCTTTTTTGAGCAACCGGACTTCGAGCGTTTGCTCAGCCACCACTTCCTTCGAATCCCGGGCTTCACCTGTTGTCGCTGCGCGTGCGGCATCGCCCGCCAACCAACTGCTTCTTACCTGAGTCCTTTGGCCATTTGTAGTAAACGCCCTGTGATATGCCCTCACGGCGGCACAGCACCGCAATGCTATCTTCGCCACGCAGTCCACCAGTACAATCCTGATCTTCTCCTCAGAAAAATACTGCTTAGGAATGCACGGTTGACATCTTTGACGATTTTATCACCGGGGCTTTTGCGCGTTCCAGCTGTCTGTCTCACCCTCCACGCCTCAGTGGTTACGATGAGCAAAAAAACGCTCACATATCAAATCACACTATTTGAAACCATAAACGATGACGGCAGACAGTGTTATTAACTTGAAAAGAATGGCGTTTTTTGGAATCTCACTGGTTTAATGAAATATGATTCTGAGCAATTCGACTTTGGATGAAATATCATTTTGAAAGCGGATTACTGTCCCAAAATCATTCAATGCATATTGTTTCCATAAGACAGCCCAGAATGGAAATAGTATACTATGAAACTATTTAATAACCATCGGAAATATCGTTCGCCTACGCCTGAAATTCCCGAACTTTTAGGCCCTTCAGCAAAACAAGCCCAAATGCGCCACTGCAAACACTCTCCAAGTTTTTTTCGACTTGGACGGACCATAATTTATCTGGGATCAGATTTAACCCGTGGGCAGAAGCTGATCGCGTGGGCACAGGAAACACATACCTGCCGGTTCGGGATAACGGGGCGCTTACGCCAATCCGTCACCCTAGCTTAATCGCACCAGCAAAAACCGCTCTCCACCGCCAACGTCCCGATTTTGGCCGCAAATCCTTGATCTCTGCCTCACTTGGGCACTGAGGTTTTTGCCTGCAGAAAAGACGCCCGATAGCCCTTCAACGGCCGGCCTATTCCAAGTGCTGCTCTGGGTCGGATGTAATCTGTGCTTCGCGGCCATCTCCCGCACCGTCCGGTCGCCACGCAATGCTTCAAGCGCCACCCCATAACAGGTGTTTTCGATTTTCCGAACCAAGCTTTCTTGCTGATTGTTTTAGAGCAATTGGGGCACGCGCATCTCTAAAAACACGTGTAAGAATCCCACTATTTTGTCCGCAGTCGCATAGCATTAGACACAACCAAAAGTGAGCTCACGGACATGCCAATAGCCGCCGCCCAGGGTGGCACATAGCCCAGAGCCGCGGCTGGCACCGCCAATAAGTTATATCCAGCGGCCCAAATCAGGTTTTGCTTGATGACCCGCCCGGTGGCGGCGGATAGTTTGAACACCGCCGTCAGGCTGGTAAAATCTGTGCCGAGGATAACAAAATCGCTGGATTGTCGCGCCAGTTCTGTTGCGCCGGAAAACGAAATGGCGGCATCGGCAGCGGTCATGACAGGGGCGTCGTTAATGCCGTCACCGACCATCACCACCCGTTCCCCGCCTCGCTGCTGCTTTTGCACCCACGCAAATTTGTCATTTGGCTTAAGGCCGCCAATCGCGGTTTTAACCCTCACCAGCTTTGCCAGCTTATCCACGGCCGCCTGATTATCTCCGCTCAAAATCACGATGTCTTTGAAGCCACTTTGTTGCAGCTCTTCAATGCTTTCGCGGGCGTGGTCCCGCAGCTCATCTGCAAAGGCAAACAGGCTTTTGGCGTTGTTGGCATCCGCCAAAGTCACAACGCTATGCCCGAGCGAGATTTGCTTATCACGCCACGCTTTCGCGTCCTTGGATAACGGCTTTAGGTCAGCCAAAGAAAATGCCTCGCCGCCCAAACGCCACTTTGTGCCATCTATTGCAGCTTCCACACCTTGGCCGGGGTAGTTACGCGTGACGGTTGAAGCCGGATATTCCAGATGTTGCTGTGTTGCCGCAGATTTTAGGGCGTGGGCGAAGGGATGTTCTGACTTGGCTTCAAGCTCGGCAGCGATGGCTAAAGCGGGGGCGGCCTCCATCTCACCCGGTTGGAACTGCGCGGCTAACACCGGTCGGCCCAGCGTTAATGTGCCGGTTTTATCAAACACCACCATCGTAGCTTTGCTGAGTGGCTCCAGCGCAGCCATGCGCATGGGCAGCACATTTAGGTTGGCAAAACGCCCCGCTGAAATTGACAAAGCAACGGGCGTGGCCAGCGCCAGAGCACAAGGGCAGGTCACAATCAGCACGGCGATGAGGCTGGGCAAAGTGCGGCTGGGGTCAACCCAGAGCCAAAACCCGATGGTCAGCAGCGCAATGCCGAGCACGGCGGCAATAAACCATGGAGCGATCCGATCAGCGATTTGTGCATACTTTGGGCGGTCATTCAGGCCCCGAGCGATCATCTGATGGATTTCCATCATGGTAGAGCTGTCAGAGGTGCGGGTCACCTCAATTTCCACCGGCTGATCCACATTACAGGCCCCGCCAATAACAATATCACCACGGTTACGCAGCACCGGAATCGCCTCGCCAGTGAGCAGGGATTCGTCAAAAGCGCTAACTTCAGACAGCAGCCGCCCGTCAACCGGCACATTTTCACCGGGCAAAAGGCGCAGGGTGTCGCCGATATTCAGGTCCAGCACGCTCACCTGTTCCACGCCGCCACTGAGCAAAACCCGCTGCGCGGTTCGGGGCAGAATCTTCAACGTGGCGTCCAGCGCATTGGCTGATTTCATCCGCCCGTGCAGCTCCCATGTGCGCGCCAGCAGCACAAAAAACACAAACATGACGATGGAATCAAAATACACATCGCCGTGGCCCACAAAGGTGGCGACCGCGCTGCCAACCCATGCGGTTGTCAGCCCCAGCACCACCGGCACATCCATGCCCGGCTGTTTGTTTTTGAGGTCGCGCCACGCCCCCCGAAAGAAATCTTGGCCCGAATAAGCCATTACGATGGTGACCACCGCCAGCATAAACCAGCGGCCGAGGCTTTCAAACAGTGGGTAGGTGCCGGTTTCATCCGGCCCGCCAATCCAGTAGCTCGCAATTTGAAAGGACATCACCGGCATCATCAAAAAGCCGGCAAACAGCAAGCGCTCGATGCTGCGGTGTTTTTGCTCAAGCACCAATTGCTCCCGCCGCGTGGGGTCAAACGGATGGGCGGAAAATCCGATATCAGCCACGGCTGCCAAAATGGCGCTGAGTTTCAGCTGGTCTGGCGCCCAAGTTACGCGGGCCTGATGGCTGTTAGCGTCGATCTGCACATCTTTGATCCCGTCAATTTTGCGCAAATGCTGCTCGTTCAGCCACAGGCAGGCCGAGCAGCGAATACCTTCAAGAATAAGCGACGCCTCGCGGTTATCGCCCGAATCGCGCACAAAGGATTTTTGCACCTCGGGGTGGTCATAAACGGTATGCGGGGTGTCGGCGTCAGCGCCCTTTTCGCCGCTGTCATCCTCTGGCTTGCCGCGATAACGGTAAAAATCATCCAGCCCGGAGCCCACAATAGATTTGGCAACCGCCACACAGCCGGGGCTGCAAAACACGCGGGTTTGTTTCAGAACCTCGGCGGTTATGTTGGTTTCAGGCGGAATGGCCAAGTGGCAATGATAGCACGTTTCGCCAGTCTCGTTTGTCATACCAGATGGGCCGATCTATTCTTGGGCCGCAGTGCCTATGGCGGCAAAGTAACTGGCCAGCGCTTCGATCTCCGCATCCGTTAAGGCCCCCGCAATTAGGCGCATGCGGGAATAGACATCGTTAACACGGCCCCCATCCTTGAAATCCATCATGCTGCGCACTAAAAACTCAGGCGATTGCCCCGCCAAAGCCGGAAGATCGGGGAAATCACCCTGACCTTTGTTGCCGTGGCAAACACTACAGGGCGGGATCAGGCGCGAAGAATCGCCTAGCGTATCCAGTACTTCAGCAGCTTCATTTTCCGATGCCGCGCGCGCTGGCGGCAGGTCGTTTAGCGCGAAAAAGGCGGCGATGTCGGCCATGTCCTGATCGCTCATTTCTGCCACGATATAGGCCATCAGTTCGCCACGGTGGGTGCCCGAAAGCTTGTGTTCGCGGTAATCCCGCAGAACCTTAAATGTGTAGCCCGCTGGCTGGCCTGCAAGGCTTGGCCAAGTATCATTTTGGGTCACACCAGTGGCCCCGTGGCACGAGGCGCACTCCAAGCTTATGTTCAGCGCAGCCCCACGCTCGGGGTCTCCGCTGCGCACAAGGTTCAGGGTCTCGATGGTCCAGGCGACATTGGTTGACGGGCCGGTATTTTCTTGCGCTACGGTCAAGGTGCCAGCGCATACCAGAGCTGCGATCTGCGCGGTTAAACGTCGGGTGAGTTTCATATCAAATTCCATACGGGATAGCCTGTGGCGCTTTGATGAACAGGAATTGCAGCAGTGGGTAGCCATAGCTGGCCAACATATAAACCAGCATCGCCCAGTTCCAGAATGCTAGCGAGTTCAGAAGCTTAGGCACCCTGAGGGGCTGGTGGATGGCGGTGCCAAACACCACCTCGGGAACGGTGTCCAGCTTTTCGGAATAATGCGAGCGCACCAGAATGATAATGAACATGAACGCTGAAACCGTGAGCATCACAGCCCCTGCCAGCATCACAATTTCATACGGGTCCCAGATGGCGTTCAGCTCGTCACCATATGGCAGGGTATCTACGCGGCGGGGCTGGCCGAGCAGGCCCAAAACATGCCACGGCATGGTGGTAATCAGCATGCCCCAGAACCAGAGCCAAAGCTGCCAAAGCGCCATTTTGGTGCTGGCCAGCTTGCGCCCCGTCATGCGCGGCCACGCCCAGTAAGCAACCGCGAAATACATGATCACCGAGGTGCCGCCGAAAATTAGATGGAAGTGGCCAGTGATCCACTGGGTATTATGGATCAGCGCGTTCATTTGGTAAGAGGCATTGATAACCCCGCCAAAGCCGCCTGCGGTTAGCATCAGCATTGAAAGCATGGTGGCCAGCGTCATCGGGTTATCCCAGCGGATTTTTTTCAGCCAGCCAAATATCCCGTTGCCCCCGCGCAGCCGGCTTGAAATCTCAAGCGTGGCCAGAATGGTAAAGCCGGTGATAAACGTTGGGACCGCCACCATAAAGGTGCCAAACATGTGCAGCAGTTTCCAGCCAGCCGCTTGCTGCGGGTCCATATAAAGGTGGTGAAAGCCGATCGGCACCGAGAAGATAAACAGCATCACAAAAGCCACCCGCGCCAGCTCGTCAGAGAACAGCTTGCCACCGGCTTCGCGCGGCATAATTGCATACATCGCGATATAGGCCGGGAAAAGCCAGAAATAAACAATCGCGTGTAGCGTCCAGGAAAAGAAGGTGCGCGCAAGGCCGGGGTCGATGGTATCTACCCAGCCGAATTTTAGCGGCAGAATTTGAATCAGTACTTCAAGCGTGGCCCCCATGGAGGTCCAGAGCCACAAAAGCGCGTTAATTGTGGTGCCAAACATCACCAGCGGCACGGCCATGCCGGGGTTGGCTTTGCGCCACTGCATCATGGCGACAATCATGTCTACGCACCAAAACCACGAGCCGACAAACAGCAGAGCGGCCCCGATGTAAAACGGAGAAACTGCCATTTCTGGTGGGTAAAACGTATACATTACAGAGGCTTCGCCCAATAGTATCGGCACGGCGGCCATCAGGGTGCCAACCAGCGCAATCGCGAATCCGATCCAGGAAAATGCTGGCGACCATACGTTTTGCTTGAGCGAATGCAGCGCTACGAAATAGCCAAAGCCCATGATGAAAAACGTGGTGAAGACATAGGCCATCAGCACGCCGTGGGCAGTGACAGATGCGTAATAAACTTCGCGGGATTCGAGTGTATCAAACAGGTTACTGCGCTCGGCAACTTGGTAAAGCCCCATTGGAATGGCGGCGGCAAAGGCGCCAAAGCCAACCCACATGTTGGTAATGCCCAGCCACTTGGCGTGCTTTTCAAAGGCTGGTGCCTGAACGTCTGTATTGGTCGTAGACATTGTCAAAGGGTGTCCTCCAGCGGGGTCAAAGCTTAAATTCGTCGGCAGGAACTATTTTAACGTTCCCGAACATATAGGCGTGGCCCATGCCGCAAAAATCGTGGCAGAGCATGGGGTAATCACCAAGGTTGTTGAGCTCGGTTGTGACCTCGGAAATATAACCGGGCACCAGCATCAGATTGAGGTTGGTGAGCGGAATATAAATGCCGTGCAGCACGTCAAAACTCGCTATGCGAAGCTTAAACGGCTCGCCCTGCGGCAGCTCGATTTCTTGTGGATAAAACCCGTAGCGCGCTGCCACCATGGTCACCACCAAGAGGCCGCTTTCATCGCGCTTAACCCCGATATTTTGCTCAGAGAACTCATCCCCGCCAATGCCCGTTTCCAAATGTAACTGCGCGGAATCAATTACCTCCACATTGCTGGGCGGGTGCCAGCCCTGCGCGGCATAATAGATCTGAATGCCCCATGCCATCAGCACAATGCCGGTGACCATGAAGATCCAGCGTTTTTCCAGCTTGTCGATATGAAATGCCATCAAACGCTCCTATTTAATCGAACCGGCGGGCACAAACAGCCCAAACCAGAAGTAGAGAAAGGTCAGGATAAAGATAATGCCATAAACAAGCAGCACGGCCCACGTGCCATAAGGCGATTTTTCCATCGCGGCCTGCTGCTCTTTTTCGCTCAAAACACTGGGCGGCGGGGTGTATTCATCATCAGACATTGCGACGTCCTTTCGGCTTAGCCAAAGCTGTCGGCTACAAAATTTTCCATCCACGCTTCTTGATAAAGCGCTTCCAGGCGGTTGAACTGGTGCGAGGAATCCAGCGGCGAAACGCCGCCTGATCCTGCGGTCGATATGATTTTGCCACTCTCGTGGTCAAGCCGGTAAATGCCGCCAACCGAAACCCCGTAATCCGAGCTAACCCGTGAGAAACAAACGTTGGACCATGTCGGCTCCTCCGGCTCTTCCTCGTGCAGCAAATGCAGAATTTGCGCGGCAACCACCTTGGCTTGCGTATTGGCCGAATAGCCGGATTTCGGCATCACATCGGCAACGCAGCTATCACCGATCACATGGATATTGGGGTGGCGGGTGCTTTCCATGGTCAGGTGGTTGATCGGGCACCAGTTGCCCTCAACCAGATCCATATCAAACGCCAGTTTTGCCGCTTTTTGCGGCGGGATAAAGTTGATCACATCGCCGTGGAACGTATCACCAAATTCGGTGGTGACGGTCATGGCCGCTGCGTCAACCGCTTCAACCTTGCCACCGGCATCACTGCCGACCCATTCAATCATGCCCGGGTTTTCAAATTCGGTCACCGTATCCGGCATCCCGCCCATTTTGGTATGTGGAATTTGGAAGCCATACAGGCGGTTCCAGCCCAGCATAAAGGGTTTGTCTTTGGCAAAACCGTCCTTTGGATCAAGGATCAAAATTTTGGCGTTCGGTTTTTCAGCCATAAAACGCTCGGCCAATAGCGAGGCGCGCTCATAGGGGCCGGGGGGGCAGCGATAGGGGTTAACGGGGGGCACAATTATCATGGTGCCATTATCCGGCATCGCATCTATCTGGCTTTTCAGCAGCCGCGTTTGCGTGCCCGCTTTCCATGAATGCGGCATCTCGGCATTGGCGATCTCTTCGCTATAGCCCTCGGTCCCGTCCCAGATAAAATCAATCCCCGGAGAGACGATCAAGCGGTCATACTGCACCTTGTCACCGCTTTTTAGGGTGATCGCCCGCGTATCAGGGTTTACCTCGGTAACGGTATCAAAAATAAATTCCACGCCGTATTTACCCCGCAAGGCATCGTAAGTGATCGAGATATCTTCCATGCTCACATGGCCGGTCAAAACCTCGTTTGAGCCATAGCACCGATGGTAAACCTCGTTAGCCTCAATCACGGTCACGCGAATGGTCGGGTCGCCCATTTTCAAATATTTCGCTGCGGTAGCCCCGCCGGTGCCGCCGCCAATGATCACCACATGTGGGCTGCTTTGGCCAAAAACACGAGCGGGCGCCAGTGCGGCGGAGGACATCACGCTACCCGCGGCGATAAACTTCAGAAAGGAGCGTCGGTTGGAACGGGGCATCGGCGGATCCTATTCGTTTACTTGTGGGGGAAGGCTGGCGAAATACGCAGCCATGGCGCTGATTTCCTCATCGCTATACGCGCGCGCCACCCTATTCATAATCGTAGCGCGCTGGCTGCCGTCACGGTAGGCCAACATAGTGGCCATAAACTGCGCCGGCAAAACCCCTGCCAACGGCGGGATTTGCGGATTTTCAGGCGCCCCGAGCGTGCCGTGGCAGCCGGCACATGTATTGCCAAGCATTGCGCCACTCAACGTTTGGGAAAATGCGAGAGACGGAAACGCAACACAGGCAAGCACAAATACGTTAAGAAACCTTAGGCGCATACAGCCTCCTGAGTGATGAATTATTTGGTTACGGCCACAGTGTATCACTATTTCACTAAAGTTTATATTAAGTTAATTATTGTCTTTAGTATTGCCGTCAAGTCTCAGAATAGATGCATGTTTAATATCACCTTCAATGAGTTGCCAAACCCGCGGTGCAACGAACGATTTATGCCTTATTTGCATTGGGTAACCGAACGCAAACACTGCGAATTCGAATGGAAAAACAATAGTAACACATCGCCGCGATGGCTACTTTGGGGCGCGTGCACAGTAACCGCAGTAGCCGTGGCCAGACGCGGTGAAGACCTTCTACGCCGCTTCCAGCAGCGGCGTCTTTTTGCATTACCCCGAAACTCAGTTAACCCGTGTGCAGCCCCGCGCGCTCTAAGCTTTTGGCAATTTGGAAAAGGCAATCTCCGCGCTCAACCAGGCCCGGCACGCGTTTACACAGCACCATGCCTGAATGTTGAAAAACCAGCGTAACGGGGGGGGTCCACGGGGTGTCGGGGAAGTGAATTGCGCCCGCGGCATCGCCTTTTTTGACCTCGTCTTCGATGCCGCAATAAGGTTCAAAAATGCCGTTGTCATAGGCGATAATTGTGTCCGCAACCATGAGTTCTCGCGTGCCGATGGCGGCATCGGGCACATAAGCTGGTAGCATGCCGGTGCTGTGCAGTAGCCGCTTTATGCCGCGCTCTGTCAGGGCCAGAATTTCGGGTGTGACCGCGCCGCCGCCGCCCAGCTCGGCCATCAGGGTTATGGCCCCCTTGCGGTTGCCCCCGCCCATGGCCGTGCGCGCGGTAGAGGCCCGCCCCCCACCAGAGGTGAAAACCCACGCATAGGGCGCATCAAAAGCGGCCTGAAGCTCTATAAGTTTGGCGCTTTCCTCGGGCGAATGGCCCAGCCCCCGCAACAGCGTGGCGGGGTAATAAAGTGACGAGCCGCCGGAGTGGAAATCAAAGAAATAATCACACATCGGGAATAGGTCTTCCTCAATGTAATGCGCGATCATTTCTGTGGGGGTGCCGTGGGGGTCACCCGGGAAGCTCCGGTTTAGGTTGCCGCCATCAATCGGTGAAGTGCGCGTGCCTGCTTGGGCCGCAGGGAAATTTGCCATGGGCAGGATGATCAGGCGGCCCTGAATGTCCTCCGCCTCAAGCTCACGGCTAAGTTTACTCAGTGCAATTTGCGCCTCGTATTCATCACCATGGTTGCCCGCCATCAGCAAAGTGGTGGGGCCGCTGCCATTTTTCAGCATAACGATCGGAATAAGAATGCGCCCATACGCACTGCGATGCACCGAGTGGGGCAGCCGCAGAAACCCAGTGTGTTTCCCTTCGGCCTCAAAATCAATTTCGGAGCTAATCAGGGACTCAGACATCTTGGCTCTCGGGGCTTTTCAGCAGCGTAAGAATCTCACCGCAATTATCCATTTGGCCATCGCAACAATCTTGCAGCAAAAAGCTGATAAGCGCGTTCATGGCCTCAATATCGGCTGCATAATGGATTTCTCGCTGGTGGCGGGTGGCTTGCAAAAGGCCCGCACGCTTTAGTATCGCCAGATGGCCTGAAAGCGTGGAGGGCACGATTTTCAGGCGGTCAGAAATCTCGCTGGCGCGAATGCTGTTTGAGGCCTGTTTGACCAACAGGCGATAGATCGACATGCGGGTATCTTGGGCAAGGGCGGCAAAGGCCTCAATGGCTTTTAGCTGGTCTATCATGGTTTATTTACCAATACGTCTTCGTTGGTGATCGCCGGAAAATGGCTGGCGTCAATATATTTGAAATACTCGTCAAGGTAGGCCATCGGCCCATCGGGGCAAGGGAACACGCAGGTGATTTCACCACTATCCGCACGGCGAAACGCTTCCAGCTCGCCACTTTCCTTGAGGTTTTCCAAGTGCTTCAGCAGCCCCGCCAACGCTAGCCCCGAGCTAGGCCCTGCCAAAATGCCAAGGCGGCTCATCTCCATGCTTGTCAGGTAGGCCGTTTCGGTTTCAACCCCTACCAGCGTGTCCACATGCTCACGCCAGCCAAAATCCACCACGTTCAGCAGGTTTTCGGTGCGCACGCCCGGCACGTAATTGTCCGGCGCGCGCATCACGCCCACAACTTTAATCGCCGAATTCTTGCTTTTCAGAAAGCGCGCATTCCCGATTAAGGTGCCCGTCGTGCCCAGCCCAACCCCAAAAATATCAATCTTACCCTCGGTTTGCTCCCAAATCTGCGGACCAGTCCATTTTTCGTGGGCTTCGGGGTTATCACTGTTTTCATATTGGCCGGGGTTCATCGCATCAGGCTGCTGCCCGTCTTGGCGCGCCTTAAAAACCCCCGTTGCGGGGTCATTTTCCGCCGGCGCTTGCGGCTCAACATTCACAATCGGCTCAATACCAAAGAATTGCAGCATCAAGAGTTTGTTCCATGAAATCTCGCTCGGCACGTATGATTGCGTGCGCTCCACCCCAAACTGCCGCGCTGCCAGCGCCATTGAAAACACCGTGTTGCCGGAGGAATTCTCCACCAGCCGCTCCACGCCCTCAAGCTCCCCGCGCAAATACATTTCGCGCACCATATTAAAGGCAGGCACGGCCTTTACATTGCCCAGCGGCGAAAGCCCCATCATTTTGGCAAAGATCCGCACACCATCGGCCGCAAACGGGTTCAGCGATGCCGGAAGCTCCACCATTGGCAGGTTTGGGTGCTTTTCCGGATTCAAGAAATCTTTGAGCGCGTCCGGGCCTTTGAAGGTATTTGTCATGTTTCCCACCATAAAAACGATAATTCGATAATAGTCGAAATATCAAATCTTGACAACAGATTTGTTTATTGCTCTAAGGATACGATAATTCGGCAATCACCGTAATGAGGCCGGAACAACGGGAGTATAAATATGCAGCGCAGACTTTTTGCCGAATGGCTTGGCACTTTGTTTTTATTGGCCACGGTTGTTGGCTCTGGCATTATGGCCGAGCGCCTCGCGGGCGGCAATGTGGCCATTGCCCTGCTGGGCAACACCATCCCCACAGGCGCGATTCTCGTGGTGCTTATTTTGGTGTTCGGGCCGATTTCGGGTGCGCATTTCAACCCCGCCGTCACGCTCACCTTTTGGCTTCGCAAGGAAATAAAAGCCAACGAGGCTGCGCTATTCGTCGTGTTCCAAATCATTGGCGGTATCTGCGGCGTGCTCATCGCGCACCTGATGTTTGAAAACCCGCTGATAGACCCTTCAATGAAGGCCCGCACCGGCGTTAGCCAATGGATCAGCGAATTTGTTGCCACCTTCGGGCTGGTCGCTACCATTCTGGGCTGCCTAAAAACCCGCCCCGAAAGCATCCCTTTCGCAGTTGGGCTATACATCACGGCGGCCTACTGGTTCACGTCTTCCACCTCATTCGCCAACCCCGCCGTGACCATCGCCCGCGGGTTTTCCAACACGTTTGCGGGCATTGATCCCTCTCACGTAGCGGCCTTTATCGCGGTGCAGTTAACGGCAGCAGTCGTGGCCACCTTCACCTTCAAATGGTTGCTGGAGGAAGATTTTGCCAAGTGATTTCGACCTTGAAATAAACCGTCGCGAAGTTCCGGCCCTTAAAACCCACAAAATGGTTTTGGGCGCAGATGGGGAAAACCTGTTTCCAGCCGGTGTGGCAGATATGGATTTCATGGCGCCTCCACCTGTGCGCGCCGCCCTGCAAGCACGGCTCGATCACGGTATTTTTGGCTACGAAACCGTGCCCGATGGCTTGATGCCCGCCCTAACGAGCTGGATGCACAGCCGCCACGGCTGGGATATTAACGCCAGCCACATTTTGCGCGCCCCTAATATTTTGAACGCACTGGCCATTGCCGCCTCAATCTTCACCAAAGCGGGTGAAGGCGTGATCGTGCAGCCGCCTGTGTTTTTTGATTTCTATGATATTCTGGAAGAAAACGGCCGCAATATCCTGCGCAACCCGCTCATCCTGCAAAACGGCCGCTACACGATGGATTTTGAAGGGCTTGAAGCCCTCGCCGCCGATCCAAAAGCCAAGATGATTTACCTGTGCAACCCGCATAACCCCATTGGGCGGGTTTGGACGCGGGCTGAGCTGCAACGGCTCGGTGATATTTGCGCGCGCCATAATGTGCTGGTGGTGTCTGATGAAATCCACGCCGATATCACCTTTGAGGGTCATGATTATACGCCCTTTGCGGCGCTCGGCCTCGCCTATGCGGACAATTCAATCACCTGCATTTCCCCCGCCAAAAGCTTCAATATTGCGGCTTGCTGTTCTGCCTTTACAGTGATCTCGAATGAGGTCCACCGTAAAGCGTTCCAAGTGGAAAACAGCCGCCTGACCGTGAACAAAAACAACGCTTTTGCCAGTGCCGCTATGACAGCGGCATATGCCGAAGGCGGCCCGTGGCTTGATGATGTATTGAGCTATATAGCGGGCAATGTGGCGCTTGTGCGTGAGGCTCTGGCCCCGTTCAATGCGGTGCAATTGATAGAGCCGGAAGGTACGTTCCTGCTCTGGCTCGATTTCCGCGCTATGGGGCTAACCCCCGAAGACCTCACCAAATTTCTGCGCGGCAAAGCTGGCTGGGCCGTGACCCGCGGGCAGGCTTTTGGCGCTGAGGGCGAGGGCTTTGCCCGCCTCAACATTGCCTGCACCCGTGCAAATTTGGCGGCGGCGCTTACAAAACTCACAACCGCACTTTCTCAAACCCATGATGGAGACCAAAAATGACAACCCTAACTGTTTATGACCCCGCAATGTGCTGCGCTACCGGAATTTGTGGCGCGGATGTTGATCAGCGCTTGGTGAACTTCGCGGCTGATCTTGATTGGCTGAAATCCGAAGGTATTGAGGTAAAACGCATCAATATTTCCAATGAACCAATGGAATTTGCTACCAACCCCAAAATCAAAGCTGTGCTTGATTCTGACGGGGTCGATGGCCTGCCGGTGATCTTGATAAACGGCGATACCCACTCGCAAGGTCGGTTCCCCGAGCGCGCCGAACTTGCCGGTTGGGCGGGTGTGGATTTTGCGGAAACCGAAGCAAAATCCTCGGGGTGCTGCGGCGAAAGCTCTGAACCCAAGGCCGATTCTGGCTGCTGTGATGACACCGCTTCTGAAGCCACTTCCGGCTGCTGCTAATCTCCCTTTCTCAGGATATCCCCATGTTTGATTCTCTCCCAAAATTTACGTTTTTCACTGGCAAAGGCGGCGTGGGTAAAACCTCGCTGGCGTGCACAACCGCCCTTAGCCTTGCGGCTGACGGCCAAAAAGTGCTGCTGGTCAGCACTGACCCAGCGTCTAACGTCGGGCAGGTTTTTGCTACGGATATTGGCAATAAAATCACCCTGATCAACAATGTTGAAAACCTTTCGGCAATTGAGATTAACCCTGAGGAAAGCGCGGCGGCCTACCGCGAGCGCATTGTTGGCCCGATGCGCGGCCTATTGCCGGAAGATGCGCTGCGCAGCATCGAGGAGCAGCTTTCGGGTGCCTGCACCGTGGAAATTGCCGCCTTTGACGAGTTCACTGCGCTGCTGACAGATAACGACCTCCTCGCAAAGTATGACAACGTGGTGTTTGATACCGCCCCGACTGGCCATACTATTCGGATGCTCAAGCTGCCCGGCGCGTGGTCAGGCTTTTTGGAAGAGGGCAAGGGCGATGCTTCTTGTCTTGGCCCCTTGGCTGGCTTGGAAAAGCAGCGGGATAAGTATGCAGCGGCGGTTGACCGGCTTTCTGACGG
>WTAL01000043.1 GCA_013139635.1 Paracoccaceae bacterium
ACGCTTGATTGAGCGGATTTTTCGCGCTCTAGTCTGGCAGGAAAGAGGGCGCATGCGATATTCGGCTTTAGAGGTGATAAAACAGGGGCTGACCGGCAATAAAGGCTGGCGGCCGGTTTGGCGCACGTCCGCGCCCAAGCCGAGCTATGATGTGGTGATCATTGGCGGCGGTGGGCATGGGCTGGCCACGGCGTATTACTTGGCGAAAAACCACGGGGTGCGTAATATTGCGGTGCTGGAAAAGGGCTATATTGGCGGCGGAAATGTGGGGCGAAACACCACGATTGTGCGGGCAGATTATGGCCAAAAGGGCAACTCGGCGTTTTATTCGCATTCCCTGAAACTGTGGAACGGCCTGTCGGCTGAGCTAAATTACAATGTTATGTTTTCCCCGCGAGGCTTGCTGGAGCTATGCCATTCTGATGGCCAGATGGAAGCGTATAATCGCCGTGCCAACATGATTTTGGCGCGGGGGGACGAGGCCGAGATGCTGGACCGCAATGGCGTGGCTGATTATGCGCCGTATATCGGCATGGATAATGAGCGCTTCCCGATCAAGGGCGCGCTTTTGCAGCGCAGCGCTGGCACGGCGCGGCATGATGCGGTGGCGTGGGGCTATGCGCGGGGGGCAGATGCCCTTGGCGTCGATATTTTGCAGAATTGCGAGGTGAAGGGCTTTGATATTGAGGGCGGCGTGGTGCGCGGGGTAGAGACCTCGCGCGGGATTATTAAGGCGGCTAAAGTGGCGATTTGTGTGGCGGGGCGCTCCTCCCAAGTGGCCGCAATGGCCGGAATGCGCCTGCCGATTGAAAGCCATGTATTGCAGGCGTTTGTGACCGAGGGGTTGAAGCCTTTTGTGAATACCGTGATTAATTTTGGCGTTGGGCATTTCTATATTAGCCAGTCTGACAAGGGCGGGCTGGTGTTTGGCGGAGATCTCGACGGATATAATTCCTACGCCCAGCGCGGCAGCCTTGGACGGGTGGAGCACGTGGCCGAGGCGGGCATGAGCATGATTCCAGCCCTGGGCAAAGCGCGGATGCTGCGCAGTTGGGGCGGTATTATGGATATGAGCATGGACGGCTCGCCGATCATTGATACCACCCACATAAAAGGCCTCTATTTTAATGGCGGCTGGTGCTATGGCGGCTTTAAGGCCATTCCGGCCTCGGGCAGTGCCTATGCGCAACTGGTGGCTACGGGCGCGGTGCCGAGCTATGCCAGCGCCTATAAGCTCAGCCGCTTTGAAACGGGGCACCTGATTAATGAAGAAGGCACGGGCGCTGTGCCGGGGTTGCATTGAGATGCGGATAACTTGCCCCCATTGCGGCCCACGGGATAGCCGCGAATTCAAGTATTTTGGTGATGCCAAAACGGCGCGTGGTGATGATTTTGCCAGCACTTACCTGCGAGAGAACCCCGTCGGGGAGCACGCGGAAATTTGGCAGCACATTTCGGGCTGTCGCGCGTGGCTGGAGGTGGTGCGCAACGTCACCACTCATGAAGTGATTACGGTAAAGGAGGCGGGCAAATGAGTAGGCTTCCAAATGGCGGATTAGTAGACCGCTCGCGCTCGTTGCCTTTCACGTTTGATGGCAAAAGCTACTGCGCCCACCCCGGAGATACCGTCGCCTCGGCCCTTTTGGCTAACGGTGTGCAGCTTATGGGCCGCAGCTTTAAATACCACCGCCCACGGGGCGTGCTTACGGCAGGCTCGGAGGAGCCAAACGCGCTGATAGAGGTTGGCAGTGGGGCTTCGCGGGTGCCCAATACGCGCGCCACGGTGCAAGAGGTTTTTGCCGGGTTGCAAACCCAGAGCCAAAACCGCTGGCCGACGCTTGGCTTTGATATAAAGGAGGCTTTGGACCTCGTGCATCCGTTCCTTGGGGCGGGATTTTATTACAAAACCTTCATGTGGCCGCGCGCCGCGTGGCCCCACCTTTGGGAGCCAATTATTCGGCGCGCGGCGGGGCTGGGGCGGCTCTCGGGCGAGGCAGATTCTGCGGTTTATGACAAAGCTTGGAAGCATTGTGATTTACTGGTTATTGGCGCGGGGCCAGCGGGGCTAATGGCGGCCTTAACGGCAGGGCGCAGTGGCGCGCGCGTGGTGCTGGCCGATGAAGATTTTGTGCTGGGTGGTCGCTTGCAAGCTGAAGTGCTGGAGGTGGGCGGCGATAGCAGCCGCGCATGGGTGCGTAAAACTGTGGCCGAGTTGGCGAGCCTACCCAATGTGACCCTGATGAAACGCACGACTATTACGGGCGCTTATGACGGTGGCACCTACGGCGCTTTGGAGCGCGTGGCTGACCATCTGCCAGATGCACAGGGCGCGCCGCAGCAGATATTTTGGCGCATCGTCGCCAAGCACGCTATCTTGGCGGGTGGCGCGCATGAGCGGCCCATTGCCTTCCCGAATAATGACCGTCCGGGCATAATGCTGGCCAGTGCGGTACGCACATATATCCACCGTTTTGGCGTGCTGCCTGCCCGCCGCTGGGTGGTATTTGCCAACAATAATGAAGGCCTGAACACAGCGCATGACCTGCTAAAAGCGGGCGCGGAAGTAACGCTGGTTGATACCCGCAAAAACGCGCCCCCCGAGACCTCGTGCCGCCATTTGGCGGGGGCGACGGTGGTTAACACTCGTGGTAGGCTGGGGCTGAAAACGGTGGAAGTGCGGTTTTCCAATGGCAATACTGAATGGATTGAGGCCGAGGGGTTGGCGATGGCTGGCGGTTGGAATCCGAGCGTGCATTTAACCTGCCACATGGGCGCGCGCCCTGTTTGGCAGGATGATATTTCCG
>WTAL01000004.1 GCA_013139635.1 Paracoccaceae bacterium
GCTTGCCCGCCTGCACAAGGTCATCTTGCGCCCGCTTCAGCTGCGCCGTGCGCTTTTCAACCCGTGCTTCCAGCGCTGTATTGGCCTCTTCACGCAGGGCCAGCTCGCGCGCCAGCGCCGAGCGGCGGATGTAAAGCGCCCAGAGGAGTGCGCCAAAAAGAGCCATTAGGGCCGCCACCAACATAGCCCGCAGGCGAGCGGACTCGGTCACGGGGGCGGTGTCTGTTAAAATATAGGCCTCCATGCCGATCACCGGCAGGGGCTGGGTTTCGAGCAGCGCACCGTGGGCGCTTTTAGGGCCATTGGCCAAGTGCCAGATCGTAAAGCCAAAGGTTCGGCGTTCAGCTGGGTTGGGGAAGGGGGGCAACGGTTGGTTGCCGTAGCGCGCCAAATCAACCTCGGCATTGTTAAGCCGCATGAGCAATAGCTCCGAACGGTTCGATATAAATATCACTTGGTTCTCATCAACAAAAAATACGGTTTCAGGGTCACCTCGCCACAAAAACTCTAGGTTTACAAGGTCGGCTTTTACCACAATGGCGCCGCGGGCAATGCCCTCGGCATCCATAACCGGCCTTGCAAAAGTAAAACCGCGCGGGCTTTCTGGCCGCTCTTGCAGGTGGGTGAACCCCAGTGCGCCATTCATGGCACGAATGAAATCTGGGCGGCCCGAAAGATCACGGCCAAGGTAGCTTTGTGCGGTGCCAAAGGCGCTATCGGCTATGACGATACCGCTGGCATTCACCAACGAAATATTAAGGGAGCGGCTCAGATCAGCCAATTGCCGCAAGCGCGCGTTTATGCGCTCGGGCGTTTCACTCGCGAGCGCCTCCAGAAAGGCTTGATCTCGCGAAAGCACCACGGGCAGCATACGGTAGCGTTCCAAGCGCCCCACCAAGCGGTCGGCGGCGAGGGAAAGGTTGGCTTGGGCTGAAAGAGAAAGCTGCCCCAAAGCCTCGCGGTAGGAAAGCTGCCAAACAGCAAATACCAACCCCGCCGCAAAGGCGAGGTAAAGCACAATATAAGGAATGAGGCGCACGCGCGCCTAGGCAGTGGCCAAGTAGGCCGTGAGCGCGTTTACATCGCCCCCGCGCGCGGCCAGCTGCCCGCGAATTTCTTCGCGTTCTGAGGTCAGCAGAGAAAGCCCTTCGATGATCAGGTTGATCAGTTTGGTCTGGCCTGAGCGGTCAGACACTTGCCAATCCAGCGAAAAGGGTGATTGCCCCTGTTGGCGCACTTGGGACGACACTAAAACGCCCTTATTACCTGCATCGCGCGCGCGGGTAATGGTAATTTCCGCGCCTTGAAACTCACGAAATTGCCGGCCGTATTTATTGGAAAGGTAGCTTCCGAAAGCATCTGAAAACGCGCGTTGCTCGCGGGTGCTGAGGCCACGATAGGGCGGGCCGAGCACCGAGCGGGCGATGATACCTATATCGGCGTAAGACGTGAAAACCCGCTTGAAGCGCCGCAAAAGCTGGGCCTCTGATTGGCCAGAATTGATAATTTCGAACACATCGTCAACCACACGCTGCACATAGGCAGACGCGGCATTTTCGCTGAGCGCCAGAGCGGGCAAGGGTAAAAGCGCCGCCGCGCCGCCAGCCAGCACCAAGCGCCGATTAGGTTTATTCAAAGGCATAAGGATCCTCCAGATCGTCAATCTCTGTTTCGCCACCCGAAACCACGTAGCGCTTGTTTTGCATATAAGACAGCCGCTGGGCTGCATAGCTATCAGCGGATTCGTAGAGCAGCAGGCTGATAAGGTCATCATAGGTGTTGCGCTTGCCGATCAGATTTACGCCCTTGAGGGCCAGCATATAATAAGCCTGCTCTTGGGTGATCACATAATTAAGCGGGTCAATTGCGAGGTCTACAAGAATGCCCGCCGTATCGCGCACCGTGCTGGCGCCCAAAATTGGCAGCTCAATATAAGCGCCTTCCGGCAGGCCCCATGCGCCCAGAGTCTCGCCAAAATCGGTGGGTTGCTCAAACAGCCCCAAATCTGCGGCTGGGTCGGCTATGCCGGCTATACCTACTGTGCTATTGAGCACAAATCTTAAGAGCGTGGTGCCGGCGGCATCGCCATCACCTTGCAAAATATGGTTAACAAAGGCATTTGGCTCGCCAAGATTGCGGGCGGCATTTTCCACCACAATGCGAATATCTTCGGGCACCACCGTGCCATACACCGTGGCAACCGGCCCAACCACGAGCTTGTCCATCGCGACGTTAAATTCATGGATCGAGCGGTTTGCGCCCTCAAACGGGTCATAAATTTCGCCCTCGGCAAGGTTTGTTTGCCCAGAGGCACACGCACCAAGGGAGGCAAGCAGCGCACCCTTAATCAACCAGTTGAAAATCTTTGCTTTTGCGGTCATACCGTAATTTCCGTAAAAGAGCCTTAAATATTTGCTCGTACAATTGCTATTTAGGGTTTTATACCAGAATGTCGAGGTGCGCGGAAAGGCTAAATTTCCGGGCAGGCGAAGGGCTGCGCAAGAAAGCGCGCAAAGGTGAAGGGCAGTAAATGGATCATAACAGGCTCATGAAACTCGGGAGTCACGAGATTTCAGCCGTTATTAAACGCTGGAACTGGTCGATATTTTCGATCGGAATTTTTAGCGTATTCGCCAACCTGCTAATGCTCACCGGCCCGCTTTTTATGCTGCAAATCTATGATCGGGTGCTGGGTTCGCGCTCGGTAGAAACCCTTGTGGCGCTCACCCTTTTGGTTGTTTTGCTTTACGGCATTATGGGCGTGCTTGATTTTGCCCGTGGCCGGATAGCCACTCAAATCGGCGCCGGTATGCAAGATGCGCTTGATGAGCGGGTCTTTGCGGCCACCTTGCGCCGCGCGGTTTCGGCGGAAGCGCGCGCACAACCTGATTCGGGGCTGCAAGATCTGGAATCAATGCAGCGGCTTCTGGCCTCCCCCGCGCTTTTTGCGGTGTTTGATATGCCTTGGACCCCGATTTTTCTGGGCGCCATCTTTATTTTCCATCCGATGCTGGGATGGTTGGCGCTGGGCGGCGGCGCGCTGCTGATATGCCTGACCATTCTCAACCAATACATTACCCGCCGCCCCGTGTTTGCCGCCAGCCGTGAAGCTGCGCAAGCGCATGCGCTTTCAGAATCATTTCGGAACCATTCTGAGGCGGTACATGGATTGGGCATGCAAAAGGCAGCGCTTTCACGCTGGGGCAAAGCCCGCAAACGTGCGCTGAAAAGCGCCACGCAGGCAGCGCATCGCATTGGGTTTTTCACCACGCTCACCAAAACCCTGCGGCTTTTTCTGCAATCTGCCATGCTGGCACTGGGGGCCTATTTGGTGCTGCAAAACGAGCTGACAGCGGGGGCAATGATCGCGGGGTCTATCCTGATGGGCCGCGCGTTGGCCCCGGTGGAGCAAGCGATTGGCCAGTGGTCTTTGGTGCAGCGCGCGCGGCAAGGCCGCAAATCGCTATCCTTAATGCTGGGGGCGGTGCCAGAGCCGGCAGAGCGCACTAACCTGCCGCGCCCAAAGGCTTATTTGGAGCTATCAAAGGTAACGGTTGTGCCGCCGGGTGAAAATATGGCGACCCTGCGGATGGTTTCTTTTCGGGTTGAGCCGGGGCAGGCCTTGGCGGTGATCGGTGAAAGTGCGTCTGGTAAATCCACCTTGGCGCGGGTGCTTACGGGCATTTGGCCGGTGGTTTCGGGCAAAATCCGGCTCGATGGGGCCGCTTTGGATCAGTATAACACAGATGATCTGGGGCGCTTTATTGGCTATTTGCCGCAAGATGTGGCTTTGTTTGACGGCACGATTTCAGAAAACATCGCGCGGCTGAGTGAGGCACCGGATTCGGGCAAGGTGATTGCCGCTGCCAAACTGGCCGATGCGCATGAGATGATTTTGAAGCTGCCGCAGGGGTATGACACAAAAATAAACGGCGGCGCGCGGCTTTCGGGCGGGCAAAAGCAGCGTATCGGGCTGGCGCGGGCGCTGTTTGATGACCCTGTATTGCTGGTGCTGGATGAACCAAATTCCAACCTTGATTCCCATGGCGGTATTGCGCTGGATAAGGCGATTGCCGATTTTAAGGCTAAAGGCGGCGCGGTGGTTATTATGGCGCACAGGCCCTCGGGCATTGCGGCTTGTGATCTTGCACTGGTGCTGGCGGATGGCATTGTTGCCAAGTTTGGCCCGCGGGATGAGGTGATTAAGGAAATGACCCAAAACTACCAAACCATTGCGGGCGAAATGGCCCCGAAGGGGCAGGCATGAGCACGCAAAACCCTTGGCGCACCTCGCGCTTTGTAGCTCTTGGCATGGTGGCGCTGGTTGGCCTGCTTGGCGGGCTGACCTATTGGTCTGTCAGCTCTGAAATCGCCGGGGCAATTGTGACGTCTGGCAATGTGGAGGTGGAGAGTAACCGGCAGATTGTGCAGCACCCGCAAGGCGGTGTGGTGGGCGACATTCTGGTCGCCGATGGAGACCGTGTGGCGGCTGGCGAAACGCTGTTGCGCTTTGACGCGGTGCTGACGGAATCAGAGCTCGCCGTGACCGAAGGCCAACTTTTTGAGCTGCTTGGCCAAAAAAGCCGGTTGCTGGCCGAGCGCGACGAGGCACGGGAAATTGCCTTTGACCCTGAGCTGGTGGAGGTTGCTGCGCACCTGCCGAAGGTTGAGGAATTGATGCAGGGGCAAAGCGCGCTTTTTGCGGCGCGGCGGGCCTCGCTGCGTGAAGAGCTTTCGCAATGGGATGAGCGCAGTCGGCAGGTCAGCAACCAGATTGACGGGTCGCAGGCGCAATTGGCTTCGCTTGAAGAGCAAACGGCGTTGTTGAATCAGGAGTTGGCTGACCAGAAATCGCTGCTTGATAGCGGGCTGACGCAGGCCAGTCGCGTGTCAGCCCTTATGCGTGAGGCGGCCAGCTTTGGCGGTCGCATTGGGGCGCTGAATGCTGAAATTGCACAATCTCGCGGGCGTTTGGCAGAGATCGAGATAGAGCGTTTGAAGCTGGCAACCAGCCTTCGAGAGGAAGCCATTGGCGCGCTGCGGGAGCTGCAACCGCGCGAGATAGAGCTACGGCAAAACCGGCTTTCGCTTTTGGAGGTGCTGGACCGGCTCACCCTGCGCGCACCGCGTGCTGGCGTAGTATATGGCCTTGCCGTGCACACCACGCGCGCCGTGGTGCAGCCTGCCGAGGCCATCCTTTATATCATCCCGCAGGATGAGCCGTTGGTTATTCGGACACAAATTCCGACCCAGCATATTGACCAAGTCCGCCTCGGCCAGCCCGCCACATTGCGTTTTTCAACCTTTGATCAGCGCACTACACCTGAGCTGTTTGCGACGGTGGCCAATATTTCACCGGATGTGTTTATGGATGATCGCACGGGGGCGAGCTATTATACGGCGGAGTTGCGGCCAAACGCGGGCGAGATGGAAAAGCTAGGGGAACTGGAAATATTGCCAGGCATGCCGGTGGAAGCTTTTATAAAAACCGATGATCGCACGCCGTTGAATTACCTGATCAAGCCTTTGGCGAATTACTTTAATCGGGCGTTTCGAGAAGACTAACATCGGTGCGTTTGGGCGCAGCTCGGTGGCGGCGCGTCTGGCATTGCATAGCTTGGCGTGGCGGCATCCGCGCCGCGCTGCAACGTGGCATGGCTTGGCTAGCCGCGGTCACGCATGAGGCGACCTTGCTGTTTTTGCCAATCACGTTTCTTTTCCGTCGCCCGTTTATCTTGCTGCTTTTTGCCTTTGGCGATGCCGAGCAGCAGCTTGGCGCGGCCTTTGTTATTAAAATACACTTTCAGCGGCACCAGTGCCATGCCCTCACGGCCCACATTTTTATGCAGGTTTCGCAGCTCTTTTTTGCTGACAAGCAACTTGCGCCGCCGCCGTTCTTCGTGCTGAAAGGTTTTGGCTTGCTCGTATTTGGGCACGTGAGAATTGATCAGCCACAGCTCACCATCCTCAATGTTGGCGTAGCTTTCGGCGATATTTACCCCGCCCGCCCGCATAGCCTTCACCTCTGAGCCTTCCAGCATGAGGCCACACTCAATGGTGTCCTCTACCGCATAATTATAGCGCGCCTTGCGGTTCTCCGCGACGCTCTTGTTATTCGGGTTTTTTTTGCCTTTAGGTGCCATGGGGTTGATGTAGCCATCAAGGCGGCGATTGTCCAGATGGCGGAAGCCGCATAAAATTTATGCGGTGAAGCCTATGCCATGGCCTTTCCGAGCTTCACGAGGTTTTTCTCGGTTTCGCCGATATACCCCATCGCCTGTTTCATCTTTTTTTGCACGGCCTGAACATTAGACTTCAGAATTCCCACGACGTCCATTTGCTTTAGAATATCGGCGATGTCCTCAACCACCATTCTGATCAGCATTTCGGCTTGCTTTATCGCCGAGCGCAGGCGGTCCAGTGGTTTTAAAATGTCCAGCAGGGTTTTGAAAAAAGCTGTTAAGCCGATAAGCATGGTTTTGATCATATTCAGCGCCAGCGAGACCATGGGAACAAGCGTATCACTCACCCCATCCTTGATGGCTTTGAGCAGGGTTTTCATAAACCGCACGAGGGTTTTGATCTGCTTAGGCAGCATTTTCAGGGCTTTGGTCATATACTGGACAGCCTTTTTGGCCGCGCCCAGCAGTGCCGTAGGTAAAAATTGGGCGATTTGCTTGAGCTTTGCCAGCAGCGCTTTTAGGGCATTTACCAATGTGTTGATAAAGCCGACCAGCTTTTTCGCAGTATTTTGCAGGAATGAAATGATTTTGTGCAGTGCTTTGGCTTGTTTATCAATGGCCTTAAGCGCAATTTCTTCGGGGGTTGCCATATTAAAAATCCTATTTTGCTAATTAATAGCGGCAGTATGGCAGGTTTTTTACGCCTGTCGAGGTTAGGTTTTAACGTGCACCCCGTGGAGCGCGGCCATTTCGGCCTCGTTTGGGGCCTCCCAGAGCCCTTCGATGAACTCAAACATCCCACGCGTCACTTCAAACTGGAAGGTCTCGGCTTGCTCGGCATTGCGTTTTAGCACGCGCTGCCAGCGGGTTTTGGAGGGGACGTCCACAAAGTGAAGCGCCACTCTATAGCTTTGCTCAGCAGCCCAGCCCGCAAATATATCTCGCTCCGTTTTATTGGTTAGGCCGCAATCAAAAATGGCCGGAACCTCAAGCGCGACCAACCGTTCGGCAACATCGCGCATTTGGGCGCAGTTGCGCTGGACCCGCTCATAAAACCAGTCAAAACTTAGCTCCTCGGGTTGGTCTTTATTGTGCAGGCGCTGCATCCATTCATCAATGGAAAACCGCACGCCTTTGACACGCTGCGCCAGCACCTCAGCATGGGTGGATTTGCCCGCACCTGTCGCGCCGCATATTAGATATATGTCGGCGCGATCAGGCATTTAAAGCAGGTCAGTGAATTGCATCGCCGCTTTTATTTGCGCTTTGGTATCGTCCAAAAGCGTGGTCAGCGGGCGGCGGACATCCTCATTGCATTTGCCTAGAAGCGACAGCGCGTATTTGGCGCCAGCTACGCCCGGCTCAACAAAGAGCGCGGTGTGCAGCGGCAAAAGCTTGTCTTGAATGGCCAGCGCGGTGGGGTAATCACCCGCAAGGGTGGCGGCTTGAAATTCAGCGCACAGCTTTGGGGCCACGTTGGCCGTAACCGAAATACAACCTACGCCGCCATGGGCGTTAAAGCCGAGCGCCGAAGCGTCTTCGCCGGAAAGTTGGCAGAAATCCTCGCCACAGGTAGCGCGCTGGTGGGATACACGGGCCACATCGCCCGTGGCATCTTTTACGCCGACAATATTTTTGTGCTTGGCAAGCGCGCCCATGGTTTCGGGCGACATATCAACGATAGAACGGCCTGGAATATTGTAGATAATGATCGGAATATCGGTGCTTTCCAAAACACCCTCAAAATGCGCCAGCAGCCCGCGCTGGGTGGGTTTATTGTAATAAGGCGTGACCACAAGGGCCGCGCTCGCGCCGATATCTTGGGCGAATTGTGTAAGGCTGGTAGCCTCGCGCGTGGAATTGCTGCCTGCGCCGGCAATTACTGGAATGCGGCCGGCAGCGGTTTCTACGCAAATGCGCACCACTTCGCGGTGCTCTTCATGGCTTAGCGTCGGGGTTTCGCCGGTGGTGCCCACGGGCACAACGCCGGAACTGCCTTCTGCAACATGCCATTCCACCAGTTCCTTAAGCGCCTGTTTATCTACCTCGCCATTGGTGAATGGTGTTACGAGCGCGGGTATGGACCCTGTAAACATGAGGTGCCTCCAAAGAACTGGGATCAAGCCAACGCACCATGCGAAAGCGGCGCGACCGTAGCCGAGAATGCGGAATTTCGCAAGCGGCAAGCTTGCGAAGTGGAAGGCCGCGGGCTACCGTGCCCAGAGATAAGGACCGCCCGTGACAAAGATCATTCTTCACCTTGGTGCGCACCGCACCGCCTCGACCCATGTGCAAGGGGTGCTGGGGAAAAACACCGCGCTTTTGGCGGGGGCGGGTATTTCTGCGCCCAGTCAGGACGCTGTAAAAAACGCGCTGACCAAGCCTTTGGGCGCGCGTATCCCTTCAGTGCAGGCGGGCTTTAGGCCGTTAGCGGGGCTGGAGACGGTGGTGATTTCGGATGAAAACCTGCTCGGGTTTCTGAACAGTATCTTTACCCATGGTGAGTTTTACCCCGATACGGCGCGCCGCCTTGCCAAGCTGCGGGCCATGCTGCCGGTTGATCCTGTAAAAATCGTGGTGGCCATCCGCCCGTATGAAAGCTTTTTTGCCTCAGCTTATGGCCGCTGGCTGGCGCCGGGGCGCATGGTGCTGCCTCGCGCAACCGTGGCCGAGCTGGTGTTGGGGCTAAAGCGTGGCTGGGGCGATGTTTTGGCAGATATCGCGGGCGCTTTTCCTGATTCCGAGCTGCTGATCAGCGAGTATTCCTCCAACCCCCGCTTTGGCCCCGCGCAGCTTTCGGCCATTCTCGGCCCGCTGGCTGACGAGCTGTTTTATAACCCTGACTATCGCTGGAACCGCTCCATGTCTGCCCGCCAAACCATGCTCTATGAACAGGCGGTAGAGGCAGGGGATGCAGAAAAAGCCGATGATATTCGCACATGGAAGCGGTTTAACCAGCCTGAATTGCTGGATGGTTTTTGGGATGAGGCAACGCTGGACGCCCTGAAAGCCCGCTATGCAATTGAGCGCGCCGCCATCCTTAAGCGGTTTCCCGCATTTGTGGCCGCCCAAAGCTTCGACGAGCAAGACGTGGGCTGATTTTTGTGCTAGAAGCGCAAAAAAACGAACAGGCATTTTGATGAAATTATTGATTTTGGCAGCGTTTATGCTGGCGCTCTCCCCTGTGCGCGCACAAACCCCGCAAGAAGACGGCACGCAATTTGCCTCGGCCATCGAGGCCGTGGTGGTGAGCGATTGGGACACAGCAGCGGCGCGGGTGTCTGACCCGATTGCGCTCGAAATTATCGATTGGTATCGCCTGCGCGCGGGCGACGGGAGTTTTGCAGAATACGAGCTGTTTCTAACGGAAAATGCCGATTGGCCTGGCTTGGCGAAAATCGCCCGAAAGGGGGAGGCCACGTTGACAGACAGCCTGTCCAATCAGCGTGTGCTCTCATATTTTTCAACCCATGCACCGCAAACCGGCCTTGGTATGCAGCGCTATGCCGCGGCACTACCACCCGCAGAGCGCCGTGCCGTGATCGCTTTGGCGTGGCAGGAAATGGAGCTTAGCGCCTCAGAACGCGCGGGTTTTCTGGCAGATTACCCGCGAATAATTGCCGAGTCACATGTGCTGCGGTTGGACAACCTGTTGTGGGCGGGCAAACGCGCTGCGGCCCGTGAAATGCTGCCCTTGGTCGGTGTGAGCCACCGCGCCTTGGCCAACGCGAGGCTGGCCTTGCAGGAAGATCGCAATGGCGTGGATACGCTGATTGCCGCCATTCCGCGCGCTTTGCAAAATGACGCTGGGCTGGCTTATGACCGCTTTGTGTGGCGGGCTAAAAAGGGCTATTCTGAAAGCGCGATAGAGCTGCTGTTGGCGCGATCAACAAGTGAAGCCAGCTTGGGCCGCCCCGAGAAATGGGCCAGCCGCCGCCGCACCTATGCCCGCCGTGCTATGCGCGCAGGTGATGCAGACCTAGCCTACCGCATTGCCAGCCCGCACTTTTTACCCAGCGGTAGCAATTATGCTGATCTTGAGTGGCTTTCGGGCTATCTAAGCCTGCGTAAGCTCGGGAATGCGCCCCGCTCGGTGCAGCACTTTCAGCGGTTTAGGGCCGCCATTGCTTCGCCCATTTCCATGGGCCGTGCAGGTTATTGGCTGGGCGAAGCCCACTTGGCAGCGGGCGATGAAAACGCGGCTTATCAGGCATACCAAATGGGTGCGCGCTACCAAACCAGTTTTTACGGCCAGCTTGCTGCCAGCCGCATTGGGGCCTCGCCGGATGCCTTGCTCGCAGGGCCGGAATTTCCGCCGGATTGGACCAAAGCCCCATTTCTGGCCGAGGATGCCGTGCGCGCGGGTGTGCTGTTTTACTTTGCAGGAGAGCCGGCGCGCGCCAAGATGTTCCTCACACATGCCGCCAGCAGGCTTGATGTACGCGGACGGGCGGCAATGGCGCAGCTGTTGCTGGACCTTGACGAGCCTCATATTGCGCTGCGAATTGCCAAAGGGGCCGCGACTAATGGCGACGTGATTGCTGCGCCCTATTACCCGCTACACGGCTTGGCCGAATTTGCCGAGGCCGTGCCGCCCGCGCTGGCCATGTCCATCGCGCGGCAAGAAAGCGAAATGAACGCTTCAGCCCGCAGCCCGGTGGGCGCGCTGGGCCTGATGCAGGTTATGCCCGCCACCGCCAAAACCGTGGCGCGCGGGCTGGATCTCAGCTTTTCAGAGCGGCGCTTGGGGGCTGATTGGCAGTATAATGCCCGTATTGGCACAGCTTACCTCGCGCAAATGCTGGAGCGGTTTGACGGCTCAGTGCTGCTGGCGGCGGCAGCTTATAACGCCGGGCCAAGCCGCGCCGAGCGCTGGATTAGGGATTATGGCGACCCCCGCCTTGAAAGCGTAGACGCGGTGGACTGGATCGAAAGCATTCCGTTTCGCGAAACCCGCAACTATGTGATGCGGGTGCTTGAGGCGCAGTTTGTTTACCGCGCGCGGATATCAGGGCAGGTTGGCCCGTTGACATTGGCCGCAGAATTGCAGCAAAACAGGGCTGTAGTTTCAGGAGCCCAAAATGACATTCCTAGCCGACCGCCTCGCCGCCGTTAAACCCTCGCCGACCATCGCGATTAGCACTAAAGCTGCCGAGATGAAGGCCGCAGGGGCCGATGTGATTGCGCTAAGCGCAGGCGAGCCGGATTTTGATACGCCGCTGCATATTTGCGAAGCTGCGAAGGCCGCGATTGATGCGGGCAAAACACGCTATACCGCGCCCGATGGCATTCCTGAGCTGAAATCGGCAATTATTGCCAAATTCAAGCGGGATAACGGGTTGGATTATGCGCCGAACCAAGTGATCGTTTCGACCGGCGGTAAGCAGGTGCTTTTTAACGCACTGTTTGCCACGCTAAACGCGGGCGACGAAGTGGTCATTCTGGCGCCTTACTGGGTGAGCTACCCCGATATGGTGCTGATGTGCGACGGCAAGCCTGTGATTGTGGAATGCCCTGAAAGCACTGGCTTTAAGATGACCCCCGAAGCGCTGGAAGCGGCGATTACACCCCGCACCAAGTGGCTGATTTTTAACTCGCCGAGCAACCCGACGGGCGCGGGCTATACCCGCGCCGAGCTTAAAGCGCTCACCGATGTGCTGATGCGCCATCCGCAGGTGTGGGTGATGTCTGACGATATGTATGAGCACATTTCCTTTCCGGGGTTCACATTTTGCACCCCTGCCGAGGTGGAGCCGGGGCTTTATGAGCGGACCTTGACGACCAACGGGGTGTCCAAAGCCTATGCGATGACAGGCTGGCGCATTGGCTATGCCGGCGGGCCAGCTTCGCTGGTGGGGGCGATGAAAAAAGTGCAGAGCCAGAGCACATCAAACGCGAGTTCGGTCAGCCAGTGGGCAGCCGTGGAGGCTTTGAATGGCCCGCAGGATTATATCTCTGAAAGTAGTGCCGTATTTTTGCGGCGGCGAGACCTTGTGGCTGGGCTGCTAAACGATATTGACGGCATTTCTTGTGCCGTGCCCGAAGGGGCATTTTATGTGTATCCGTCTGTTGCGGGGCTGATGGGGAAGCGCACGCCTGAGGGCAAGGTGATAGCGACAGATGAAGATTTTGCGCTTGAATTGCTGGCCGCAGTAGGGGTGGCCGTAGTGCATGGCGCGGCCTTCGGCCTTTCGCCGCATTTTAGGGTGTCTTATGCCGCAGCTGACGCGCAGCTGATTGAAGCCTGCGGGCGGATCAAGCGATTTTGTGATAGCTTAAGCGTTTAGTCTGGCACTAAAATACTTATGAACTAGGTTGAACTGAACCATTGCGAGTCGCTGTTTGCGTGTGTACTGCAAATGTTGACGGCTCAGCTTATACGTGCAAGCATCGGTAGCAGATGTATAGTAAATGGCGATGACGGAGGCAAAAATCAAAAAACTTAACTGGCGCAATGGAGTTATTTACGGCGTATCTACAGGTGTTACTGTAGCGATCTCCACAATATTTTTTCTATTCCTAAAGAAATACACAGATAGCATTGGCATTACATTGCTGGTTGTATCTCTCATAATTTGCGTTGTGGCCGTCTTATACTTTGTGTCTCGTTGGGTTTTATCTGAGAAAGTGTCCGGCCCGATAAGGGATAACTTTGATGAGCTTTCAGCTGTTGTCGATAGGTATTCGTCTGGCGAAGATGTGCGGTTAGACTTGCGGAAAGCGGTGGGGCAGGCTTTTTCAACGGCGCGGAGCATAGGCCCGCTGGTTTGGTATGTTCTTGTGGCGAGCTCGCTTATGGGGTCGGTTTTAGTGATAATTGGCCTCTTAAACGCGGCCGTGATCTACCAACAAACAGACCGGATCAATGACCAAACATCAGTTATGCGCGTGCAGTTTTTGGTTGAGGCTCAAAATGGCTTAGCCAGCATTGATCAATCGGTCGTCAATATAAACCGTGGAACCCGAAATTTGAGGCGGACAAGGATGTCCACTCAAGATTTAATTGATGTTGTTGCTGAAATTGATGGGGTTGCTATAGACAACGACGGAAATATTCAGCTTTGTGTCAACAACCCAAACTACTGTGCGGCCCCCATTTCGGTTTTGCGACCAGATATTGATTCTACCGATTCGTCTGTAGCGGCATTTGCAATTGTTATGAGGATAAATTCATTTTTGGATTTTCTCGCGACGGATTCCATGCTTTATTTTCCATATGAGCTTGTTCCAAACAATGATGATGGTGTCTTAACTTCGAGGATGGGTTCAAATAGATTTGAGGACCATGAATATGAATTTGTGGTAAATAATTTCACGCAAGTTTTAGAGGTAGGGGTGATCGCATGTACGGGCTCAAACAATTCGGAATTCTTGGTTATGCGAAATGCTATGATCGAACTCAGGTGGGGATTAAAAAACGACATGACACCTGATGAAGGTGGGCAGAACATAAGCCAAGATCTGATAGAATATTTTGGCTATTCTACCGCGGATCTTAGAGGAACGGTGCCGGAAGCTGATTTTCGTCCAGACGTAACTTTTAATGACATCGCTCGGTCTTTGTCTATTTATATTGCCAAGACAAATGAACTGGCAGATGAGCTCATTTCGCAATGTGATCTTGAGGAGCTAACGCTTTTGGACATCCGCGCAAATATCGTCGAAGAAAGAAAAAATTATACGGGTCAGCGCCCGACAGAAACAACACATTGAGCGGTGTTAACCGTTTTTGCATCAAAAACCCCGCCCTTTCAGCAACGCCTCCACCTTCGGCATTTTACCTCGGAAGGCTTTATACAGCGCCTCTGGGTCTTTCGAGCCGCCCGCCGTATAAATATGCTTGGCCAGCCGCGCGGCGGTTTCGGCGTCAAAAGGGTCTCCCGCCTCCTCAAAGGCTTCAAAGGCGTCGGCATCCATCACCTCTGACCACATATAGGAGTAATACCCCGCTGCGTAGCCATCGCCCGAAAAGACATGCGCAAAATGCGGGCTGGCGTGGCGCATGGTAATAGCATCGGGCATGCCAAGCGCTGCCAGCGAGGCGGCTTGCGCGGACATCAGGTCATCTGGCACGGGGCCGGTATGGAAATCAAGGTCGACAATCGCGGAGGAAATAAATTCAACAGTGGCAAAGCCCATGTCGAAATTCTCGGCGGCTTTCAGGCGTTTTAGCATGCTATCCGGCATGGGCGCGCCCGTTTCAACATGGCGGGCGTGTTTGGCCAAAACCTCTGGCACCGAGAGCCAGTGCTCATATAGCTGGCTTGGTAACTCCACAAAATCGCGCGCCACGGAGGTGCCGGAAATGAAGCCGTAGGTCACGTCTGACATCAAGGAATGCAGGGCATGGCCAAACTCATGGAAAAGCGTGCGGGCGTCATCAAACGTAAGCAGGGCGGGCTGGCCCTCGGGGGGCTTGGCGAAGTTGCACACATTTACCGTGATGGGGCGCACCTCATTATCCATCGCGCTTTGTGTCCGAAACCGCGAGCACCAGGCGCCTGAGCGTTTGCTGGGCCGCGCAAAATAGTCACCAACAAAAACGCCGATATGGCGCGCGCCTTTCGTTACCTCCCAAGCCCGCGCATCTGGATGGTAAAGCGGTGCATTAAGCGGCTTAAAACTTAGGCCAAACAGGCGACCCGCTACATCAAAGGCGGCCTCAATCATGTTATCCAAGCCCAAATAAGGCTTCACTTCGGCCTCATCGAGGTCGTGCATTTCTTTTTGCAGTTTGGCAGCATAATAGCGCCAATCCCACGGTTTGAGCGCTTCGTTAATGCCGTCGTCATGCAGCATTTCTGTCAGGCGCGCGGCGTCTGTTTTGGCGGCGGCTTTGGCGGGGGTCCACACTTGCATTAGCAGGTCTCGCACGGCTTCGGGGGTTTTGGCCATTTCGCCGTCCAGCTTATAGGCCGCAAAATTGGGGTATCCCAGCAGCTTTGCACGCTCGTCGCGCAGGGCTAGCATCTCAACCCCATGAGCGCGGTTATCGGTTTCCCCGCCGTTTTCACCGCGCGCAACCCACGCCTTAAAGGCGGTTTCCCGCAGGTCTCGCCTTGGGGAAAACTGCAAAAATGGTGAGATAAGCGAGCGAGATAGCGTGAGCACATGGCCCTGTTCGCCGCGTTCCTCTGCGGCTGATTTGGCGGCGGCGATCACATCATCCGGCAGGCCGACCAAGTCGGTCTTGGCAAGCGGCATAGACCATGACCGCTCATCGGCCAGCAGGTTTTGGGTAAAACCGGTGCCAAGGGTGGCGAGGCGCTGCATGATTTCGGCAAAACGGGTTTTGGCGGTGCCTTCCAGCTCGGCCCCCGCACGGCGAAACATCTTTTGGTATAGCTTCAAAACACGGGCTTGCTCGGGGGTTAACCCTTCTGAGGTAAGCGCATTTACCCGCTGCCAGAGCGCCGCGTTCATCATCATTTCAGATTGATAGGCTGCCAATTTAGGGGAAAGCTCTCGTTGCAGCGCTTCGAGCGCGGGGGTGCTATCGGCCCCCGAGAGATTGAAAAACACCCCGGCCACCCGATCGAGTAAAGCGTCTGCGCGCTCTAAGGCCTCGATGGTGTTGGCAAAGCTCGGGGCAGTGCCTTGGTCTGCAATCGCCGCAATATTGGCGCGCGCCTCCGTGAGCGCGGCTTCAAAAGCGGGGGCAAAATCGGGCTCTTTGATCTGGTCAAAGGGCGGGAGTTCAAAGGGGGTATTCCAAGGGTTTAGCAGGGCGTTCATGGGAGTCTCCTAAAGAATAAGTATCGCACGCAGATCGTTTACATTGGTGCCGGTGGGGCCGGTGACGAGCAGATCGCCTGCCAAATGCAAGGCGCGCCACGCGTCGTTGTCAGCTAGCAGCGTCGCGGGCGTGCCACCATTGTTACGGATCCGCATTTGTGTGCTGCCGTCAGCGAAGCCACCGGCGTTATCCTCGGTGCCGTCGATACCGTCAGTATCCGCACTTAGGGCGTGGATATTGGCGTGGCCTTCGATCTCTTTGGCGAAGGCCAGCAGGAATTCCGAATTTGGGCCGCCTTTGCCGCTGCCTTTTAGCGTCACCGTTAGCTCGCCGCCTGAAAGCAAAAGCCTCGGGCCTTGGCTGTATTTCGCTAAGGCGGCGTGCATTTTGGCGATCTCGCGGGCCTCGCCTTCCAGCGCATCCGAGAGGATATGAACTGGGATGCCTTGGGCCTCGGCCACACTTTTTGCGGCCTGAAGGGACACTTCAGCCGAGGCGATGATATGCACTTCATTACGGGCAAAAGCGGGGGCGTTTGGCAGGGGCGCGGTGGCGGCTTTGCTGTGGAGGTGCGCCATGATGGAGGCCGGAAGGCTAAGGCTGAACTGAGCTATGATTTCAAGCGCGTCTTGCGGGCTGGCGCTATCTGGCACGGTGGGGCCAGAGGCGACAAAGGCAGGGATGTCACCCGGGATATCGGACACGATCAAGCTCACGACTTTGGCAGGGGCAGCCACCAGTGCCAACCGCCCGCCTTTTATGCCTGAAACGTGTTTTCGCACGGTGTTCATGGCTGAAATTGGCGCGCCAGAGGCCAGTAGGGCCTCGCTTAAAGCCATTTCATCGGCAAGGGTTACGCCCTTGGGTGGGCAGGGCAAAAGGGCTGAGCCACCGCCGGTTATCAGCGCGATTACGAGGTCATCTGGGCCGAGGCCTCTGACAGCTTCAAGCAAGCGCTTTGAGGCCACAAGCCCAGCGGCATCCGGCACGGGGTGGCTGGCCTCGATGATCTCGATTCGCGCGCATTTTGCGCCGTAGCCGTAGCGGGTGACGACCACGCCGGAAAGCGGGCCATTCCACGCGGCCTCTACCGCTTGCGCGAGCTGTGCGGCGCCTTTGCCAGCGCCGATAACCACGGTGCGGCCTTTGGGCTTTTCGGGTAGAAATTTAGCAATATCGGCTTGGGGCAGGGCGGCTTCAACGGCGGCGTCAAACAGGGATTTTAGGAAGGCGCGAGGGTTTTCCATTAGCCGTTTTCCTGCAAGATTTGCCCCGCCAAATATAGTGAGCCGCATAGGAGAATGCGCGCGGTAGGGGCCTCGGCCACCACCCGCGCTACGGCCTCGGCAACGCTTTCAGCTGTGTCGGCCACCATGCCGTTGGCCCGTGCTGCCGCGCAGATTTCATAGGCGCTTAGGGTGGCGGTTTCGCCGGGGATAGAAACGCCTGTGAGCTTCACGGCGCTGGCTGCTAGCGGGGCCAGATAGCCGCCGATATCTTTGGTGTTGAGCATGCCACACACCATATAAAGCGGGCGATCGGGCAGGCGGGTTAGGGCCTCGGCCAAGGCTTTGCCAGCTGCCGGATTATGGCCGCCATCAAGCCAAAGCTCGGCTTGCGGCGCGGCCTTTATCAGCGGGCCATACCTTAGGTTTTGCATGCGCGCGGGCCATTCGGCTTTCAGCAAAGCCGCCTCAGCAGTATCCGCGCCTAGTATCCGTAAAGCACAAATGGCAGCGCCCGCGTTTTCAACCTGATGTGCGCCAATGAGCGCGGGTAAAGGCAGGTCTAGCAAGCCCATTTCGTCTTGGTAGACCATGCCGCCACGCTCTTCAAAGCTGTGCCAATCTTGCCCTGCGATCAGCAGGCGTGCGCCCACGGCTTCAGCCTCGGCTTCGATTACGTCGCGCACTTCGTCGGGCTGCGGGCCTACAATGCAGGGCACGCCGCGCTTAAGTATCCCCGCCTTTTCGCCCGCGATTTCAGGCAGGGTGTCACCCAGAAAGTTTTGGTGATCAAGCGAGATCGGCGTGATAATGGTGAGGCGCGGGGCGTCCACCACATTGGTGGTGTCGAGCCGCCCGCCAAGGCCAACTTCGAGCAGGGTGTAATCAGCGTCTACCCGCGACATTGCCAACATAGCCGCGCAGGTGGTGATTTCGAAATAGGTGATGGGTTCGCCCGCGTTGACCTCCATAGCCTCACTCAGCACTGCCACCAAGTCTTCCTCGGAAATCAGCTCACCAGCCAGCCGAATGCGCTCATGAAACCGTGCCAAGTGCGGCGAGGTATAGGCGTGCACCGTATGGCCCGCCGCTTCTAGCCCCGCGCGAATCATCGCTTGGGTAGAGCCTTTGCCATTGGTGCCTGCGATATGAATCACAGGCGGAAGCCTGCGCTCGGGGTTGCCAAGCGCCTCTAGTAGCCGCTGCATCCGGCCAAGGGACAGGTCCATCACCTTGGGGTGAAGGTGGCCCATTTTCTCAAGGAGTTGGTCGCTATTCACGCCTCTTCAGCGGCGGCTTCTGGCTCGGGCTTTTCCGTAGGCTTGGGCAGGTCGCCCATTATCGGCGGGGTATCCCGCATCAGCATGCGGATAATCGAAACCAGCTCGCCCTTCATCTTCGTGCGGTGGGTCACGCGGTCCAGCATGCCGTGGTCGAGCAGGTATTCGGCTCGCTGAAAGCCCTCGGGCAGCTTTTCACGGATGGTTTGCTCAATCACGCGGGTGCCGGCAAAGGCGATCAGGGCGTTGGGCTCGGCGATGTGGATATCGCCCAGCATGGCGTAAGAGGCGGTAACGCCGCCAGTGGTTGGGTGGGTGAGCACTACTATATAGGGCAGGCCAGCTTCCTTAAGCATTTGCACGGCCACGGTGGTGCGGGGCATTTGCATCAGGCTCAAAATACCCTCCTGCATGCGCGCGCCACCGGCGGCAGAAAACAGCACCAAGGGGCATTTGCGGGCCACGGCGGCCTCGGCGGCGGCAATGATGGCGTTGCCAACATACATGCCCATAGAGCCACCCATGAACGAGAAATCCTGCGCGCAGGCCACGATTTTGGTGCGGCCAATTTCGCCCTCGGCCACCAGCATTGCGTCGGTTTCACTGGTCTTTTTCTTGGCGTCTTTTAGGCGGTCAGGGTAGCGCTTTTGGTCTTTAAAACCCAGCGGGTCAACTTGTGGCTCGTCCACGGCGATTTCGCCAAAAATGCCGCCATCAAACAGCGCTTCAAAGCGGGCGCGGGGGGCGATGTGCATGTGGTGGTCACAGCTCGGACACGTATTTTGTGCGGCTCGCAGCTCACGGTGAAACAGCATGGTGCCGCATTCATCGCACTTGGTCCAAAGGTTATCCGGCACCTCGCGGCGCGAAAAAATCGAGTTGATCTTGGGTCGGACGTAATTTGAAATCCAGTTCATACCGGCGGAATCCCCTTGCTGTGTTTATTCTAGATAAAACTCCGCGCGCCTGATTGCAACGCCTACCGCCGCGCACGCATCACTAAAAGGTAAACGAGGTATATTGCCAGCATAATTCCGGTGGAGGCGAGAATCTCGGCCCGCATTACATCTACATCCCGAATGTTCAGCTTTTGTAGGAAGAGGCTGAGGGAGGAGAGCTGCCCCGGCACGCCGAGCAGCAGAATTACGGTAAGATTATTGGCAAAGTGCAGGCCGAGCGCGATGGACAGATCACCGGAGCGGGCGGTGATATCCCCGAAGATCAACCCCGTAAGAAAGGCGGAAAACACCACGAGCCACGCGTTGTCGCCGTAAGTTAGGGTATTGTAATGCACCGCGCCAAAAAGCGCAGCGGGCAGCACCCACCACACCCAGCGGCTATGAAACCGCGCCGCGAGTTGCTGCATAAGGTAGCCGCGAAACACCAGCTCCTCGGTGGCGGTTTGCAGGAATATCAGCAACAGGGCAGGGGCCAGCCATGGCAGCCATTGGCTAAGCGTAAGCTGACGGGTAAACTCGGCGTTCAGCAGTACCGGAATGCTGGTAACGCCCGCAAACACTAGAATAAACAACACCGCGCGGGTGTAGTTGCGCCAATGTATACGCCCCGTGGGGGCCAGCACACTCCACAAACTGCGGTGGTGCAAAAACCTCAGCACCAGCCATAAGCCCGGCAGCATAAGCACAGCGCTAAACAAAGCGATCAGCACCGCGCGTTTGGACGAGCTGGTGGCCAGCTCAAATACCATCGCATAGCCCGCGCCTAGCTGAACGCTTTCGGCAAGTTTGATGGCAAGCATTACCAGAAGATAGCCGCCGCCAGCATAAACAGCCGCAACGATCAGCACCCCGAGCGCCGTGCGCCACGGCTCGCAATATGGCCCCGCGCAGGCGGTATAATCATTGAGTTTTGCGGTTTTTTGCGGCAGCATAGGCGTCTCCAGTGATTGCCCCGCACTTTATCCGGCCCCGCAGGCAATCGCAACGCTTGAGCTTGGGCGCATCCCCCGTTACCCTCGCGCAAAATTCTTTGGAGCGATTTTATGCCGATTTTTACCACACCACGCCTTTTATTAGCACTTATTCCCTTTATTGCCGCCTGTTCTATGTCTCCCACCGAGGGGATTATGCACGCACGTGTGGTGAAGGCTGGCGGGGTAGACATTACCGTGGCGGGCCCGCAGGGGTTTTGCATTGACGAGCGGCTGGTGGATGAAGCCCGCGTTGGGGCGTTTATTTTCTTGTCTGATTGCGCAGCCAACCCTGGCGCTGGCCCGAGCATTGCGCGGGTGCCGATTTCGGCCGTGCTTACCGCCAGCATTTCCAACAAGGGCCTGCCGGGGGCAGAGGAAAACATGAGCGCAGCGCTGGGGCAGTTGCAAAGCTTTCTGGAAACCCCGTTTGGCCAGCTCACGCTGAGCAAAAGCCGCAATCCAGATACGCTGAACGTGCTTTCGATCACGCGGACGGACAATGCGATTTTTGCTTTTGTGCAAGATGGCACACCGACCACCCATACCGGAGAATCTCCGCGCTTTTGGCGGGCGTTTACCGAGGTAAACGGCCGGCTGGCAGCGCTTTCGGCCACGGGCTATAATGCGGCAGACCCTGAGCAAGAGCGGATAAAGCGCATTCTTGAGGCCTTTGTGGCCGCCATGCACGCGGCCAATTAGATGACGCGAGTGGGCTTCCTTCTTTGGGTAGCCCTTCTGGCTTTTGGCCTGCCCGAGGTTATAGCTGGCACCGGCGCGGGCTGGCTCACGCGGCCCGATGTCTATATTCTGGGCATCCCGCTTTATGCGCTGCATTTCCTGCTGCTCTGCCATTTCGCGCTTAAAACCAAGCGCACATCATGGCCCGCGCTTTTCTTGCTCGGCGTGGTTTTTGGGCTTTATGAAACATGGATCACCAAGGTGGTTTGGGCCGGATACCCCGGCTCAGACGGCTTCTCCATGGGCAGTTTTGGCCCGTGGTTTGGCGTTCACGAAACCGTCGGGCTTATTTTGTTTTACCACGCCGTCACCTCGTTTTTGCTCCCGCTGGCGGTGCTGACCCGGCTTTTTCCGGCTTATGCGGCAGCCTTCCCCGCGCCAGATTGGATATTTGGCACCACCCGCTGGGCTGTGGCACGGCGCGTGGTGTTGGCGCTGGTTTGGGGGCTGATTTCGGGCCATAATATGCCCGACCCGCGCCTGTATCTTATAAGCTGGATGCCGATGCTCGCGCTGCTGGTCTTCGGATATATGTTGCTAAAAAACACCCCCGCTGCCCGCCCAACCCTTGGCCGCTTTGGCCTATGGTTTGCGGGCCTGTGGCTAGCTATAATCTATATCGGCAGCTGGTTTGTTTTGCGCACAGAGGGTATCCCCCCAGCACCTGCACTGGCTATCACCCTTGGCCTTTACTTTGTGTCGGCTTTACTGATTTGGTGGCAGCCAAAACGCGTGCCAGACGCTCGAGTTACGGCCACTGCGACCGCCAGAATGCCGTTCATTTGGCTTTTGATTGTGTTTTTTATCGGGCTGGTAACGTCTATCGGCATTTCCGCAGGCATCGGGATATTTTCTAGCGTGGCGGTGCTTCCCTTTGTGGGCATGGTTGCCCTTGGCGCGGGGTTGTTTTTATGGCTGGCGGTTTGGCGCGGCCTTATTCGCAGGGGCTAGTAGCCGCCTGTGCGAATGCCGACCCCTAGTATAACAAACAGCACGGATAGCACCGTGACCGGCACAATATGCCACGCAAAAAGTGGCAGGGTTTCTGCCCGCAGCTTAGGCACAATGAAAAACCGTGCGCTTATGGCAAAAGCGGCTGTGAGCGCGAGGGTGCCAAGCTTTAGCGCGATCATGGTTTCTGCAAAACTTTCAAAGCTAAACCAAGCTGCAATATCGGGGATTTGCTGCCATGCCAGCCAGAGGCCGGTGGCAATCTGGATCACCAGCGCGGGCATGCCGACCTTCTCAAAGCCGTTTTCAAAATCGAGCAATATCTCGGGGCTGCGGGCGCGTAAGGCCCGTGGAAGCACCGTGGT
>WTAL01000090.1 GCA_013139635.1 Paracoccaceae bacterium
CATTCAGCAGAGCCATCATTACCGGCTTGGCGTCTTCAGGGTTGGCCAAACGCCAGCCTGCGGGTGGCTCGTCTAGGGTTATCCCGAGCGACACATCGCCCGCCGTGGTTATAGCCGCATGGCTTTGTAGCGCCTCGGCGATTTGCTTTGCTAGCCGATTAGCCCCGTGATGCCCACCAAGCAGCGGAATCACGGTGGAGCCATCGTCCGGAATGGCGATCACGGGCGGCTCGGTATGCTTATCAGCTAGCACGGGCGCAACGGCGCGCACGAGGATGCCAGCAGCGCAAACGCCTATGATAGGATGCCCCGCTTGAAACAGCATGCGGGCATGGTCGAGCGCATTTGGGAAGAAGGCATCGGCCTTTTCCACGCGGCCCTCGCGGCCATGCACGGGGGCATTTAGGGCCGCAGCCACGCGGTGGGCGGTGGCCTCTCCGGCGCGGGAAAGGCAGAGGATAATCGGGGTCAGCTCAGCCATGGGTCTTCGCCTTTTGTGATCAGGATCATTGAGAAATAGGGTGCGGGATCTGGCGCGCGCGCGAGGGGCAGCACTTGCTGCGAGGGCAGGCTTGCGCGCGCCACAAACGTAGCGCTTGCGGCGAGGCCCATATCTTCGAGTAATGCGCGAATGCGGCCAAGGTGGCGGCCGACTTTCATAATGGCCACGGCGCCTGCGGCTTCGATTTTGGCTTGCATTTCGGCGCTTTCGAGCGGGCCGGGGATGACCGTAAGTACATCATTACGCGCGGTTAGCGGGCGGCCAGCTACAGCGGCGCAGGTGGTTACAGAGGTTACGCCCGGCACCACTTCTGTTTCGTAGTTATCTGTTAAGCGGTTGAAAAGATACATGAACGATCCATAGAAAAACGGGTCGCCCTCACACAGGACTACCACATCAAGGCCTGCATCGAGATGCTCGGCAATAGCTGCCGCGCCTCGATCATAGGCCGCTTGCGCAGGCCCGCGCTCAACCGTCATCGGAATGTGGATCACGAGTTCTTCGGTCTCTGCCGGAATGCTATCCGCTGCAATTTCGCGGGCAAAACTCGCGCCGTTTTCCAGCGCCGGATACGCCACCACTTTAGCACCAGAAATCAACCGATGCGCTTTTAGCGTCATCAATTCTGGGTCTCCGGGGCCGAGGCCCACCCCTATCAGCTTGCCCTTCATCGTTTGATCAAGCTCCATTGCACCACGGGGCGCATCGGCTTCCAGCCTGTCAGCGGCCCCAGCCCCTCGGCGCGGCTTACGGCAATTTGCACAAGGTCTCCGCCGTGGGTTTTATGCAGTGCGGCCAGCATGGCTTGGCTTTCAAGCGTAACGGCATTGGCCACCAGCCGCCCGAGTGGGCGCAGCGCGGCCCAGCAGGAGTCAAAGGTTTCTTCACTCAGCCCGCCGCCGATAAATATCGCGTCTGGCGCGGCGAGGCCTTCGAGGGCCTCTGGCACCGTGCCGTCAATCAACTCCAAGCTCGGCACACCGAGCGCCAGCGCGTTACCCGCCGCTATCAAGCGACGGTCGGCGCGCGGTTCAATGCCAATCGCTTTGCTATAGCGCGCCGCGCGCAGCCACTCTACGGCCACCGAGCCACAGCCCGTTCCCACATCCCACAAAAGCCCACCGCGCATCGGGATGAGCTTGGCTAGTGTGGCCGCGCGCACCTCGCGCTTGGTCATGGTGCCATCATGGGTAAACACTTCGTCTGGCAGGCCCGGCACGCGGGGCAGAAGCGCTGCATTTGGTGCAGCGATGCACTCTACGGCGAGGGTGTTAAATGCCGGCACGGTATGCGCCCAGCTTTCCGCTACGCCTTCAAAGCGTGCCTCATCGGTGCCGCCCATCGCGGCCAGCACGGTCATGCGGGACTGCCCAAAGCCGCGCTCGGTTAAAAACGTGGCGATTTGCGCGGGGGTTTCCTCGCCCGTGGTCAGGATCAGCAACCGCACATCGGGCTGGATAAAGGCGATCATCTGCTCCACGGGGCGGCCATGCACCGTTAGCGTTTCAAGGTCTGCCATGCTCCAGCCCATACGGGCCGAGGCCAGTTGAAAGGCCGAAAGCTGCGGGTGAAAGGTAACCTCGGCGGGCGTGAAATGCCGCCCGATTTTGGCCCCGACGGAAAACCAGAGCGGATCGCCAGTGGCCAGCACCACCACGCGCTTGCCTTTGCGGGCGTTTAGCTCATCAATGAGTGCATTAAAAGGTGAGGGCCAGCTTAGGGTTTCGGCACTTGGGTTTGCGGCCAAAACATGGTGGCGCGCGCCGCCGACAATCACTTCGGCGGCCTCGATGACGGTGCGGGTGGCGGGGGTTAGTCCGTCCATGCCGTTTTCGCCAATGCCGATAACATGCAGCCAAGGATTAGTCATTTTCCGCCCTCCTCAGGCAAGCCCGCCGCCAAAGCGTTAACCGCCGCAGACGCCATCGCCGAGCCGCCCCTGCGACCCGTAAGCGCCAGATATGGCACGCCATGCGCCCCTGCTGCAAGCGCGGCCTTGCTTTCAGCAGCGCCCACAAAGCCCACCGGAAAGCCCAGAATGGCCGCAGGTTTGGGCCAGCCCGCCTCCAGTTTTTCCAGCAGGTGAAACAGGGCTGTGGGGGCATTGCCGATGGCCACGACGGCACCTTCAATATGCTCTTTCCATAGCTCAACCGCCGCCGCCGAGCGGGTGGTGCCTAGCTGCTTGGCAAGCGCTGGCACGCGTGGGTCATTCAACGTAACGATCACGCGGTTGCCCTTGAGATACCGCGTAATCACGCCCGCTTTTACCATCTCAACATCGCAAAGGATTGGCGCGCTCACGGTAATGGCGCGGTGGGCTGCATTATAAACACCTTTAGAAAACCGCAGATCCTTCGGCAAATCCACCATGCCGCAGGCGTGGATCAGCCGAATGGCCGTTGGATGCAAATCATCCGGCAGAATTGAAAGATCAGCCTCTGCGCGCACGGTTGCGAAAGACTGTACGTAAATCGCAGAGGGGCTTTTAATATAATCGGTCGTTTTTACTATGGCCGAACGCAGAATTTCCTCACAGCCAAGGCCAAGCATGCAGGCTTCTTCGCGTTGCACTTCTGGCGGCATATTGTGCGGCGCAGCCAGCAATGTTTCAATCTGGCCATCCGCATCAATACGGGCAAAAACCTCGGCCATCCGCCGAACCTGTCCCGCGTCTTTTACGGACTCAGAGGGGTGAGGCGGCAGCATCGAGGGGTAAATCTCGCAGAGCACATGGCCTTTGTGGCTTGGCTCAAACGGCCAGATATTCACGTTTACCCTTTGGCGAAGCCGTTCCAAAGCGGCGATGCCCGTTAGGGCCTGCCCCCCCACCGAGCCGATGCCCGAAAGCTTCCAGACCTCTTGCGCACCCATGGCCTGCGCCTCGGCATAACGGTTGCGCGGTGGCATTGTGCTGCCATAGCCTTTGGGCTTGGTGCGGCTTAGGCCCGCGTGGTCGGTTTTTGTGCCGTTGCCCCAATAGGGGCCGTTTCCGGCTTGGGTAAGATTGATCTTTGCGGCGGCCTCAAAACGGTTATTTCTGTTGTTATCTTGGTCTTCGATTTGTGCTGCCAGCAGGGCCCAAAGGCTTTGCCAACCGCCACCCGCAAGCGCTTTTGCCGCGCCCGAAGGGTAGCCAAATGGGAAATCAAACCCCGCCAAAACCCGCCCTTTTGCCGCGCGCAATATGGACTCGACAATCTGCATGGCCTCATGCCGCGTTGGCGGGTTTTGCAGGGTTAACTGGCCGTCTTTTAGATGAGCAATCCAAATGCTATCAGCTCCGGTCTTCGGTGTTGCCGCCGAGGACCAGTCCACCATAAGATAGCTTTGAAATTGCGCGGGCATGGCTAATCCTTTAGCCGTTTGCGCACGGATTCCGGCCCATGGGGGTGGCTGGCTTGCGGGTATTCGGGGTGGGAATGGTCGTGATGATGGTGGTCATGCCCGTGATCATGATCATGGTGATGATGGTCCATATCCAGCCTACAGGCCCCAGTGCAAAAATCGTCGCACAGGCCGCAATTTTCCACGGTTGCGCCGGGGGCATTGGCGCCTTGGCCCTCCACATGGTGGTGGTGGCTTTCCTGCACAGCGCCTTGCTCAGCCTCAAAGCCCAGCACGGTTTCGCGATATTTGCACATGCCGCAATTCATGTTGTTTTCGCCGTCGAGGATTTCGCGCACGCGGTCCGCGAAGGTTTCAATGACCTTCGGATGGTCATTCAGATAGCCCGCCTTGATGAAATCAATCGCTGGGTACTTGGCGGCGGCTTCATCGGTGAAGCCGTAAATACGGTCAATTAGCACACCGGCAAACAGGAAATACGGGAACAGGATCACGCGTTTGTAGCCCAGCTTGGCCACGTGATCGAGGCAGGGCTCAACCAGGGGGAAGGTGACGCCGGAATAGCCCACTTCGGCCCAGCCAAAGCCCATGCCTTCTTGCAGAAGGCGCGCCACTTTGGACACATTGGCATTGGCGTCTGGGTCAGACGCCCCACGGCCAATCACGACAAGGCAGGTTTCGTGCAGGGGCAGCTCGCCATGCTCGGCATTGGCCTTTTCAACGGCTTCATTAATGCGGTCGGCAGCAGCGTCCAGCATTTTTGGGTCCACCCCCAGCTCACGGCCATAATCAACCTGCACGCTATGCTTGGCGGCGTAAGTGTTGAGCACCGTCGGGATGTCATTTTTGGCATGCATGGCGGCAAATAGCATGCCCGGCACGGCTAAAATGCGGTCACAGCCCGCATTGCGCAGGTTATCTAGCCCGTCACGCATGACGGGGTTGGCAAATTCAAGGTAGCCGTAGTCAACCGGCCAATCAGGGAAATGCGCCTTTAGCCCTGCGGCTACCTGCGCAAATTCGTCCACTGCTTTTTGGCTGCGGGAACCATGCCCGCAGACCATTACGCCTATTTTTGCCATGGTCTAGGCCTTGCGCGCGTTGTAAATGGCGAGGGCCACACCAACGGCAATAGCAGCGGCAAGGTAAGCCGTATGCGGCAAGTGGCCAGCGGCATTAGCTGGGTGGGCCAAGGCGGGCGTGGCAAGGGTGGCGGCAATAAATGCAAGTTTTTTCATGAGGTTTTTCCTTCAGTGTTAGCGAAGGAAACGCTTGTCTTTGACAGTTCCGGCTTAGGCCCCCGATATGGGTCGACCCGCAGCCAGACGCGCTTCCAGCCTCAGGATGAGGCACCGTCCGTGCAGGAGAATATAGGGGGGCGGAGGGCGTGGCGCAAGCTTGAAAACGACGGGTTGAGAGGCGGGTGCGGATGGTGGGGCCTAGGCTGGTTTGTCCCCTTCACGCAGCCAGAGATGGTTGGCTTTAGAGGAAAGATGCACGCTCGCGATTTGGCCTTCATACCCGTTGGCCTCAATCTGGCTGGCTTCACCCGCAAGGCAAGCTTTACCAAAAGCGGTGATGCGGGCCATGGCAAAGTGGGGGAGATTGTCGAGCGGTAAAAGCGGGCCGACGGAGAGGTTATCTCGGCAATCAACCACGTAGCGCGGGCGGGTGCCTTGGCTGCGGATAAGCCGCCGAATGCTGCCGCCGGCTGAGGGGCTGGGGGTGAAAATGGTGTGGTCCATGGGGCGACTATAGCACAGGCCCTACGCGCAAAAACAAATAATTACGAGAAATTTTAATGAGAGGTTTTGCCGTAGGTTTCTATCTCGCGGGGCTTTCCGTCAAAATATAATCCAGAAACGAGCGCGCGGCCAGTGAGAGCTTTTTGCCACCCAAATGCACCGCATACCAGCGGCGCACTAGCGGGAAGTGCTGCACATCAAGAATGGCGATATGGCCGCTTTCCAGCTCTAGCCCGATGTTGCGTTTTGACAGCACCGAAATCCCGAGGCCTGCCAGCACACCTTGTTTGATCGCCTCGGCGCTGCCAAGCTCCATAAAGGGGGTGAGGGCAATGCCATGCTCTGCGGCCAGTCGGTCCACTGCCAGCCGTGTGCCGGAACCGGATTCGCGCACTAAAAACCGCTCATTTGCGAGGGCTTCCAACGATATGTTTTTCTGCGTGAGCAGCGGGTGGTTAGGCGGGGCGACCACCACCATTTCGTTATCAATAAACGGATAGGCCTCCACCGCGATCTCTTTTGGCACCTGCCCCATGATCAGCAAATCATCCTGATTCGACTTCAGCCGCTCCAGCACTTTGGCGCGGTTTGTGATGGTTAAACGGGGCTGCACATCGGGGTGGCGATTAAGAAAAGCGCCTAAAAGGTGCGGCATAAAGTACGTGGCCGAGGAAATGACCGCGAGGCTGAGGCCGCCTTTCACCACGTCTTTATGCGCCGAGGTCAGGTCTTCCAGCGCCATAATACCGCCAAGCACCTCGCGCGCAGTGGTGTATACATCGCGGCCAGCAGCCGTAGGGTGCACCGAGCGGCCGACTTGCTCCAAAAGCGGTAACCCCAAGGTTTCACACAGTTTTTTGATCTGCATTGAGACGGTGGGTTGCGAAAGATGCAGCGCTTCGGCGGCTTTGGTATAGCCTTGCAACCGCACCACAGCCTCAAATATTTGCAGCTGCCGCAGGGTGAGGCTTTGGAGGATATGGCTTTTGTTTAGGTCCGTCATGCGCCCTTAGTATAGATAACATCTATACAAGCAATAGAAACAATCGATTTTGCTCTATGCGCCCACCCCGCTAGAAAACATATAGAAATTCTTGAACCTATCGAATCAGCACTGTTAAGGGAGAACAACATGCTAGACCAAACAAGCCGTTATAGCGATCTGACGCTCAAAGAAGAGGACCTGATTGCCGGAGGCAAGCACGTACTTGGCGCCTATAAAATGAAGCCAGCCCCTGGTTTCTTTGACTATGTTGGCACCGCTGCTCACTTCTGCGCCGAAAGCTCAACAGGTACCAACGTTCAAACCGTTACAACCGATGACTTTGCAAAAGGCCTAGACGCGATCTGCTATGCTGTTGACGAAGAAAACGAGCTCATGAAGCTGGCTTTCCCGATCGACCTGTTTGACCGTAACATCACAGATGGCCGCGCAATGGTTGTATCTTTGATGACTTGTATGATTGGTAACAACCAAGCCATGGGCGACGTTGAATATGCCAAACTGCTCGACTTTTATGTGCCACCTAACTTCATGCGTCTGTTTGATGGCCCATCTAAAGGCATCCAAGACATGTGGCGCATTCTGGGCCGTGACCTTGATAATGGCGGCATGGTTGTTGGTACAATCATTAAGCCTAAGCTTGGTCTTCGTCCTAAACCATTTGCTGATGCGTGCTACCAGTTCTGGCTCGGCGGCGACTTCATCAAAAACGATGAGCCACAAGGCAACCAAGTTTACGCCCCAATGCGCGAATCCATTCCGTTGATCGTAGACGCGATGCGTCGTGCGATGGATGATACCGGTGAAGCCAAAATCTTCTCAGCTAACATCACCGCTGACAGCCATGACGAAATGATCGCTCGCGGCGAATATGTATTGGAGCAATTCGGCCATGACGCTGAAAACGTAGCCCTCTTGGTAGACGGCTTTGTTGGCGGCACAGGCATGGTGACAACTGCGCGTCGTCACTTCTCTAACCAGTTCATTCACTATCACCGCGCTGGTCACGGCATGGTAACAGGTGAAGAATCCAACCGTGGCTACACCGCTTTGACCCACATGAAATGGGCTCGTATGGCCGGTTCTTCGGGCATCCACACTGGCACCATGGGCTTTGGTAAAATGGAAGGCTACAACAGCGACACCGTTCTATCCAAAGCACTTATGGACGATGTTTCCATCGGTACGCACTACACCCAGCCTTGGGAGCGCATGAAGCCAACTTCCCCGATCATCTCGGGCGGCATGAACGCGCTGCGTCTGCCTGGTTTCTTTGATAACCTTGGCCACTGTAACGTGATTCAGACATCTGGCGGTGGTGCTTTGGGCCACAAAGACGGCATTGCTTCAGGCGCCAAGTCGCTCCGTCAGGCTTATGAAGCTTGGCAAGAAGGTGTTGATCTGGTTGAATACGCTAAAGATAGCCCGGAAATGAAGGGCGCATTCGAGAGCTTTACTGGCGACGCCGATTCGATCTATCCTGGCTGGCGCGAAAAACTCGGCGTGCACAAATAGGCATACTTTTCTGCGCCGCTTCAGGGCGGCGCAGAAGACCTTTATTAATGAGCCAAGGCGCTTGGCTTTTTTATAAAGATCAGGGGAATTCCAATGACCGACGCGCAGCAATATACTATCCAAAAAGAACCGTTTTACCATGCCACTGGTGCGGAAGTTGAGCTTTATGAAGCCGCCTATGCTGCGCGCCTGCCGGTTATGGTCAAAGGCCCCACCGGCTGCGGTAAATCGCGCTTTGTGGAATATATGGCGTGGAAGCTTGGCAAGCCGCTTATCACCGTAGCCTGTAATGAGGACATGACAGCCGCCGACCTTGTTGGCCGCTTTCTGCTCGATGAAAACGGCACCAATTGGCAAGATGGCCCGCTCACAGTCGCCGCCCGGATCGGCGCGCTTTGCTACCTTGATGAGGTGGTTGAGGCGCGGCAGGACACCACCGTGGTTATTCACCCGCTGACAGACCACCGCCGCGTTTTACCACTAGATAAAAAGGGCGAGCTGCTTGAAGCCCACCCCGATTTCCAGCTCGTGATTTCCTATAACCCCGGCTACCAAAGCTTGATGAAAGACCTCAAGCAATCAACCAAACAACGCTTCACCGCGCTTGATTTTGATTACCCCGAGGCGGCGGCCGAAGCCGCGATTGTGGAGCGCGAGGGCGGCGTTGATAACACCACCGCGCTGAAGCTCGTCGAGATCGCCCACAAGGCGCGGAACCTGAAGGGCCACGGCATTGACGAAGGCATTTCTACCCGCCTGCTGGTTTACGGCGCGATGCTGATCAAGGGCGGGATTGACCCTGTAGAGGCCTGCAAAATGGCTATGGTGCGGCCTTTGTCTGATGATGCGGATATTCGCGCCACGCTGGATGCCGCCGTTGAAATGATCATTGGGTAAATGGAACCCGAAGCCCAAATCTGGCGCGACCGGCTAAATTGCACCGTTTCAAAGGTGGACGCCATCTTTGAGGATGCCCTTGGCCGCGCGCAGGCGGTGATGGACGAGGACGCGCTCTATGCGTGGCTCGCTGGCACCGATGTGGTGTGTGCGCTGGGCCGCGGGATAGAGCTTCCGCTTTATTATCTTGATGAAATGCCCGAAGTGGTGAAGCATTCTGATGCTGCCATTTTGCCCGAAGTTGCCGAGCTTTGCGCGCTCTTGTCCAAAGAGGCCGTGCGCGGCTCTATCGCGCCGTTTCTGGGCACGCTAGCGCAGGTGGCACGGCGGCTTGATAACGCTGATCTGCTCCGCGTCTGGCTGCGGATGATCCGCAAAATGGTGGCCGAGGCCAAGGGCGGCACCGCGCCATTGCTCGCTCGTTCGCCTTACCTATTTGCCCAGCTTTCCATGCCCGGTGTGCAGGCGTGGGTCGATTATGGCATGAACGTTTATCGTGATTACCAGCACCGCCTGCCCGATTATTTCAGCCTGCAAAGCGCTGACTCAAAGGCGATGCTGGTCAAGCAACGTTCCGGCACGCTTTTCATGGATGCCGAGCGCCAGCTCTACATGTTCCAGCGCGCGTTTTTTGAATCGGGTGAGGATTTCCGCCCCTATTCAGAGGCGCTTGACGAAGCCCGCAAGCCCAAGCCGCATTATGACCAGCAAGGCCTCCACATCCCCGATGTGTATGAAGACCTCGGCACCGTTTCCGGCCTCAACCGCTATTACGCTGTCATCGCCCATATGCTGGCCCACAAAAAGTGGACCAAGCCGCTCTTGGCCGATAATTTCAGCGTGTTTCAACACATTGCGATTGAGGTGTTTGAGGATGCCCGCGTAGAGCACCTCGCCATGCAGCAATATCCCGGATTGCGGAAGCTTTGGGTTTCTCTGCATCCGATTCCAGTGCCGGGCTCGTGCCCCTCGGGCTGGGCTTGTATCCGCCATAGGCTGGCCATGCTGTCTTATGCCATTCTTAACCCCGAGCACCGCTATACCGAGCCTTCCTTGCTCGAGTTCGCCGCTGAATTCCGCGCGCGCTTCAAAGCAGACCCGCATGACCCGAAGTTAGCAGTAGATCTTGGCGTGCAATGGCTCGCCAAAAATTACGAGCATGATTTCCGCAAAGCCAATGTGTGGTTTGAGGATACTGAAGTAAGCTATCGGGACGATAACCGCTATCTCTGGATGTTCCTTGAGGAAGCCGAGGAAGAGGATGATTTTCATTCTGACCACGGCGCGCAGGCTCGCAAGGAAGACGAAGATGACGGCCTTTTGCCGCCACGCTTTTACCCCGAGTGGGACTACCAATTGCAAAGCTATCGGCCTGATTGGGTAACGGTTTTTGAAAGCCTAGCTGAGCAAGGTAATGCCGCCGAAATTGATAAGCTGTTGGAAAAACACCAGCGTTTGCTGACCCAGCTTAAGGCGATCGTTGATCTACTTAAGCCCCAGCAACGCAAGCGTGTGCGCTACCAAAACGAGGGCGATGACCTCGATATTGACGTCGCCATTCGGGCCGCGATTGATTATCGCATCGGCACCACGCCCGACACCCGCATTATGCAAAGCCACGTAAAAGATGGCCGAGATATCGCTGTGATGCTGCTTTTGGACCTGTCAGAATCCATCAATGACGTGCCGCAGGGGGCCGAAAGCACCATTTTGCAGCTCAGCCAAGAGGCGGCGGCCTTGCTGGCCACTTCAGTGGAAGCGCTGGGCGACCCCCTAGCAATTGGCGGCTTTAGTTCCAACACCCGCAACGAGGTGAGCTATTCGCATTTCAAAGGCTTCAAGGAGCCATGGGGCGATGCGCCAAAAGCGCGGCTGGCAGGCATGAAGGCCGGAAATTCCACCCGTATGGGCGCGGCCCTGCGCCACGCGGGGGCTTATCTTGCCAACCGCGAAGAAGAAAAGCGCCTGCTTTTGGTGCTGACCGACGGCGAGCCGCATGATATTGACGTGGCGGACCCGAAATACCTGCAAGATGACACGCATATCGCTGTGGGCGAGCTGGCCAGCAAAGGTGTAACCACCTATTGCATCAGCCTTGACCCCAACGCCGATGATTACGTGGCCGACATCTTTGGTCGCAACAACTTTACCGTGATCGACCGCGTGGAAAGCCTCCCCGAGAAGCTCCCCAAGCTGTTTATGTCTCTGACGCGGTAGTTATCAGCATTCAATGCCAAGCGAGCGGTAGAGCGTGGTGACCTCTGGCTTGCGCCGTCCTTGCAAAAAACCACCGCGACTCCAATAGTTTTAACGCAGTTGAAATAGAGCTAAAGCCGGGTAAATGCCGCAATCTTTACCCTTTTAGGAAACAATGATGCGTATTTCGCCAGAAAAGAACGGGTAATTAACGGGCTCCCATGTTCTTTACAATTATTTGTAAATTCGAGCTTCCACAGCCGCAAATTGGCTATTTAATATGGCCTCTGAACCACTTTTTTCAAAGCCCTTCATTTGTTTCTGCAAACCTTGCTCGATTTCTTAAATGTATCATAGGCCCCTAGTGCCATGGCGATTACGTTTTAAGTTTGGCTTTTTGGTAAGCTTCCCAAAGGTCTGGCCGCCGTGCCTTGGTGGTGGCCTCGCTTTGCGCCTGCCGCCACTCGGCCACCTTGCCATGATGGCCCGAGGTCAGCACTTCGGGAATAGTCCGGCCCTCCCACTCAGCGGGGCGGGTATAGTGGGGGTGTTCCAGCAAACCACTGGAATGGCTTTCATCGACCGTGCTTTCGGCATTGCCCAGCACCTTGGGCAGCAGGCGCACGGTGGCGTCTATCAGGGCTTGCGCGGCAATTTCGCCGCCTGTCAGCACAAAATCCCCGAGGGAAACCTCTTCAACATTGCGGGCTTCCAGCACGCGCTCGTCTACGCCCTCAAAGCGGCCACAAAGTAGCGTGATGCCCTTGGCCTCAGAAAAACGTTGGGCCATGGCTTGCGTCAGGGGCTTGCCGCGCGGGGAAAGGTAAATAACTGGCCAATCCGCCCGCGCATGGCCTTTATCAGCAAAATCTATCGCGCGGCCTACTACATCAGCCCGCAGCACCATGCCCGCGCCACCGCCCGCAGGGGTGTCATCCACATTGCGGTGCTTGCCACGGGCAAACATGCGGATATCTATCGGCTCCAGTCCCCACAACCCTTCTTGCAGCGCGCGCCCCGTGAGCGATTGCCCAAGAATGCCGGGAAACATATCGGGATACAGCGTTAGCACTTTGGCTTTCCACGCGCCTGCAAGGTCAGGCTGGTCCTGCATGAGCGCGCGCGGTTTGCGCGTGGCTTCAATATTGAGGCGACCGTGGGATTTAGACGGGGTTGGCATTTGGCTTCGCCTTTGCGATGGTGTTTTGCTGCTCTATAACGAATTATCGGAGGTCATTCTATGCAAAACCTTAAAGGCCTCTCAGAGGTTGCCCCGCAATATGACGGGATCCTGTTTGATATCTACGGCGTTATCCATAATGGCGTGGCCTGTTTTCCCGAAGCGATCACTTGTTTGCAAGCGCTCACGGCGGCGGGCATCCCTTATAGCTTCCTCTCTAATATGCCGCTGCGGGCGCATCAGGTGCAAGCATCATTGATGAGGCGCGGCATGCCAGAGGCCTTGGCGGCTGGCGCGCTAACCTCTGGCGAGGCAGTGCACCGCGCGCTGAGCGGGGAGGGCTACGGGAAAGGTTATGTGTTTCAGGGGCCAGATAGCACGCGCGGGATTGTGCCAGCGGGTTATACCGAGGTGGCATTACCGGAGGCAGATTTTGTGCTGGTCAGCGGCATTGGTGACACCGAGGGACCGGAAGATTATGCCGAGCTGCTTGAAACGGCGCTGGCGCGGGGGCTGCCGATGATTTGCGCCAACCCAGACCTGAAGGTCGGCCATGGCGACAAAATGGTTTCTTGCGCGGGGCTTTTGGTGGACGCCTATGAGCACATGGGCGGCGATGCCCGTTGGATGGGTAAGCCGCACAAAGCCGTGTTTGCAATGGCGCAAGAAATGCTGGGCGGCAAGCTATTGATGGTTGGAGATTCGCTGCGCACTGATATTGCGGGCGCGCAGGGCGCGGGGTTGGATACGGTGTTTGTTCGCAGTGGCATTCATGTGGGGGCCGAGGAGGCGATGTTTGCGCAAGAAAATGTTTACCCAAAATTCACTTTGCCGCAGCTGATCTGGTAAGGCTTAGCGATTTTCACCTGAAAAGGGCACGGTTTTGCTAACATAAAAAAGGTTGCGACGGGCGTTTTTTGCGCGGGTGGTTAAGAAGCTGGTGATCAAGTTTACAATCCCGCGGGGTTTGGTGTTTTTTGTCGGGTATTGCCGGCCTGCCTCAAGGTCGCTCTCGGGGTTAAATGATGGCGAAGCCTTATTCAGAAAAATCCGCTGGGTTGCAGGGGCCGGGTCTAATTGGAAAATTTTGTGCGGCCTTAAGTCAATCTCGTATGGGTTAAGTATTTGATCATCCACCGGAATTTTTGGCGTGCTGTGGTGCTTGAGCAAATAAGCCGCATAATCACGGCCAATAACATAGGCAGCTGTTCCGCCGTCATACGCCATTTGCTGGCGCAGCCGCGTGCCGTTAAACATATGGCGGCTTCGTTTTCTTAAAACCGTAGGATACGGGCGACACTCTAGCCGCGTGATGCACCCATCATGATCAAAAAACGCGCTATGTTCTAAACAGGCCATAAAATCTGGGCCAAAAGCAACGTCATCTTCCATAATCAGGCAGCGCTCGGCATCGGTTGCCAGAAAGGCGCGCCAGCAATTTATGTGGCTCAGATAGCAGGCAAACTCACCCTTGGTCAGGCGCGGATGGTCGGCAGGATAGCCGATATCATCCTCCCCTAACCCATTTACCGCTGAAATGCGATTAAAGCCCAGCCCCATTGGGCCAAGCTGGGCCTGCATAAAAGCCATGCGGTCGGTTCTGTGGTCAAGGTTGATTAAAAAGGTTAGCATGCTCAGCCGTCCACATGTATAATTTCAAGGTTGGGCAGCCCTAGCGGAATGATGCCAAAATCGACCGCCATTTTGCCAAAGCCCTCGGTTTCCAACAGGTCGTCATACGGGATTTCGGGGAAATTAATGCCCGCCCTATGCACCGAGGCATGCACGAGTAGCATGGTCCCGCCGACCCCCGTGAGCGGGGTGCGCTGCAAAAAGCGAAGATCGTCAAAGTGGCTGCGCCAATAAAAAGATCTGGGGGGCTGAAACAAACCACCCTTTGCAAAGAGATAGTAAATGTGATCGCGCGGCGTGCCGATATCAAGGAAGCTATTAAGATCATAGCTCGACCCGCCGGGAGTTTTAACACAATTAGGCACCACGATTTTATGCTGCTCTGCCAAAAGGCGCGAAAGCACATCCGGCGGGTAATCGCAGACGTCAACGTCAATCCAAAGCACCCAATCATCGCCGTCTGTCAGCCCGGTTTTGAGCATGTGGTTGCGCACTTTGGCGATGCAGGCCCGCCGGTGCTTTTGCAGAGCAGGATGCCAGCGATTGCGGGCATTTACGCGATTTCCGGTCGCAAGCTGTGTGATGATAATTTCACTGAACTGCCCCTTGTGGCGCTCAGCCAATGTCAGCAAATCAGCAAAGGTGTTGTCTGTGCTGTCGCCTTCGCAAAACACCAGTTTAAGCCGGTTATTTGGATAATCTAGCTGGTCGATCAGCTCTACGCAGCGGTCCAAATGCGCCACTGCGTTCCGCACTGGAATAAATACGGCGATACTCTCATGGGCTTTTGGTGCAGGCAACGGGGCGTTTAGTGCGGGGATATCCAGAGTTATTGCCGCGGCTTCACGGGTTAAATACGGGCCCCTAAAAAGGAAATACATTTGCTTTATGGCCCAACTTTTGGGCCGGCGCAGCAAGGCATTAAGGCGTGAAAGCAGCCCTGGCTTGTGTAGCCACGATCCTTGCCACAAGTGATTGCAAATGCGCGCAGGTGCCAGCGGGCCAGCTTCTTTGGCGGCGCTTATACCGCCGCCATTTGTTTGCGGGTTAAACAAGTGGCAAGAATGGATCGCCAGCTCTTCTGGTCGCGCATATTGCGCCACACATCCTGTGAGCATAAGCGGGCCGGTTGATACGAGCACGTCTTTCTTGGCGTGGCGGCAGCGATGCAGCATTTGCATGACATCCAGCCAAAAAGGATGCCCCGCCGGGCTGGCCATAACGCCGTTAAACACGACCATATCCATGCCGCGAATTTCTGCGTGGCCCCAATGCTCTGTTGGCTCATGCGAAAGCACAACGCGGGTTTCGTCGGCCAAAACATCCAGCGCGCCCACGCATTCGGTATCAATATCGGCATAAAGGCCGCCATAGCGATGCAAGAGCAAATATCGGGCGATATCGGCCTTTTGCACCGGCTTTCGGGAGGCTTGGAACAGCGGCCAGATATCGGGGTATTCCCGCTCTACAAATGCGGCCAAATCAGCGTCTGTCCAAAACCTGTATTCCCAATCAGGGTTTAACCGCTTCCAGCTTTCCGGCAGGCTTTCGGGGACCGGAAGATCATGGTCACGCCATGTTTGGTGAATTATTTTTGGAATCATGGGTCTGCCTTTAGCCAGAGGGATGGTAAGGCGGCCTAAATATCTGTGAGGTCAGGAAATAGCCCCTCGGGCGGATCGGCAATAATTTTACCTGCTTTAAGGTCCACTGTGGGCACATTGGCGAGGGTAAAGGGCAGCATGGCTGGTTCTTTCAGGCCCTTGCCCGCAATTTCCAGAATATTCCCAGCACCAAAATCCTGCACCAAAATGACTTTGCCAAGCCGTATGCCACCGGTGTCTAGCACCTCAAGGCCTATCAGGTCAGAATGGTAGTATTCATCGTCTGGCAACGTTGGAAGATCATCCCGTTTCGCGTAAAGCTTGGTGCCGCGCAGGGCGTCGGCGGCGTCTTTATCGTCAATGCCGGAAAGCTGCGCGCCAAAGCCACTTTTAACCGAGCGCACGAGCCTTACCTCATAGCTTTTGCCAGATTCCGTGGTGAGCGGGCTATAGGTTTCAATCGCGGAAGGGTCTGCGCAAAAGCTTTTCAGCCGCACTTCGCCGCGCACACCAAAGGCGCCCATCACGGCCCCTACGCAAATCAGATTATCGTCCATCTATCGCTCCTCAACTTCTGCCAACAGCGGGTCTCGTTGTTCCCACTTGGCTTTTTCTAATTCCGGCGTTTTGCTGGTTTCTACCGGAAAGCCGATGCAAAGGTAAGCCACCAAAGCCCAGCCCTCGGGGGCCTCCAGATCAACCGCCATTTGCTTAGGGTCAATGATAGAAACCCAGCCCACGCCGAGCCCATGCGCTCGCGCCATAAGCCATAGGTTCATCACCGCCGAAACCACCGAATAGCGCCGCGCTTCGGGCATTGTGCCCGCACCTAGCCCTGCGCCTTTATCGGTGCCATCATCGCAAAATATCGCCAGTTGCACGGGGGCGTCTTGCATGCCGCTCAGCTTTAGCCCCGCATAAATCTGCGCTCGATCGCCAGAATACCCCGCCAAGGCCTCGGCATTGGCCGCCTCAAAATTCGCCAGCGTTTTCGCGCGCGCCTCCGGCGATTTCACATTAATCAGCCGCCACGGCTCCGAAAGCCCCACCGAGGGCGCCAGCCGAATGGCCTCTAGCACAGTGCCTAGCAGCGCCTCGGGCACGGGTTTATCGGCCTGAAAGTGCCGGACATCGCGCCGCCAGCTCATCAGGTCATGCAATTGCTCACAAAATGCGTCGGGGAAACTATCCATAAGTGCAATCTAAACTGCGCGTTGACCGAAAGAAACAACTTTCGAGACTAAGCCTCGCCGTAAGCAGTTTTAATGACGGCAAAATCTTCCGCGGAAACCTCGAAAAGCGAGCGACGAAAAGCCATGCCCCAGTATTTGGGGTTGCTCACAAAGCTAAGTTCACCGAGCAGGGGTTTTATGGCGACGCGGGCAAAAATATTGGTGTTTGCGGGGCGAACCCAGCCGGGCTGGCCATCAAAATCAACCTCAAAAGGCGCGCCTTCAAGCACCGTGCCAAGCGCCACAATGGCCTGCACCACAGCGCCTTCTTTATAGCCCTCACGCGGGCTATAATACGCAAAACGGTCCCCCGGGTTTAGCCGGGAGACCGCTTGTTTTTTACCATGTGAAAAGGCGCAAAAGCCCCGGTCTTTGCCAATTTGAGCGTGTTTCGCCCCAACAACTCCGATCCAGTATTTGGTCATTTGCGCCCTCTCAATGGCCTATTCTGCGGAAGCTTCCTCAGCAGCAGCTTCTTCAACGGGAGCCGCCGCAGCTTCAGCAGCTTCGGCCACTTTAGCAGCTTTTTCTTCAGCGCGCTCAACGGCGGCCTTGTGTGGCGCACCCTTTTTAGGGTTGTTGCGGTTTTTCGCAGGGATCACGCCAGCAGCTTCGAGGAAGCGGGATACGCGGTCTGTTACTTCAGCGCCGTGCTCCATCCAATGCTTTACACGGTCGAGGTCGATCTTTACGCGCTCTTCGCTGTCTTTAGGCAGCAAAGGGTTATATGTGCCGATTTTTTCAATAAAGCGGCCATCGCGTGGCATGCGGCTGTCAGCCACAACGATGCGATAGAAAGGGCGTTTTTTAGAGCCGCCACGGGCGAGCCGGATTTTAGTAGACATGTTGTTTCTCCTTAAGATGTCTGGGGTGGTGGGAAGTCCCACCTTAGTTTTCGTTTTTAATACTCTTGTGATGCCTGATAACTTCCTCAATGACGAAGCTCAGGAATTTCTTGGCAAATTCGGGGTCTAGCTTGGCCTTGCCTGCCAATTCTTCCAGCCGCGCAATTTGCGTGGCCTCACGGGCGGGGTCACTTGCCGGCAAATCATGCTCTGCCTTCAGCTCCCCCACAGCTTGGGTATGCTTGAACCGCTCACCGAGGGTATAAACAAGGATAGAATCCAGTCTATCAATGCTCTCACGGTGGCCCTTGAGGAGCTCAGCGGCTTTGATCTGGTCAGGGGTCATTGGATGGCCTCCGGTGTCTTGCCTAAGGCGAGCTTTTCTGGAGTTTGGTGGCGGTAGACAATGCTGTTGTTGTTATTTGGCGTTGCTGCGGAATTATCCACATTAGCGCCGAGACGTTTTGCCATTGCTATAGAGGCCGTGTTGTCTGGGTGAATATAACTCACGACTGTTTTCGCCCCGGTAGAGCGGTAATAAAAATCGCGCGCCGCTATTGCTGCTTCGGTGGCAATGCCTCGGCCCTCAAATTTTTCATCCCAAAGCGCCCATAAAAGCTCTGCCTCGGGGAACCACTCAGGATCCCCAACACCGGTCATGCCGCAGGCATCGGTTTCGGTGTTCAAACTAATCGCAAACAGGCCAAAGCCGTGTTCTTCCCAATGCTTGGCGGCATTTTTCAGCAGCTTAGCGCAACCCGCCTTATCCGAAGGGCCGCCAACCCATGTTGACCGCTCCGTTGCATAGAATGCTTGCAGCGCATTGGTATGTTGCGCTGAAAGAGCTTCCAGTGTCAGGCGATTTGTATGAAGCGTAGGGGTCATTGCATGGCCTCCGCATTCACGATTTTCGAAAAAGCGAATATGTTTCGCGATATTCCGTCCGGAAAGGCATCACGGCGGCAAATTTGGCCGCCAAGGCTTTCCACCAATTTTCGTGCAGCGCTGTTTTCGTCCTGCATGTGCGTTTCAACAGCAGGCCATTTCAGTGTTTTGAAAGCAAATTCGATAACCGCGCGTGAGGCCTCGGACGCAATGCCCTGCCCACGAAAATCCGGATGCAACCACCAGGTAAGCTCATGGCTTGGCCATCCTTCGGGATGAACCAGCCCACAGCCGCCCAGCATGGTATTGTCAGCACGCCGCATGATGCTCCATTTGCCAAAGCCCTTAAAAACCCAGTGGCCCATGTCTTTGCACAGAACACCAAAAGCCTGATCAGCCCGCAGTGGCCCACCATAGTCGCCAGACCCAACCGCATCAGCATAAAAAGATGCGTATGTCGGAAAGTCTGCCAGTTCAGGCGGGCGTAGGGTAAGGCGCTCAGTCTCTAAGGTGGGGATCGAGGTCATTGATTGGCCTCCGGCGCAGGGTGGCGATAAACGAGGCAGGTAAGCCCATCGGGCTTGGCTGCGTCGAGATCGAGCCGCGCGCCCAAACGCTCAGTCATTTCGATTGATCTTTTATTATCTGGCGCAACATAGCTGGCGGCGGTTTTCCAACCGAGATGGTTAAAGGCATAATCCAACACGGCGATGGCCGCTTCGGACGCGAACCCTTTGCCTTCATCTTCATCCCGCCAGATCGACCAGCCAAGCTCGGCTTCAGGCCAACCTTCAGGCTTAAGGCCACCCACATGACCAATCGCCAAGCCATTGTCTTTGCGCTCCATGGTGAAAGTGCCAAGCGCGGAAGTGTTCCAGTAATCAATCATTTCCTGAAACTCGGCGATGGCTTTTTCTTTATCTTGTGTACCGCCCGCGTAGACAGCCCGTTCCGACATCAGGAAGGCGGCAAAACCATCCTGATCATCGGTAACCGGTGCGCGCAATATCATGCGTTCAGTTTCAAGGGTGGGGATGGAGGTCATTGCATGGCTTCCGGCGTAGGATGGCGGTAAATTAGAGCTGCCTTGCCTGAAGGCGAGGTCCAGTTTTGCTCAAACCGCGCACCGAGCCGTTCGGCCAGCTTAATAGAGCGATCATTGTCGCTGGCTATCACGCTTGTAAGTGTCTGCCACTTAAGGGTTTTATAGGCATATTTCCGCATGGCTTTAGCGGCTTCGAAAGCGTAGCTACGGCCCTCAAACCCATCATAAACTGTCCAGCCGAGCTCAACTTCGCGCCAGCCTTCAGGGTTCCAGAATCCAACAACGCCAACCTGTCGGCCGGAAGATTTTTCGACGATTGTTACCATCCCATAGCCGCGAAGTGCCCAATGGCCAAAATCGGTCGCAAAATTCCGCCATGCCATGGCCCGATCCATCGGGCCACCAACACCTTTAGAGCGCTCGCTGGCCAAAAAACCTGCTTGCACATCAAAGTCATCAGCTTTGAGCATGCGTAAAATCAGGTTATCGGTTTCGATCGGCGCAAAGGTCATTTCTTTTTCCCAAAACCGCTCATATCGGTGGGCAGTCCGCCACCAAGGCCGGGCAAACCGCCCGCGCCGCCGGGAGGCACGCCGGGCATGCCTTGCTGCATCGCCCCTGCGCCTTTGCCCATAAGCGCGCCCATGCCTTGGCGCATCAGGCCTTTTTTGCCCATTTTGCCCATTTTCTTCATCATATCGCCCATTTGGCGCTGCATTTTCATCAGCTTATTCAGCTCAGATACTTCCATGCCCGCGCCCGCCGCGATCCGCTTTTTGCGGGAGGCTTGCAGCAGCTTCGGGTTCGCCCGCTCACGCTTGGTCATCGACTGGATCAACGCAATTTGACGGGTGATGACCTTGTCATCCATGCCCGCGCTATCCATCTGCTTTTTCATTTTGCCCATGCCGGGCATCATGCCCATCACGCCTTCCATGCCACCCATCTTTTGCATCTGCTCCAGCTGGGATTTGAGGTCGTTCATATTGAACATCCCCTTCTGGAAGCGCTTCATCATGCGCTCGGCCTGCTCGGCCTCAATGGTTTCTTGGGCTTTTTCTACCAGCGATACGATATCGCCCATGCCCAAAATGCGGCCAGCGATTCGCTCGGGGTGGAATTCCTCGATGGCGTCCATTTTCTCGCCAAGGCCCACAAATTTGATAGGCTTGCCAGTGATGGCACGCATCGAAAGCGCTGCACCGCCGCGCCCGTCGCCATCCATCCGTGTAAGCACAACGCCCGAAATGCCGATCTGGCCGTCGAACTGCTCAGCCACGTTTACGGCGTCTTGGCCGGTTAGGCCGTCGACCACCAGCAGGGTTTCACGAGGCGTTGCCACGTCGCGCACGTCCTGCACTTCGGTCATTAAAACTTCGTCAATATGCAAGCGGCCCGCGGTGTCGAGCAGGTATACATCATAGCCGCCCAAAGTGGCTTGCTGCTTGGCACGCTTGGCGATTTGCACGGCGGTTTGGCCAGCCACAATCGGCAAAGTATCCACGCCGATTTGCGCGCCCAAAACCTCTAGCTGGTGCTGCGCCGCAGGCCGATAAATATCGAGCGAGGCCATAAGAACCCGCTTATTATCTTTTTCTTTCAGGCGCTTAGCAAGCTTGGCCGTGGTGGTGGTTTTACCCGAGCCTTGCAGGCCAACCATCAAGATCGGCGCGGGCGGATTGTCCACCTTCAGCGCGCCTGCCGCTTCGTCATCGCCCGCCAGCATCGTGATCAGCTCGTCATGAACGATCTTAACAACTTGCTGCCCCGGCGTGATTGATTTTGTAACCGATTGCCCTTCGGCCTTCTCCTGAACCGCCTTCACAAAGTCCCGCGCCACAGGCAACGAAACGTCGGCCTCTAGCAGGGCCACGCGGACCTCACGAAGGGCCGTTGCCACGTCCGCCTCAGAGAGCGCACCTTGCTTGGTAAGCTTATCAAAGACGCCGCTTAGGCGGTCGGATAGGTTCTCAAACATGCGGTCCTCCTCAGGCCCAAAACAAACGACAAACGCACCAGTGGGCGCAACGCGCTGACTGGTGGCGATCCTCTCGATGAGGACCGGAAG
>WTAL01000127.1 GCA_013139635.1 Paracoccaceae bacterium
GCCGTCTCGTCGTTAAGTTTATCAAGGTCAAGGTATTTGCCCTCGGAGTCTTTACCCTCGATAAATTCGAGCAGCGAGCGGTAGAAAAACGCCGCCCCTTGCGCGATCATCATAAAGGCAAAGCTGATCAGCAGCACCTTGAAGAGGAAATAGGCGTTAAAGCCGTTGGGCGAAAAGCCGATCAGCTCTATATTTTCTTTCAAAAACGGCGCTTTGCGCATCATAGATTCCAGCGAAGCCGAGGCCGAGAATTTTGGTGTAACCAAGTTGCGCCACATAAAGAACCAGCCAAACATCCAGATAAGAAACATGGTTGGCATGATGAAAAACAGCGAGCCGAACATATCAATCACGCGCTTGGCGCGAAAGCCCACGCGGGCATATACAAGGTCTACCCTCACATGGCCGCCTTGCACAAAGGTATAGGCCGCCACCAAAGCTACGATCATGGCGTTATAAAGCTTAAGCTCCTCACCAAACCAGCTCAGGTCTTTGGTGAAAACGGTGCCAAACGGCCCGATCGAAATCTCGGACACGCGGAAAATCCGCTGGAGAAATACGATCATCACCTGTTGCAGCACCATTATAAGGCCCGCCCATGCAAAAAAGCGGCCCACCGAATTGGAGAACCCCTCAATAACGCGCACAACGCCCCAGAGGAACGGGCGATAAAGCAAACCCAACACGGTGATAACCAAAAACAGATCTATTATAATAAAGAGAAATTCTTTTGAGGCTCCATAATAGATAAAGCGGATAGCCGATTCAGGGTCATTAACCCAGTTCAACCATGCCATCGGATTGGAAAGAGCGGTGTAAAGGTTAATAAAACCTTGCAACAACTGGGCACCAACCCAGCTAAGCGCATCAGCCATTCTGATCTCTCTTTGAATATAGGAAAATTCAAAAAATGCCCCCCGCTAGCTAAAGCGGGGGGCACAGTTTAACCGTGGGTGTTAGCCAAGAATGCGGTCACGCTGCGCACGGTATGTGCCTTCAGCTTTGTCGATCCAGCCAGAAGAAGCTTTCATGGATGCATTGTAGTTTTCACGAATTTCTGCAAACAGAGCATCGTCCATGTAGCCATCAAGAACTTCAGAAGAAGCGGCGCCAAACGCATCCCAAATACTGTCATTGAATTCTTTAACCTGAACACCTTCAGCAACAAGGCGTTGCAGCGCAGCACCGTTATTGTTGAGGAACTGAGCAAGGTTCCACTGGTGAGCTTCAGCAGCCGCAACTTCGATAATTTTCTGATGAGCTGGGGACAGCTCATTGAATACATCGAGGTTTGTTGCCAGTGACAGACCTGCACCCGGCTCATGGAAGCCCGCAGTGTAATAGGTTTTGGTGATTTCCTGAAAGCCAGCAACTTCGTCAGCCCATGGGCCAATCCACTCAGTGCCGTCAATCGCGCCGGAAGCCAGCGCTTGATACACTTCTGAACCAGGCAGGTTTTGCACAGAAGCGCCAAGCTTGCCGAGCGCTTCGCCACCGAGGCCAGGCATACGGAACTTCAGGCCATTGAAATCCTCAGGGGAGTTCATTTCCTGTTTGAACCAACCGCCAGCCTGCGCGCCAGTGTTACCTGCGAGGAATGATTTCAGGTTGAAAACTTCGCCAAGCTGGTCATGATATTTGCGGCCATCGCCTTGGTAATACCAGTTTGAAAGCTCCTGAGCGGCCATGCCAAAGGGAACTGACGTAAAGAAGGCATATCCCGGGTGCTGGCCTACAAAGTAGTAATCTGCCGCGTGATACATATCAGCTTGGCCAGAAGACACAGCGTCAAACACTTCGAGCGCACCAACGAGCTCGCCCGCAGCTTTGATCTCAACGGTCAAAGACCCGTCAGACATGGCAGTGATATTGTCAGCAACGTGCTGCGCCGCATCAAAAACGCCTGCGAGGCCACGACCCCATGCTGTAACCATAGTCAGCGTGCGGTTGCCCTGCGCATAAGCCGGAGCGGCCAATGTGCTGGCGGCAGCGGCTGTGCCCCCAAGTGCTGCTTTAGTCAAAAAAGAACGACGATCCATAGATAACCTCCCAGTAAGTGGCGCGAACTCTGCGCCAGATCGAAAATAGTGTGGGTAAGCTACCCTGACGTAACCCTTTTGCCAACAGTAAATATGAGGTTAAACATCACGGAATGCGAATGGATACAATCAGGCGTTGCCCAATTAAGGCACTGGAAACACCATAAATACTCATTTTAACAATTTCCCTATTCATTGCGAAAGAATCGGTAATTATGGAAATCATTTGCGACACTTCGCGCAACATTATTTTTCAAAACAGATTGACGTTTTAACAATAGGCATTTAAAAATCTTGCATGACCAACGCAATTAACATTCTTGTCGTGGTGCTTGAAAAGGCGCAAACCGTGTAAAAACCCAGTTTTTATTCGATTTTGCGCTTGCCTCCAACCAAATTGGAGGCTTTTTTTTTGCCACATAAGAATCAACGGGCCGCGGCCCAAAATGGAGTTATGCATATGTCTCGCGAGATGACCGGAGCCCAAATAGTTGTTGAAGCCTTGAAGGAACAAGGCGTCGACACCGTCTTTGGTTACCCCGGCGGCGCTGTGCTTCCGATTTACGACGCCATTTTCCAGCAAAATGACATTAAGCATATCCTCGTGCGCCACGAGCAAGGCGCTACCCACGCGGCTGAGGGCTATGCCCGCGCAACCGGCAAGCCCGGTGTTGTGTTGGTTACCTCTGGCCCGGGGGCCACAAATGCCGTTACGGGCATGACAGACGCGCTGATGGACAGCATCCCAATGATCGTTCTCAGCGGGCAAGTTCCCACCTTCATGATCGGCAATGACGCTTTTCAGGAGGCCGATACCGTGGGCATCACCCGCCCCTGCTCCAAGCATAACTGGCTGGTAAAAGACACGGCAGACTTGGCCGAAACCATCCACCAAGCCTTCCATATTGCCACCGCAGGCCGCCCCGGCCCCGTGCTGGTTGATATCCCGAAGGACGTGCAGTTTGCCTCTGCGCCTTATAAAACCAAGGCCAAAGCGCCCACGACACATTACCAGCCACAGGTTAAAGGTGACCTCGCAGAGATCACCCGCGCCGTTGAGGCCTTTGAAAATGCCGAGCGCCCGATCATCTATTCCGGCGGCGGGGTTATCAACTCCGGCGTGGCTTCCAGCCAGCTGTTGCGAGAGCTTGTAGCGGGCAGCAATGCCCCTATTACCTCCACGCTGATGGGCCTCGGGGCCTATCCGGCGTCGGGTGATAATTGGCTGGGTATGCTGGGCATGCACGGCACCGTAGAGGCCAACTTGGCCATGCACGGCTGTGATTACATGCTCTGCGTTGGCGCGCGGTTTGATGACCGGATTACGGGCCGCACGGATGCGTTTAGCCCTGATAGCTTCAAAGTTCACATGGATATCGACCCCTCGTCGATCAATAAAATCATCCATGTCGACGTGCCGATCATCGGCGATATCGGCCACATTCTGGAAGATTTCCTGAAGGTCTGGAAATCTCGCGGCCGCAAAACCAAATCGGCTGCGATTAAGAAATGGTGGGGTCAGATCAACGAATGGCAGGCCCGAAATTGCCTTGATTACACCAATTCAAGCAAGATCATCAAACCACAGCACGCCCTGCAACGCCTTGAAGCGCTTACCAAAAACATGGATCGCTACATCACCACCGAGGTGGGGCAGCACCAGATGTGGGCCGCGCAATACCTCAATTTTGATGACCCGCATCGCTTCATGACCTCGGGTGGCCTTGGCACTATGGGCTATGGCCTGCCCGCCTCCGTGGGCGTGCAAGTGGCGCATCCTGAAAGCCTCGTGATTAACATTGCGGGCGATGCGTCTTTCCAGATGAACATGCAGGAAATGGCCACGGCGATTCAGTTTAACCTGCCGGTTAAGCAGTTCATTCTCAATAATGAGCGCCTCGGCATGGTCCGGCAATGGCAGCAGTTGCTACACGGCGAGCGCTATTCGCAGAGTTGGTCTGAAAGCCTGCCCGATTTCGTGAAACTCGCCGAAGCCTTTGGCGGCAAAGGGATTTTGGTGACCGATCCGGCTGATCTCGACGAAGCCATCAAGGAAATGCTGGCTTACGATGGGCCGGTTATTCTTGATTGCGTGGTGGAAAAACACGAAAATTGCTTCCCGATGATCCCGTCAGGCAAAGCCCATAACGAGATGATTTTGTGCGACGAAGAAACCGCAGACGCCATTGATGCTGCGGGCAAAACCCGAGTCTAGCATGGCCCCCCTGCTTTACTTCAGCTACGGGATGACCAAAACCGGCTCCACGCTGGCCTTCCAGCTTGTCCGCTCGGCGCTCGATCTTTGCGGCTTTCCGCAGGATCGAGTGCCGCTAGACGTGGTCAACCCCGTGCTGCGGCGCAATTTTGTGAATCACATCACCGAGCGCCAGCTTTCAGAGCTTAAGGATGAGGCGAAGGAACGCGGCTATCCTATTGCTTTAAAAACACATATGCGGCCCGACCCCTGCGTGGTAGAGGCCATTCAGTCCGGCGAGGCCATCGCCCATGCCTGCTATCGTGACCCCCGAGACATGGCGCTTTCCATGCTCGACCACGCGCAAAAGTCCCGTGAAACGGGGGGTGACGAGTTTGCTGAGCTTACCACCCTTGAGCAGACCTTCACCAATATCCGCAGCCAGCATGATAGCCTCACGGCATGGCTCCGCCTGCCCAATGTGATGCCGCTATATTTTGAGGATATCGCCTTTAACACGGTGGAAACCGCGCGGCGCATTCTAAAGCAACTGGGCTTAAAATTTGATCCCGAGGTGCTGGCTGAGGTCGTGCAAACCCAGCGTTTTACCCAGAAAAACAAAGCCGTGCGCCTGCGTTACCCTGACGAGATGGACGCAGAAACTTCTGAGTCCATCGCCACGGAATTTGCGCCCCTGATCAAGCGCTTCATCAAAAATCGAGACCATCTAACAGACGAAATCCTCCTCCCCGCCCCGCAGCATTTGCGCCTGAGCGCGTCGGATTAACTGGACATTAACGGCAAAACCAGCGATTTTGCCAAGAAAAGGACCAAAGCCATGACCCTTCACCTGAAAAAAGGCAGCAGCCGCAAAAGCGCCTATGACCTAAAAAACCCGCTCGACGAGCTGGAAGAAACCCACACCCTCGCGGTGCTGGTGGATAACGAAGCCGGCGTTTTGGCCCGTGTGATCGGCCTGTTTTCCGGCCGTGGCTACAATATTGACAGCCTCACCGTGGCCGAAACCGACGCCGAGGGTCACCGCTCTCGCATTACGATTGTGACCACCGGCACGCCCGCCGTGATTGAACAAATCAAGGCCCAGCTTGGCCTGATTATTCCGGTTTACCGCGTGAACGACCTTACGGTTGAAGGCCCATCTGTAGAGCGCGAAATGGCGCTGCTTAAGGTGGCTGGCACAGGAGATAAGCGGGTTGAAGCCATGCGGCTGGCCGATATTTTTCGCGCCAATGTGGTGGATAGCACTCTCGAGAGCTTTGTGTTTGAAATCACCGGCACGCCCGAAAAAATTGATGCGTTTACCGACCTGATGCGCCCGCTTGGCCTTTCAGATATCGCCCGCACCGGCGTGGCCGCAATGGCACGCGGCGCTTAGTGGCCACATCGCAAAAAAACTTCATTATCCAGTATAATGGCCGCGAAGGCAGTTCGGCCATTATTAGTGCATTGAGCGCCCAAAAGGGCGTAAATGTTCCGCTTTTTGAGGAATTGGACAAACACAATTTTGAAAACACCAACACCCCTAAAGATTATCCGCAAGCATTGAATGACATATTGTCTACCGGTGTTTTTTCAGGGCAACGAAAACTTTCCGGAAAAGTACAACCGCCGAATCCTGACGAAAAGGTATTAACTACGGGCTTTAAGTGGCGGATTACCGGTAATATTCGCGATATTGCCAAAATCATGCAACACTATAACGTAAACGTATTTTTACTATTACGGCGTGATTTTCTGAATATGACCTGCTCGGCTTACGTTCACAGGTTCGGAAATAGACTACAATCAAATATTGAAATGCCGACACACCCGCAATTTACTGGCAATAAAGACGGCGCCGAAACACTGCAAAAGCTTGAGCGGATAAACCAGCAGGAATTTAATATGGTTAAATCCCTTTTTCTAAGATCTGCTTATAATGTTGCGGCAACCCGCAAACGGCAAGTCGGCAAAGCGCGACAGCTCGCGCGCGCAGGCATACCTGTTCGTTTAATCTATTACGAAGATTTTGACGGTCGCCAGCAGGAATTCATCACTTCGTTTCTCGAAAAAATTGGTGTGGATATATCTGAAACCTACATACCGTATTGTGGCTTTAGCAAAGTGCACAAAAATCCGATTTCGGAGCGCATAGAGGGCCTTGATCGCATGGCGAATTCGCGGCTGTTCAAGTATTTCAAACAGGATTATGAGGATGCCGTTAAGGTAATGGGTCAGTATACCCAACCATAAAAAAAGGGAGTGGCGAACCACTCCCAGTTTATCATTCAGGCTCATCGTTGAGCGCTCGATATAATGCCTTTGGCCTGAATGTTGGGAGGGCCAAGCAGACAACCCTCCCCGCCTGTTCCTAACTGCAGCCAGATGTGCCGCCGCAGGTATTACACTTCATGCAGGTGCCGTTGCGCACGAGGGTAAAGTTGCCGCATTCGCCGCATGGGTCGCCCTCATAGCCCTGCATTTTTGCCTTGGCACGGTCGTCCATCACCTGCACCGTGGTTTCTGTCGCCACAGCTACGGTTTCGGTCGCCACAACCGTGGTTTCTGTCGCCTTAATGCCGCTCAGGTTTTGCGGCATCCGTGAGCGCAAATAGCCGGTGGAGGACAGCTGCTTGATCAGATCAAGCGAGCTAGCCGCCGATTCCGATGGCTCTGCCACATTGGTTTTGCCCTCTTCTTCACCACGTCCAAGGCTGTCAAATGTCTCGCCCTCGGGCTGCACATGCGCGAGGTCTGTGCGGTCAAGATAGGAGATCGCCAGCTCGCGGAAAATGTAGTCGATGATCGAGGTGGCCGACTTAATGCTGTCATTTCCCTGCACCATGCCGGCAGGATCAAAGCGCACAAAAGTGAAGGCATCCACATATTCATCCAGCGGCACGCCGTATTGCAGGCCCACCGAAATGGCGATAGCAAAATTGTTCATCATCGCGCGGAAGGCCGCACCCTCTTTGTGCATATCAATAAAGATCTCGCCCAAAGTGCCGTCTTTATATTCGCCGGTGCGCAGGTAAACCTTATGCCCACCCACAACCGCTTTTTGGGTATAGCCCTTGCGGCGCTGTGGCAGCTTTTCACGGCCCCGCGCAACGTGCTTCACAATCACCTTTTCAACGATTTTCTCTGCCAATACAGCAGCTTGCTCGGTGACAGGTGCGTCAGCAAGTTCGTCCATATCCTCTTCGTCAATCAGTGCGGACGATAGCGGCTGGCTGAGTTTTGAGCCATCACGATAAAGCGCATTCGCCTTCACCCCGAGCGCCCAGCTGCTCTCATATGCGGCTTTGCAGTCTTCGATGGTCGCATCATTCGGCATATTGATGGTCTTGGAGATCGCCCCTGAAATGAAGCTCTGAGCAGCAGCCATGATCTTGATATGACTGTCGACCGACAAATACCGCTTGCCGGTTTTGCCACAAGTATTGGCGCAGTCAAACACCACGTAATGCTCTTTTTTCAGGTAGGGCGCGCCCTCAAGGGTCATCGTGCCAATGGCGTGCAGGTTTGCCGCCTCGATCTGCTCTTTCGAGTAGCCAAGGTGCTTAAGCAAGTCAAACGCAGGGTCGTTCAGCTTTGCCTCAGGAATGCCAAGCGCGCCGGTGCAGAAATCAGCCCCAAGCGTCCACTGGTTGAAGATAAAGCGCAGGTCAAAGGCTGAGGCCAGTGCGGCTTCGATTTTCGCCAGTTCCTCTTCGCCAAACCCGTGGCCGAGCAGGCTCGTGGTGTTAATGCCGGGGGCATTGCCGATAGAGCCGTGGCCCACAGCATAGGCAATAATCTCTTCAATTTGCGAAGGCTTGTAGCCCAGCTTAACCAGCGCCGCAGGCACAGATTGGTTGATGATTTTGAAATAACCACCGCCGGCGAGCTTCTTGAACTTCACGAGTGCAAAATCAGGCTCAATGCCCGTTGTATCACAATCCATCACCAGCCCGATGGTGCCTGTTGGGGCAATCACCGAAACCTGAGCATTGCGGTAGCCGTGCTGCTCACCAAGGGCCAGCGCTTCGTCCCACGCTTTATGCGCAAGGTTCAGCAGCTTGCCATCGGGGCAGTTATCATGGTCCAGCGGCACGGGGGGCACCGCAAGGCCTTCATAGCCTGCGTTTTCACCATAAGCAGCGCGCTTGTGGTTGCGGATAACCCGCAGCATGTGGTCAGCGTTTTTGGCATAGCCGGGGAAGGCGCCGAGTTCAGCCGCCATTTCAGCCGAAGTTTTGTAAGAAACGCCGGTCATGATGGCCGTGAGAACACCTGTCAGCGCCCTGCCCTCGTCACTATCGTAGCCAAAGCCCATGTTCATCAGCAAACCGCCGATATTGGCATAGCCAAGGCCGAGGGTGCGGAACTTAAAGCTGCGCTCAGCAATTTCAGGTGATGGGAACTGCGCCATCAGCACTGAAATTTCCAGCGTAACCGTCCAAAGCTTGGTGGCGTGCATATAGGATGCCGCATCAAAGCTGCCGTCTTTCAGGAACTTCAGCAGGTTCATGCTGGCGAGGTTACAGGCGGTATCATCAAGGAACATGTATTCCGAGCACGGGTTAGAGCCGCGAATTTCGCCGTCAGCGGGGCAAGTATGCCACGCGTTAATGGTGTCGTGATACTGGATGCCCGGATCGGCTGACGCCCAAGCGGCGTGGCCAACCTCGTCCCAGAGGTCTCGCGCCTTTAGGGTTTTGGCGACTTTGCCATCGGTGCGGCGCAAAAGCTCCCAGTCGGCGTCGTCTTTTACGGCCTGAAGGAAGGCGTCTGTTACGCGCACGGTGTTGTTGGAATTCTGGCCCGAAACGCTGAGATAAGCGTCGCTATCCCAATCGGTATCATAGGTCGGAAATTCGATGGATGTAAAACCCTGCTGTGCATATTGCAGCACGCGCTTCACGTATGTTTCAGGGATCATAACTTTGCGGGCGCTCTTAATTGCGTCCTTCAAGGCGTTGTTTTTGTTGGGGTCAAAGGCATCGGCCTCAACGCCATCCCATACGCGGATCGCGCCGAAAATCTCGTTAAGCTGCTGCTCGTGCAGTTTGGAGCCCGCCACCAAAGAAGCCACTTTTTGCTCCTCGATCACTTTCCAATTGATGAATTCCTCAATATCGGGGTGGTCCACATCAACAATCACCATCTTGGCCGCCCGCCGCGTGGTGCCACCAGATTTGATAGCCCCCGCCGCACGGTCGCCAATTTTCAGGAACGACATCAGGCCGGAGGATTTACCGCCGCCACCGAGGGTTTCATTGGCCGCACGGAGCGAGCTAAAGTTAGTGCCGGTGCCGGAGCCATATTTGAACAACCGCGCTTCGCGGGTCCAAAGATCCATAATGCCGCCTTCATTCACCAGGTCATCGGCCACGGATTGAATGAAGCAGGCGTGGGGCTGCGGGTGCTCGTAAGAGTTAACAGATTTGGTCAGCTTGCCGGTTTGGTAGTCCACATAGTGGTGGCCCTGCGCGGGACCGCCAATGCCATAAGCCCAGTGCAAACCGGTGTTAAACCACTGCGGAGAATTGGGCGCGGCCATCTGCGCGGCCAGCATATAGCGCATTTCGTCAAAATAAGCCTTGGCGTCGGCCTCGGTGGTAAAGTGACCACCCTTCCAGCCCCAATAGCACCACGCGCCTGCAAGGCGGTCAAACACCTGCTTGGCGGAGGACTCGGAGCCATAGCGCGCACCCTCGGGCAGTGCAGCCAGCGCGGCCTCATCTGGAACAGAGCGCCAAAGGAACTCGGGGATGCCTTTTTCTTGCACCGTTTTGGTGGCCGCAGGCACGCCGGCCTTGCGGAAATACTTTTGCGCCAGAACATCAGCCGCAACTTGTGAGAATCCCTCAGGCACTTCCATATCGCTCAGCGCAAACACAATGCTGCCATCAGGGTTGCGAATCTCTGAATTGCGTTTGGTGAAGGAAAGCGCCCCATAGGCGCCGGATTTTACCGAGGTAAATTTGCGATCAATCTTCATTCTGTCCCAGCCTTAATTGCCTGCCCTGCTCAAGGGTATTTTGTTATAAAAGCCACTATTTACTGCTATGGGCGACACTTAACCCAATGCTAGGGGGTTTGCCCTGCCAGCACTATATCTAGTAGCCCTACTGTTGATACACCCTAATTGCAGTATTTGAGGCGCTGCCGTCAAACGCTTTATTTGCAAATTTTATGGATAAATTTGTTGACGTTGTTTTGGCTGCTAGATTCGAAAAGTTAAGATTTTGGCGAAATTCAGGAAGGCGCATAAACCTTCCCCAAGGACAGATTTAGGAAATCTTCGTGTTTTCAAAAGCTTTGCGCAAATGGCTAAAATTCAACTTCAACTTCCCCAACTGGGAATCATTAAAACCTGAATATGTTACGCCGCGCTTTCGCGCTTATTGTATACATATGTATGTGAAACTGGTCGGGGCGATAGGATTCGAACCTACGACCTACGGTACCCAAAACCGCCGCGCTACCAGGCTGCGCCACGCCCCGACCTTGGTGCATCATCTAGAGGGTAACGCGGGGAATGAAAAGCGAAAAATGGCTATTCGCAGGGCCAAATTGCATTTTCTTGCATGTAGCCGATATAGCGGGTTTCTGCGCCCGCAGACAGGCCCAGCAGGTTGGCTATCCCACCGTTGATTTCCAAAACATATTGGATGTCATCCCCGCCGGGAATCGCGGTGGTATCGAGCGGCGTTGCGCTATGCTTTATGGTTTTCACCACACCGGTTGCATCAATAAACAGGATATCAAGTGAGATCAGTGTATTTTTCATCCAGAAAGACACCTGCCGTGGGCGCTCGTTAATGAAAAGCATGCCGTTAAACTGCGGCATGGATTCGCGAAACATAAGCCCTTGGGCTTGCTCTTCGGGTTTTATGGCTAGCTCTATGCTAAATTCGGCCTGCACACCGTTTTGGCGTAGCTCGATGGTGTTTTCACTACAGCTGCCAGCAATAGCGCCGCTAGCGCTGAAAATGGCCAGCGCCGCAAAGAGCCACAATTTAGCCCTTTGATTCAAGCGGCTTATCCCAAGAATAAATCGCGCCCGCCATGCGGCCACGGGGGCCATCAATTACCTGCACCGAAATCGCTTCGCCCGGGGAAAGATCAGAAAACCCGTATTGCCGCATCACTTCGAGATGCAGAAAAATATCTTCAGCCGAGCCATAGGTATTGGCAAAGCCAAAGCCTTTGGTTTTATCAAACCATTTGATTCGCGCGGGTTCCAGCGGCACACCTTCAACCTTTGGCAGCTCAAGCAGCGCCTCTTCGGTTTCTTCGGTGGGCGCGGTCTCAACCGGTGCTACAATTTCAAAAATCTCGGAAGCTTGCCGCCCGCGCTCTGTTTGCTGCACACTGAAGGACACCATAGATCCTTCAGCAATTGAGCCCCGCCCAAAATTGCGCAGCACATTGGCGTGCAATAGAATATCCCCTTGGTCATCATCAGCAACAAGGAAGCCATACCCCTTAGCGGCGTCAAACCATTTAACCTGGCCTTTTTTCATTCTGTCCTTCCAGTAAAGCCGCTGGTCTTTTTGACCTCGCGAAGGCTCCACAAGTATTGTTTTCCGTTTGGTTAATATTGTTACATCTTCACCAGCAAATCAAGCACACTCGGGCTACTAAACAGCAATTTAGTGCGGTTTTTCAATATAATAATTACTTTCACAAATTATTTTACAGATTACTGCGCGGATAAGCGCCTAGGGATTGAGACGATTAACAACCCAATCATCTGATAATTGCAGCCTATGCCATTTGAAGCGGTCGTGCAACCGATACGCACCATCGGCCCAGAACTCGATTTCAAGCGGTTTTATCCGAAAACCGCCCCAAAATGGAGGCCGCTTTGGGCTGGCGCCCTTCTGGGCTGTAACTTTAGCGACCTTCCCCAGCAACGCCGCTCGTGATTCGAGTGGTTGGGACTGATCAGAGGCCCAAGCCCCAAGCCGGCTTTGCAGCGAGCGACTACGGTAATAAGCGTCAGCTTGTGGGCCATCCTCACGGCTCACAATGCCCCGCACTCTTATTTGCCGCCGCAGGCTTTTCCAGTGCATCACAAAGGCCGCCTTCCCAGCGGCGTCCATTTCCTGCGCTTTGGCGCTGCCATAATTGGTGTAAAACATAAAAGCATCAGATTCGATTTCTTTTAGCAACACCATGCGGGCATTGGGCAGGCCGCTGGCATCCACTGTGCTGAGCGCCACTGCGTTCGGGTCATTCGGCTCGGCCTTCACCGCCTCATCCAGCCAGCTTTGCGCCAGCGCAAAGGGGTCATCCCCTGCAAAAATGCCTTTTCTCTTCGCGTTGCCCATGGCCAAGCCCTCCTGATTCCCGCAAACCCTAGCGCAGGCGAAAGCCGCATGCCACCGCCGTTTCCATTCTTGAATGGTGCGCGACTTTGGCGTAGACCAAGGGAACGATAACAAAAGGGTGATTGAATGACCTCCGGACTGATGAGCGGTAAGCGCGGCCTTATTATGGGCGTAGCCAACAACAAATCCATTGCTTGGGGCATTGCCCGTATGTGCCATGAGCAAGGGGCTGAGCTGGCCTTTACCTATCAGGGGGATGCCCTTGGCAAGCGGGTTAAGCCTTTGGCCGAATCCATCGGCTCAGATATTGTGCTGGACTGCGATGTAACCGACGAAGCCTCGATTGATGCAACCTTTGCCGAGATCGAAGCCAAGTGGGGCAAGATTGACTTTCTCGTGCATGCCATTGGTTTTTCTGACAAATCAGAGCTGCGCGGGCGCTATGTAGACACCTCGGCCGCCAATTTTAAAATGACCATGGATATCTCGGTCTACTCCTTCACCGCCGTTGCACAACGCGCTGAAAAGATGATGCCCGACGGTGGCTCTATGCTTACGCTCACCTATTATGGCGCTGAGCGGGTTATGCCGCATTATAATGTAATGGGCGTTGCCAAGGCCGCCTTGGAAGCCTCAGTGCGCTATATGGCGATGGACCTCGGGCCAAAGAATATTCGCGTAAATGCGCTTTCAGCTGGGCCTATCAAAACCCTCGCGGCTTCGGGAATCGGTGATTTCCGCTACATCCTAAAATGGAACGAGCTGAACTCGCCACTGCGCCGCAATGTAACCACCGAGGACGTTGGCAAGGCGGGCATGTATTTGCTGAGTGACCTTTCCTCCGGTGTGACCGGCGAAAACCACCACGTGGATAGCGGCTATCATGTTGTTGGCATGAAAGCCGAAGACGCCCCCGATATTGACATAGTAACAGGACGAAAATCATGACTGAGCGCCTCCCACACGAAAAAGGCTTCCATATTAGCTGGGACCAAATCCACCGTGACAGCCGCGCGCTGGCGTGGCGGCTTGAGAAAATGGCCCCCGATGGCGGTGAATGGAAAGCCGTTGTGGCGATTACGCGTGGCGGCATGGCCCCGGCGATGATCATCGCGCGGGAGCTGGATATCCGCACCGTGGATACGATCAGCATCAAGAGCTATGACCACCAAGAGCAATCTGAAGCCAAGGTGCTGAAAGCGCCCGACGCTGAAATTATTGGTGACGGTGAGGGCATTCTGATTATCGACGATCTGGTGGATACCGGCAAAACCCTTGAGGTGGTAAAATCTCGCTATCCCAAGGCTCATATTGCCACGGTTTACGCCAAGCCTATGGGCCGCCCGATGGTGGATACCTTTATCACTGAAGTCTCCCAAGATACGTGGATCTTCTTCCCTTGGGATATGGCGCTGCAATATGTAGAGCCTTACCGAGGCAACGACTAAATGAAACGCAACACCCTGTCGCCGCAAACCCAAGCCGCGCAGGCGCTGCATATGCTGGACCGTGATAGCGGCGCTGTTGTGCCTGCGATGCACAGTGCTTCCACTTTTGCGCGTGATGAAAATTACGAAAAACGCGACGGCTTTGTTTATAGCCGTTATGGCTCGCCAACCACGACGCAAGGCGAGGAGATAATTGCTGAGCTTGAGGGTGGTGATAGCTCGCTGCTGTTTAACTCCGGCATGTCAGCCACAGTGGCGGTGGTTGAGGCCTTGCCGATGGGCGCGCATGTGGTCGCGCAATCGATGATGTATCATGTCGGGTTTGATTGGCTTACGCGGCAATCTGCGCGCGGGGTTATTGGGTTTAGCAGCTTTGAGGCGGGCAATTTAGCAGCGCTGGAAGCGGCGATTCAGCCCGGAAAAACCAAGCTGGTATGGATAGAAACGCCAGCGAATGGCGATTGGTCTATCACCGACATTGAGGCCGCCGCGGCGCTCGCTCATGCCGCTGGCGCGATTTTGATGGTTGATAGCACCGCCGCCCCGCCCTGCACTACGCGGCCGCTTGAGCTTGGGGCTGATATCTCGTTTCACTCCGCCACCAAGTACTTGAACGGCCATTCTGACCTAACAGCGGGCGTCCTTACGGCCCGTGAAGGCCTAGAGATTTGGGACGAAATCCTGACAGTGCGGAGCTTTCAAGGGACGGTTTTGGGAGGCTTTGAGGCATGGTTGCTTATTCGCGGCCTGCGCACGCTTTTTGTGCGCTATAAACAGGCGTCTGATAACGCGATGGCCCTTGCGCGCCACTTTGAAAACCACCCCGGCGTGGAGCGGGTTTTGTATCCGGGCTTGCCGAGCCACCCTGGCCACGCCGTTGCCACACGGCAAATGACGGGGGGCTTTGGCGGGATGATGTCGGTGTTTTTGAACGGTGCTGAAGGCCGTGCTTTGGCCGCGGCCAAAGCCAGCCGGATCTTCATTCCGGCGACCTCGCTTGGGGGCGTTGAAAGCCTGATCGAGCACCGCCACACTGTGGCGGGGCCAGATAGGGGCATTCCGGCTAATATGCTGCGGCTGAGCATCGGCATAGAGGATGTGGACGACCTGATTGCCGATCTTGAGCATGCCTTGGAGGCTGGATGATTTCGCAATCCCCGCTGGACGCAGCCTTTGTGCAGAACCCCTATCCGACTTACGAGCGGATGCGCGAACAAGGTGCGCTATTCCGTTGGGAAGATTACGGTTTTTTGTGTTCAGCCCAGCACGGTGTGGTCAATGACCTTTTGCGAGACCGCCGCTTTGCTTCTGAGCTACCGGATGATTTGGCTCCTGACGTGCCAAGCCATCTGCAGGCGTTCTACGCCTTTGAAAGCCGGTCGATTCTGGGCATCGAGCCGCCCAGCCATACCCGCATTCGCAGCTTGCTGACCAAGGCGTTTACCAACCGGCGGATCAAGGAAATGGCGCCGCAAGTGCAGGCGCTTAGCCGAGAGCTTGTGGCGGGCTTCCCCGATGGTAAATTTGACCTGCTGCCGGCCTTTGCCGAGGTAATTCCGGTCACCGTAATTTGCCGCCTGCTGGGCGTGCCGGAAGACATGGCTCCGCAGCTTTTGCGGTGGTCGCATGATATGGTGGCCATCTACCAAGCGCGGCGTGATAGGGCGCTGGAGGACCGGACGGAAGCGGCGACCATTGCCTTTATGGACTACATTCGTAGCTTTGTGGCAGAGCGGCGCAAAGCCCCGAGGGAAGACCTGATTTCAGAGCTGATAAGCGCGCGGGATGAGGGTGAAAAACTGACAGAAGATGAGCTGATAACGACCTGTATTCTTTTGCTAAACGCGGGCCATGAAGCGACCGTTCACGGCATTGCCAACGGGATAAAAGCCCTGCTTGAAACCGGCATTCGCTTTGGAGCTGATGAAAAAGAAAACCTTGGAATCATTGAAGAAACCGTCCGGTTTGACCCGCCGCTGCACATGTTTACCCGCTTTGCGCTGGAAGACGTAACCGTGGCGGGGCACGCCTTTAAGCGTGGTGAACAGGTTGGGCTTTTGCTGGCCGCAGCCAACCGAGACCCAGCGATTTTTGATAACCCGTTTGCTTTTCAGCCCAGCCGTAAAAACGCCCGCCAACTGGCCTTTGGGGCTGGCCTGCACTTCTGCATCGGCGCCCCTTTGGCGCGTATGGAAATGCTGAATTCTATGCCGATCTTGCTTGAGGCCTGCCCCGATTTGGCGCTGGCCGAAACACCGGTTTATGCTGACCGTTACCACTTTCACGGGCTTGAAAAGCTGATGGTCACTCGATGAGCTCAGACGATATTATCTATGACCGCGGCAATGGTATCGAGCGCCTGCTCGAAATTATGCGCCGCTTGCGCGACCCTAAAACGGGCTGCCCGTGGGACATTGAACAGGACTTCAAAAGCATCGCGCCCTATACCGTTGAGGAGGCTTACGAGGTGGCCGACGCGATTGAGCGTGAGGCGTGGGACGAGCTACCGGGCGAGCTGGGAGACCTGCTGCTCAACACCATTTATCACGCGCAAATGGCTGAAGAGACTGGGAAGTTTGATTTTGACACCGTGGTGCAGGCGATTTCGGACAAGATGATCGACCGCCACCCGCATGTTTTTGGCGACGAAAACCGCGATAAATCAGCGGCGCAGCAGCTGCTGGATTGGGAGGAGATCAAGGCTAAGGAACGCGGCAAGCCGGCCTCGGTGCTGGAGGGCATCGCGGGCAACCTCCCTGCCCTGACCCGCGCGCTAAAGCTGCAAAACCGTGCCGCGCGGGTTGGGTTTGACTGGCCGGGAACCATGCAGGTGCTTGATAAGATCAAGGAAGAATCGGCTGAACTGGTGGAGGCGAAGGAAAGCCTGACCCAAGCCGAAGTTGAGGAGGAATTTGGCGATTTGCTGTTTGTGATGGCCAATCTTGGACGGCACTTGGACGTGCAGCCGGAGGAAGCCCTTCGAAAAGCCAACGCCAAATTCACCCGCCGTTTTAACGCGATTGAGGCGGCGCTAAAGGCCGAAGGTAAAACGCCCGAGGGTTCAAACCTTGCTGAAATGGACGCTCTTTGGGACGCGGCAAAACGCGCTGAGAAATCATAAAAACATTTTACTCAGGTATTGACTTGAGTAAAATACTCGGGTTAAGCAGGAGCACCAACCAACTGGAGCCCCCTTGATGAAACACATCGTTTTTGCCACCCTGATGAGCGCCGCAGCCGTTACCGCCTCAGCTCAGGATGTTAACATTTACTCTTCACGCCAGCCTGAGCTGATTGACCCGATCTTGGCGGCGTTTACCGCCGAAACCGGCATTACCGCCAATGTGGTTTTCCTGAAATCCGGCATGCTGGAGCGGCTACGGGCCGAGGGGCGGCGCTCCCCTGCTGATGTAATTCTTACGACCGATATTGCTAATCTTGATGCCATGGTACAGGCCGAGCTTACGCAGCCAGTGCAATCAGACGTTATTAACGCCAACATCCCGGCTTCTTATCGTGATGCAGGTAACCAGTGGTTTGGCCTCACCTCGCGCGCCCGCATTATTTACGCCTCTAACGAGCGCGTGGCGGACGGCGAGATCACCAGCTATGAGCAGCTGGCAGCCCCGGAATGGGCTGGCCGTATTTGTGTGCGCTCAGGCACTCATGATTATAACATCGCGCTTACGGCGGCTTATCTTTTGCAGCATGGGGAGGCGGAAACCATTGCTTGGCTCGAAGCCTATAAAGCCAACCTCGCCCGCGCCCCGCAAGGCAATGACCGCGCTCAGGTAAAGGCAATTTGGGCGGGCGAATGTGATATCGCTATCGGTAATACGTATTATATGGGCAAAATGCTGGCCGACCCAGAGCAGATCCCTTGGGCGAGTTCAGTAGACCTCATTTTCCCGAGCCTTAACGAAAATGGCACCCATATCAACCTTTCGGGCATGGCAATGACGGCCTCGGCGCCCAACCCTGAAAACGCCCAATTGCTGATGGAATTTCTGACCGAGGGCATTGCGCAATCGCTCTATGCCGAGGCGAATTTTGAGTACCCGCTGAAGGCTGATGTGGCCCCAAGTGAACTGGTGGCGAGCTGGGGTGCTTTCACGGCGGACCCAACGCCGCTGACAGATATTGCCAAGCTACGCGGTGCGGCTTTACGGCTGGTGGAGCGGGTCGATTTTGACGGCTAAACCGGCATAACGCATCTCCCTGAACCCGCGCTGAAAGGCGCGGGTTTTTTTATGTGCTCGAGGCAAAACTGTGTTATGGCTCGGGGAAAATAAACGGGAGTGACTATGACTGGTTTACAAATCGCCTCACTGATGATCGTGCTGGCTGGCCTTTTTGGCAGCATTAACTATTTTTTCCTGAAGCTACCGGCGTCTATCGGGATACTGGTTGTGGCGCTGATTGCATCGCTGAGCGTGATGGGGCTGGATGTTTTTATGCCAGAGTTGGGGCTGTCTCCGACCATTAAGGACGCAGTCGAACACCTTGAATTTTCAGATACTTTGCTGGAAGGCATGTTGGGCCTCCTGCTATTTGCTGGCGCGCTGCACGTGAACCTTTCGGACTTGCGGGAGCAGGCTTGGACGGTGGCGCTGATGGCGACCATTGGCATTGCGCTTTCAACCGCGATTGCCGGGCTGGGGCTTTATTTTGTGATGGGCGTGCCGCTTTTGATCGCGTTGATCTTTGGTGCGCTTATTTCGCCAACCGACCCTGTGGCGGTGCTGGGCGTGCTGCGCGAGGCGAATTTACGCAAGTCTTTGGAAACCCAAATCGCGGGGGAAAGCCTGTTTAATGACGGCGTTGGCTATGTGGTTTTTCTGTTTCTAATCGGGCTGGCCTTTCCGCATGAGGCGCATAGTGATGCCAGTGTTGGCGCGGCGCTGATCCTGTTTACCAAAGAGGCTTTTGGCGGGGCGGCGCTTGGCTTTGTGCTGGGCTGGATCGTGTTTCAAATGATGAAACGGATAGACGATTATCCGCTGGAAGTGCTGCTCTCGCTCGGGCTGGCTTTTGGCGGCTATCAGCTGGCGGTTATGCTCGGGGTTTCGGGGCCGATTATGGCGGTGGTCGCGGGGCTGTTGATTGGCGATGTGGGCATGAAGCACGGGATGAGCAAGATTACGCGGGAGTATTTGAACGCGTTCTGGAAGCTGATCGACGAGATTCTTAACGCGCTGTTGTTTCTGCTTATCGGGGTTGAGGTGTTTGCGATTGCCTTCAACCAAGACATGATTATGGCGGGGGTATTTGGGATATTCCTATCACTAACGGCGCGGTTGGCGGCTGTTTCCGTGCCGATATTTATGCTGTCGCGCTGGAAGAAATACCGCCGAGATGTGATTCCGATCATGACATGGGGCGGGCTGAAGGGTGGCATTTCGGTGGCGCTGGCGCTTTCGGTGCCGGATAACGAATATAAGCCGCTGATATTGTCGATCACCTATATTGTGGTGCTGTTTAGCATCATCGTGCAGGGGCTGACAATTGCGCCTTTGG
>WTAL01000134.1 GCA_013139635.1 Paracoccaceae bacterium
TCAGCCAGCCAGAGGCAATATCGCCGTCAATTTCCGCTGAATTTGCGTGGTCGTGCCACGGGTTTTCTCCGGCATAGCCTTTGGCTTTCAGAAATTCATTATAGGGCGAAGGCTCAGGGTCATAGCGCCCATCTGGCCCTTCGGCATTTAGCCCGTCTTCGCGCTCCCACACATCAAACCCGCATTGCGCCACGCGGGCGCCGATTATGCCATCACGCGAAATGCCTAGCCTTTCCATGCCTTTATGGTCTACCCGCATATGGGTTTTGCCGATCAGCCAGCTATTTACACCCAGTTCCCGCAGGTGGTCGCCCATGGTTTCTTCGCCCACCTTCAGCGGAAACCCGTTCCACGCCGCCCCGTGGGAGCTAACATAGCGGCCCGTGTAAAAACTCATGCGGGACGCGCCGCACACGGGCGATTGCACATAGGCATTGGTGAACCGCGTGCCCATGGCCGCGAGGCGGTCCATATGCGGGGTGTGCAGGGTTTTGTGGCCCGCGCAACTTAAGTAATCATGCCTGAGCTGGTCATACATTATAAAGAGAATATTGCGCGGCATTTGGGATTCCTGATTGGCGTGCTAAGCTGGGGCTTTACCTCAAGGAATAGTATTATGAAATGGATTACAACGGCAATTTTGGCCGTATGCCTTGCACCGTCGCTGGCTAGTGCTCAAGGCATGCGCGGCATGGCTGCTGCCCGATTTTTGGCTGCGCGCGGGGGCGGTGGAGGTGTTGGGCTGCGAAGGCAGGCGGGTGGAAGAGCGGAATGAAGACGGCGCGACGGCGATGCATCTTGCTGCTGGTTATGGCTTTATCTCGGCGGTAAATGCGCTGGGCTTGCGCGACCTTGACTCAGTAAACCGGATGGATGATCGCGGTTATACGCCCTTGCATTATGCCGCGGAATTTAACGCCAACCCTGAAATGATATCGGCGCTATTAGCCCTTGGGGCCGTGGTGAGCACCCGCTCAGAAGAAGATGTTTCGGCCCTTGACTTGGCGGCGGGTTATACCAACACCCCTGATGTTTTGCGGCGATTGCTGGCGGCGGGGGCAAAGGTCTCACCGGAATTTGATACCAACAGTCATATGCCCGAACTGCCGATAATGTTTGCCGCGCGCTTTAACAGCAACCCGATGGTTTTGGATGTGCTGATTCTGGCGGGGGCTGACATTAGCGCCATTGACCAACGGGGCTACGGCCTGCTGCATATGGCGATAATGTCGGGAAACCAGCCGGAGGTGATGGCAACCCTTTTGGCGCGCGGTGCAGATGTGAACCACCAACAATTTGATGGCTATACGCCGCTTATGCAGGCCATTTTTAGTGGTGCCGATGATGAGGTTTTCACCCTGTTTCTTGAAGCGGGGGCTGATTTAAATCTTGCCGATCACTTTGGGTCGGCCCCGCTTGCCCATGCCGTGGGCGCGCCGGTATCCGGTGCGGTTTTTGAAAAACTGGTTGAGGCGGGGGCTGATGTTTTTGCGGTGGATGACTTTGGCCAAACCGCTATGCATGTAGCCGCCTTCCAGCCCAATAACATTAAAATGGTGGAGCGGATGCGCTCTCATGGGGCCAATATTAATGATCTGGACTATGAGCGTTATACACCGCTTCATATGGCCGCCAGCGGGGAAAATGCCAATATGATCAAGGCCTTGCTTTTGCTTGGGGCTAACCCTGCCACGCCCACCGTCGAGGGCAAATACCCCTATAATGTGGCGATGGATAATAATGTGATGCAGGGCAGCGAGGCGCTTGAGATGTTGAGACAGGCCATAAGCCCGCCGCCCGTTGCGCCAGAAATGTGCCGTTTCTGGCCAAGCGGTGAGGTCTGGTTTGATATCACGCTGGAAACGGTGGAGGCCTGCTTGCCCTATGTGGATATTAACGCGCGCGGGCATTATGATGAAACGCCGCTAATGTGGGCGCTTTTGCAGCCAGATGTCGATATCGCGGTGGTCCGTGCCTTGCTTTCGGTCGGGCTGGAGCTAGGCTTGGATGATATCGCGGGCAGCACGGCACTGCATTATGCGGCCAGTGGTCGCTCGCTTGAAATATTGGCGCTGCTGCTGCTGCACGGCGCAGACCCAAATATTCCTGACGAAGCTGGCCAAACGCCCCTGCATAGAGCGACGGTGATGAAAGCCGACACCCCCATGGCCCTGCTTTTACGCGCATATGGTGCCGACCCCGATATTTGGGACGATGAAGGCCGGGCCGCCGGAGATGTTGAAGTTGAGTTTCAGCCGGATTCCGCTGGAAACTAGCTGCAATCTGTCATACATATGTCGCAGACTCCCTGTTTGAGGTTTGCCCATGGCTTCCCGCTTTTCTGCGACCCGTGAAATTAGTTATGCTGTCACTGCCAAGTCTCGCAAGGGGCGGGTGCTTATTCGCTCTATTGAGAATACCACGGGGCGGTTGAGGCTCATCCACCGCGCGCGCGGCTATGATAAAGACATTAACGAGCAGAATAATTTCTGGGATGTGGTCTCCCGCCGCTACGGGCTTTCGCTGGAAGTGATCGCCGGTTCGCTGAGCAATATCCCTGCCGAAGGGCCGGTAGTGGTGATTTCCAATCACCCTTATGGCATTCTTGACGGGCTGATGATGGGGAAAATTATGAGCACCGCCCGCACTGATTTCAGAATTATGGCACATAAAGTGTTTGCCAAGGCCGACGAGATTAGCTCGTCCATTCTGCCTATCAGCTTTGACGGCACGCGGGAAGCCATGGTGATGAACCTGCAAACCCGCAAAGAAGCTTTGAAATACATTAATCAAGGTGGGGCGGTTGGAGTGTTTCCCGGTGGGTCGGTTTCCTCGCCGCAGCGCATGTTTTCTCGCCCGATGGACCCTGAATGGGGCACTTTTAGCGCCAAGATGATCTCTCAGTCAAAAGCGGCCGTTGTGCCAGTGTTTTTTGAAGGCTTTAACTCCCGCCGCTTCCATGTTGCCGGCCGGATGAGCCGCACTCTGCGCACGGCGCTGTTGGTCAACGAATTCAAGCGCCGGATAAATAAGCCGGTAAAAATAGCTGTGGGCCAGCCGCTTAGCCGCGACGAGCTGGACGCCTATACCAAAGATAGCCGTGGATTAATGGATTTTCTGCGCGATGCGACCTATGATCTTTCGAGCAAGCCGATTAACACCAATGAATATGGTCGCGAATTTTAGGTTTTAGGGGTATTTTATGCAATCATGGGTAAGACTTACAGCAATATTTGCAGGGCTAGGTGTGGTTGGCTGGGTCGCATATAGCTACTTTAACCCTCCTCCCGAGAGCAACCCGATCGTGGCCGAAGAGGGCGCGAATGGCGTGGTGGTTTTGCCGTGGCAAACTGTGGGCAATTATGAAGAGCCAAATCTGGGCTGGGTCCACCGTCAGTTCTGGATGGTGCAGCCCATGCGGCTTTCGCACGGCGAAAGGCTCGGAAAACAGGCGCTGAAATGCGAGACCAACAGCACGGCGTCTATTCTTACCCGCACCACTGATATTGAAGTCGGAGACTACCCGCTTTTGGTGTGGGATTGGTTGATTGATTACCCCATATCCTCTGCCCTGGATGAAGCCACAGAAGAAGGTGACGACCACCCCGCGCGGCTTATTTTGAAAATGGAAGATCGAGAGGGCGGTGAATATACTTTTGAAATCATCTGGAGCAACCAGAAATACGAGCCAGGTGATTATAAATATATTGGTGATTTCGCCCATTATGTCGCCAATGGATTGGATGAAAACGCAGGCGTCTGGCAGCATCAGGAAGTGAACCTGATGGAGGTTTACCGTGATATCTACGGGCGCGACGATTTTCCGATCCTAAAAAGCATCGGCATATTTTGTGACAGTGATAACACGGGCTCCCGCAGTATTGCCTATTTTTCCGATGTAGAAATGCAGGCGCGATAATCCCCCTGAGGCCTTAGGCCGAAGCGCGCCGCGTGAGGGGGGCAAACAGGGGCACCGCCCCGCCTTTGCTCGTTGATCGCGGCACGCGCCTAGCGCTGTAACAGCCTCTAAAACTGGAAGCCTTCCAAGGAAGGGATCACCGTTTCCGCCCCGCTAAAATCGTCATCCACGGTGTATTGCCCCGGCGTTACAATGGTGCGCAGCCCCGCGCCCACAGCCGAAAGCACGCCGTTGCGGGAATCCTCAAAAGCAAGGCACTCCGCCGCTGGCAGGCCCAGCCCTTTCAGCGCCAGCTCAAAAAGATCAGGTGCCGGTTTTTTGGCTTTCACCTGTTCACCCGTAGCCACCACCTCAAAAATCTCCTCAGGCGTTTTCCCCCAGCAGCACGCCGTCAGTGCGTCCACATTCGGGCGACTCGTAGTGGTGGCAATCGCCAGCCGCAGCCCCGCCGCCGCTGCGCGCTCAATCAAGTCGGCCACACCCGCCCGCAAAGGCAAACCGCCCGAGGCCAGTATTTCCACATAACGCTCGGTTTTCTGGGCGTGCAAATCCTTGATCCGCTCCCAATCCATTTGCGGCTCATCGCTCCGATGCGTTTGCTGATACTCCTGCATCCGCTCCTTACCACCGGTGGTTTTGAGCAGGATACCATACATCGGCACATCCCACGCCCAGTCCATCCCATTGGCAGCAAAAGTATCATTAAACGCCTGCCGATGGGCCTCTTCGGTTTCCGCAAGGGTGCCATCCACATCAAAAATCAGAGCTTTAATCGCCATGGGTCAGCCTTTCAGATAGGGCGTTAACGCCGCAAAATCGTCAAACAAGAAGTGGTGCCGTAGGTCTTCACACGGCGTTTTGCGGTAGCCACCGGAAAACAGCGCAAAGGTCATATCGGCGTTCTTCGCCGTCAGCGCGTCGGTCTCGCTATCGCCCACATAGATGGTATTGGCCATCTCGGCGCCCATTTTGTCCATACAGCCCAGCAGCGGCTGAGGGTCTGGTTTGTGGGTCGAATAGGTGTCTCCGCCGACGACAACATCGAAATACTTGGTCAGGTCGAGGCCATCCAAAATGGTTAGCGCAGGGGCCAAGGGCTTATTGGTGCAAACAGAGAGCTTAATGCCCGCCGCTTTCAGCGCCACAAGGCAATCCACCACGCCGTCATAAGGCTCGGTCAGCGTAAACGGGTCGGCGTCATAATACTCGCGCATTTTGTCGACGGCCTCCTCGCTTTGAGGCTTGCCATAAACCCGCAGACAACGCTCCACCAGCTTAGGCACACCGTTGCCGATGAAGCCCTCAATCGTGGGAATATCCAGCGGGGCGAGGTCATACGCGGCCAACATTTTATTGGCGGCGGCTTGTAGGTCTGGCGCGCTGTGAATCAGCGTGCCATCCAGATCAAATACTACAGATTTCATATTACAGCGCCGCCTCAGCTGCATCCCGTAGCGCCTTGATATTGGCCCCGTAAACCTCGGGGGTATCCACACTACCGCCGTTAAACACAGCCGAACCAGCGACCAAAGCATCAGCGCCAGCAGCGGCCACCAAGGGGGCGGTTTCCGGCGTTATCCCGCCGTCGACCTCGATATGAATGGGGCGGTCGCCAATCATGGCCCGCGTTGCGGCAATTTTATCTACCATCGAGCCGATAAACTTTTGCCCGCCAAATCCGGGGTTAATCGTCATGATCAAAATCATGTCGATGTTGTCCAAAATATGCTCGATGGTTGAAATCGGCGTGGTCACATTCAGCGCCACGCCCGCCTTTTTGCCAAACGAGCGGATCAGTTGCAGCGAGCGGTGCAGGTGCGGGCCGGCTTCGGCATGCACGGTGATCATATCCGAGCCAGCCTTGGCAAAGGCCTCGATATAAGGGTCGGCGGGCGCGATCATCAGGTGCACATCCATAAATGTTTTTACATGTGGGCGAATAGCGGCCACCACGTTTGGCCCGATGGTCAGGTTTGGCACAAAATGGCCATCCATCGGGTCCACGTGAATCCAGTCGCAGCCTTGGTCCTCTACGGCGCGAATTTCAGCGCCAAGATTGGCGAAATCTGCCGATAGGATCGACGGGGCGATTTTAATTGAACGGTCCATGATGGGTCCTCACTGGTTGGGTTTTTCGGGGCTAAGCGCGGCGCGCCAGC
>WTAL01000244.1 GCA_013139635.1 Paracoccaceae bacterium
CCGCTCTCGGCATTGCCTTTTTCGCCCAGCACATAAAGCGCCTGCTCGGCCTCAACAATCTGCTCGTCTGGCTCTTTATCAACCTCCACCGAGGCGGCCTTACCCGCGATATCTTGCCCGATGGCAATGAGATCGCGTCGCAAGGACAGGTCATAAATCTGCTGGGCGTAATCTTTGGCGGCAAAAAGCGAGATAGACGCCCCCGCGAGCCGGGCAAGGTAGGCGGCGCCCCCAAGCTCTTGTAATCCCTCGTCATCTTCAAAAAAGGCCTTAAGCGTAACCGGAGAAACCAGCATGTTTTTCTGAATACGCGCCGCGGATTTCTCAAAAATCCGCTGATGCACGGGATCAAAGAAGTGCGAATCGTCTACAATGGCCGCAACGCGGTCAAAGACCTCGTTATTGACCAAAAGCGCACCTAGAAGTGCTTGTTCTGCCTCGATATTATGGGGCAGGGATGTAACCTCTGCCTCCATCTGCTGCCCACCATCTGCCATTTTTTACCCTCAATTCTCAAGGAATGTATAAACCATTTTGCCGCAAAGCGTGCCTGTGAATTGCGGGGATAACGGGGATAACCCAAGGTTTCTATCACTGAATTGTGTATATCATGTGATGCGCGTTTTATTTATGTGGAAAGCTCTCAACAACCAAAAAAGGGACTAATCGCATGAAAATTCTTGTATCCGCACTCCTACTTCTGAGCTTTCTATCAGCTTGTGAAGACACAATGAACCACGGCATGACCCATGACGACGGCATGGCGATGGAAGGCGAAATGGCCATGGATAGCATGTCTGACGGCTGAGCCTAGCTCTTAAGCCCAATTTTTGGGCGCAGCCAGTTATAGACCAACAGAGCGCCAAGTGTGCCGATGGTTGCGCCCATAATCACATCGCCCAAATAGTGCGTTTCAAGCACCATTCGGCTATAGCCGATGAGGGCCGCCATTGCCATCAGCGGCCAGCGCAGCGGCGGAAATGCCAGCCCTATGGCCACGGCAAAACCAAAAGCCGTGGTGGTATGCCCCGAGGGCCAGCTGGCATAGGCCGAGCCGGGCGTGAAGGGAAAAAACCCGATTTCACCAGTATAGGGCCGCGCGCGCCCGACGCAAAACTTTACGACTAATACAAACAACCCCGGCAGGGCCATCGCCGCAAAAACCAGCGCGGCTTTTTTGCGTAGCGTCGGCCATTTGTGAACGGCTGGTTGTGATTTTCCCAGTGTAAAGGCCGCCAGCCACCATAGGATAACCAGCACCGCCATCCAGCCCGAGCTGCCCAAATTGGTGATATAAATCCAGAATTGCCGGCTACTTTCCGAGGCTATAACCTTTGGGGCCAGCCAGTAATCCAGCGTCAATATGCTCAAAACCGAGAGCCCTAGCCCGATGAGCGCGAAGGTGATTATGTGCTTGCCAGACATTTAGGCCTCCAAAGAAAAAGGGCCGCGCGCAATATGCGCACGGCCCCTTGAATTGTTCAAGAGGGGGTTAAACCTCTGGCTGCTCAGTGTCTTCCGCAGGTGCGTCTTCTACTGGGCCGCGGTCATCTTCATCATCGTCGTCCATTGCGGCGCCGCCAACATCGTCAAACAACTCGGCAATGTCGAAATCAGCTTCGGCATCGGCTTCGGCTTGCAAGTCCTGAATGGATTTGCCAGAGGACTGAAGCTCGGCTTCTTCCTCAGAACGAGCCACGTTGATCGTGATCGTGCACTGCACTTCGGGGTGCAAAACAACGGTCATATCGTGCAAACCAAGCTCTTTTACCGGCTCAGAAAGCACCACTTGGCGCTTATCAACGGTAAAGCCGCCAGCGGTTGCCACATCAGCCGCATCGCGGTTGGTAACAGAACCATAAAGCGAGCCAGCGTCAGAAGCTGAGCGAATCACGATGAACTGCTGTCCATTGAGCTTGCCAGCCAAAGCTTCGGCTTCAGATTTGGTTTCAAGGTTAGTGGCTTCCAGCTGTGCGCGCTGGTTTTCGAACTGCGCCAAGTTGGCTTTAGTCGCACGAAGCGCCTTGCCTTGGGGCATCAAAAAGTTACGTGCAAAGCCGTTTTTCACGGATACAACATCACCCATTTGGCCAAGCTTGGCCACGCGTTCAAGAAGAACTACTTCCATGGTTTTTCTCCTTTACTTAACAGCGTATGGCAGTAGCGCCACAAAACGTGCGCGTTTGATGGCTTTCGCCAGCTCACGCTGTTTTTTGGCCGATACAGCGGTGATACGGGAAGGCACAATTTTGCCACGCTCAGAAATATAGCGTTGCAGTAGCTTCACGTCTTTATAGTCGATCTTCGGAGCGTTATCGCCCGAGAAAGGACATGTCTTACGACGGCGGAAAAATGGTTTATTTGCCATTGTTTATAGTCCTTTCTAATCGCGGCGCGGACGGCGCGGGCGCTCGTCACGGCTGTTTTTGGCTTGCACTACGGCCGATGGGCCTTCTTCATGTGCGTCCACCCGAATGGTCAAAACGCGCATAACGTCATCATGCAGGCCCGCAAGGCGTTCCATTTCCATCACGGCAGCCGAAGGGGCGTCCGATTTGATAAAGGCATAGTGGCCTTTGCGGTTTTTGTTAATTTTGTAGGCCATAGTTTTAAGGCCCCAATATTCGCTATCAACAACTTTGCCGCCGTTGTCAGCGAGGATCCCGCCGAAGTGCTC
>WTAL01000119.1 GCA_013139635.1 Paracoccaceae bacterium
CGGGGTCATTATTGAGCTGCTTGATGAGCGCCAAAACCTCGGCCTCGGGCGTGTCAGCTGGCAGCTTATGCTCATAGCTGTTCATGCCAACTTCAAGCGTTTGCTTACCCTTGTTGCGCACATAAACTTCGCTCGCGGGGTCTTCCCCAACGAGCACAACCGCCAGCCCCGGTGTTATCCCAGCCTCTTTGAGCTTCGTCACATGCTCAGCAACACGCGCCCGCACCGTTGCCGCAAAAGCTTTTCCGTCTATTCTATGTGTCATATTCTCTCCTAGGGGTGCCCCATTTCGGTGATAACCAAGTCGTCGTTAAACACAACGCCACTGCAAATTGACGGCGGCGCAAAAAGCCCTCGCCCCCGCCGGACGGGTGCTTCTGAAACTAAATATCATTTTGCCAAACCCGCGCATAGCCGTTTGTTGGGTTGAAATGGATGTCCACACTCAGTTTCACCCATTCCCCGCCCAGAAGTAGCTGCTCATGGCTTGCCGTTCCCCTGGCCCCTGTGGCGCACCGCAGAATTCGGCAAAATTTTCAACTTGCTCAAATGAGTTTGCATTTGCCATTGCTGCACCCAAGCAAAAATACTGTTGCAAATAATAGTCTTATCAGAACAATCCTTCGATCTCACCCACATCATTCAGCCGAATACTCTTTGCTGCCGGTGTGCGCGGCAGCCCCGGCATGGTCATGATCATTCCGCAAATCACAACAATAAACCCGGCACCTGCCGAAAGCCTCACTTCGCGAATGGGCAACGAGTGCCCCGTAGGCGCGCCGCGCAAATCAGGGTCGGTAGAGAAACTATACTGGGTTTTCGCCATGCAAACCGGCAAATCACCATAGCCAGCCTCTTCCCAATCGCGCAATTGCTGGCGGATTTTCTTATCCGCCATCACTTCGTCCGCCCGATAGATTCTTTTGGCCACAGTTTCGATTTTTTCAAATAATGGCATGTCATCGGGGTATAAAGGTGCGAATTGTGCAACATCGGCCTCGGCTATCTCAGCCACACGCTCGGCCAATTCCTTAGTTCCGGCCCCGCCATCAGCCCAGTGCGTGCACAAAATCGCCTCAGAGCCATGCCCGCGCGCATAGGCCTTAATGGCCTCCACTTCGTCGTCGGTATCCGTGGTAAAATGGTTGATAGCCACCACCACAGGCACCCCAAAGCTTTTCATATTCTCGATATGCCGCCCAAGGTTCGCACAGCCCTCAATCACCGCATTCACGTTTTCCGGCCCCAGGTCAGCCCGCGCCACGCCGCCATTCATTTTGCTGGCCCGCACCGTCGCCACCAGCACCACCACATCCGGCGAAAGCCCCGCCTTGCGGCACTTGATGTTCATAAACTTCTCGGCGCCCAAGTCGGCCCCAAAGCCCGCCTCTGTCACCACAAAATCACTGATTTTCAGCGCGGTTTGCGTTGCCACCACAGAGTTACAGCCATGCGCAATATTCGCAAACGGCCCGCCATGCACCAGCGCCGGATTGTTCTCCAGCGTTTGCACAAGGTTCGGCTGCATTGCCTGCTGAAGCAGCACCGTCATCGCACCGTCGGCCTCAATATCACGGCAATAAATCGGCGTCCGATCACGCCGATACGCCACAATAATATCCCCCAGCCGCTTCTCCAGATCCTTCAGATCATTCGAAAGGCACAGAATCGCCATCACTTCAGATGCCACCGTAATATCAAACCCGCCTTGGCGCGGGAAACCGTTGGCAATGCCGCCAAGGCTCACTACAAGGTCGCGCAGCGCGCGGTCGTTCATGTCCATCGCGCGGCGCCATACAATGCGGCGCTCGTCAATTTCCAGCTCGTTACCCCAGTAAATGTGGTTATCAATCATCGCGGAAAGCAGGTTATGCGCACTTGTAATCGCATGAAAATCGCCGGTGAAATGCAGGTTCATATCCTCCATAGGCACCACTTGGGCATAACCGCCCCCAGCGGCCCCGCCTTTCATACCAAAGCACGGCCCAAGGCTGGCCTCCCGAATACAAATGGTAGATTGCTTGCCAATTGCATTTAGCCCATCTGAAAGCCCCACCGTGGTCGTCGTCTTTCCCTCGCCCGCTGGCGTAGGCGAAATCGCTGTGACCAGAATCAGCTTACCATCGGGCTTATCCGCTTGCGCCGCAATAAACTCAGCCGAGATCTTGGCTTTATCATGGCCATACGGCACCAAATCCGCTTCCGGAATCCCCAGCTTTGCCCCGATCTCTTGAATCGGCTTTTTGTTGGCCGCGCGGGCAATTTCGATATCGGTCGGGTATTCCATTTGGCACCTCTGAGGCTTGGTTTCGCTATGCAAACTCTAGCGCGCTTCTGGGGCCTAGCAAGCCAGTTTTCGACACGAAAACAGCCAAAGCCGACGAAACGACGCTTTAAGTGTGTGCCAAAGTATACACACCTAACCGCCCTACACCAGAACAATAATCCGCTATAAAGGCCACATATTGCACCCTAGCTTTGCCACGCCCGCTGGTCTGGCACATGCAGCCGCAGCTCATCGCTTAGCCGCAGCGCCCCTTCACGCTCCACCCATCCTGTAACCCCGCGCCGCCCCTTGGCCGCCGCTTTGAAAAGCCCGCCCTTGCTCGGCATTGCGGCCTCAATACCCTTGGCAGGCAGGTGGCAAGGCCGGTTTTCCATATCAATACAAATAGAAGCGCCGCCCGCAGTCACCAGCCTAGAAGCCGGTGGTAAATGCGTAAAATCCGGCAGGCCCGTCACCAAAATAGAAACGCTCAGCAGCGCGGGGTCCAGCGCATCTATGCCCATATTTTCCGCAATATCCGTTAGCTCTTCCGCCGACATCATGCACAGCTGCCGCGTGTTTCTAATCTCGCTGCCCTTCGGATATTGCGTAACCACGCGGCTGCAAGACGCCCGCGTAAGCCCGCTTCGGCTTTCCCCCACCGGCCCTGAAAACCGCAACTCAAGCGCGTCAACTGCACGGTTGCCAAGCCCCGCCGCGCGGTCGTCATTCAGCCCTAGCCACGTAACGCGGCCCACATATTCTGTTGCCACCAAAGCCGGCATGTCATTCTCCCATAAAAAAAACCGACACCCTAAAGTGCCGGTTTTAAATCTTAGCCCTGAGGCTGCGGTTCCATCCCGCCATCTCCCTTAGGCTTTTTTGCCGCCTTGGGAATGGCACTGACGGAGTCACCATCGTCGCTCGGCGCGTTGTCATCATCGTCGTCCTTGCGCGGCGGCTCGCCCCGCATCACGCGCTTAATCTCGTCGCCCGTCAGGGTCTCATACTCAAGCAAACCCTGCGCCAGCCGCTCAAACTCTTCGGCATTGTCTTTGATCAGCTTGCGCGCCGTGTTGTAACCGTCGTCAATCAGCCGCTTTACCTCGGCTTCAATGACCTCTTGCGTGCCTTCCGAAATGGATAGCCCGCCAGCGCCATTGCCCGAGTAGCCCTCATGCGCGGCTTGGTAATCAATATTGCCCACCACATCAGACATCCCCCAGCGCAGCACCATGGCGCGCGCCAAGCTGCTGGCCTGCTGGATATCGCCCGAAGGCCCATTGGAAACCCGATCTTCGCCATATTTATGAATCTCGGCCGCTTTCCCTGCCATCGCCATGGCGATTTTCTGGATAGCCTGATCCTTAAAGTAGTTGAGCTGGTCCATTTCTGGCAGGCTCATCACCATGCCAAGCGCACCACCGCGCGGGATAATCGTCGCCTTATACACAGGGTCACATTTTGGCAGCATAATGCCCACAATCGCGTGGCCACTCTCGTGGTAAGCTGTCATTTCCTTTTGCTCTTCGGTCAACACCATAGAGCGGCGCTCGGCCCCCATCATCACTTTATCTTTAGCAAATTCAAAGTCTTCCATGGTCACAAACCGTTTGCCGGTGCGCGCCGCTGTAAGTGCCGCCTCGTTCACAAGGTTGGCCAAATCAGCACCCGAAAATCCGGGCGTGCCGCGGGCAATAATCCGCAAATCCACATCTGGGCCCAGCGGGATTTTTTGCGAGTGGATATCCAAAATCCTTTTCCGCCCGTTAATATCGGGCAGTGGCACCTGGATTTGGCGGTCAAAACGACCCGGCCGCAGCAGCGCCTTATCAAGCACATCCGCACGGTTGGTCGCCGCCAAAAGGATCACGCCCTCGTTGCTCTCAAAGCCGTCCATCTCCACCAAAAGCTGGTTCAATGTCTGCTCGCGCTCGTCATTACCGCCGCCCACGCCAGAGCCACGTTGCCGCCCCACTGCGTCAATCTCGTCAATAAACACAATGCACGGCGCATTCTTTTTGGCCTGCTCAAACATGTCGCGCACACGCGATGCACCCACGCCGACAAACATTTCCACAAAATCCGAGCCGGAAATCGCAAAGAATGGCACGCCAGCCTCGCCCGCAATCGCCCGCGCCAGCAGGGTTTTGCCCGTGCCCGGAGGGCCAACGAGCAGCGCGCCCTTAGGGATTTTACCACCAAGGCGGCTAAATTTCTGCGGGTCTTGCAGAAATTCCACAATCTCCTCAAGCTCTTCTTTAGCTTCATCAATGCCGGCCACATCGCCAAAGGTCACTTTACCCGAGCGTTCTGTCAGCATTTTAGCGCGCGACTTGCCAAAGCTCATCGCCCCGCCTTTGCCGCCGCCCTGCATTTTGTTCATGAAATAAATCCACACGCCGATCAGCAAGATAAACGGTAAAAAGCTCATGATAATCGCGGATAGCGTTGATTGCTCTTGCGCTTCGACCACAAAATCAACGGCGTTTTGTTGCAAAACCGGGATCAAAATATCATTGGTGCCCTGCGGCTTGATGGTGGCAAACGTGCCGCCCTCAGCGTTAAAGGTCACATTCTCGCCGTCAATCTTCACGCTGGAAACCGTTCCGCTTTCCACTTGTGCCAAGAAATCAGAGTAGTGCACTTCTTGTGAGGCGCTCGGCGAAAGCCCAGCGCTAAATATGTTATATAGAGCGATCATCAGGACCATGAGGACCAGCCAAAACGCCAAATTCTTTGAGTTGCCCAAGTCGAGTCTCCTTACCGAGGTGTTCAGACAGTGTCTTTGCGATTATAAATAGGGGTTTTCCCCCCATATTCAATGCGTAATCAGCGCGTCATAAAAACCTTTTTCACCACCTACCAGCTTTACCCCGTTAAAATGGCCAAAATGTGCCAAAGGCGCCGCCTGTAAAAGCCCACCTTGCCAAAAGGATGGGCTGGCCAACAGCGCCGCGCGGCTATGCCCCGAATCGCGCCAATGGGTACAGCATTGTAGCCCATCTTCGCTCAATGCCCTAATTTGCAGGTTTTTCGTGTCTTTCAGGTTAATTTCCCAGCGGGAGTCCCACCTATTTTCAAGCGGCCCCATTGCTGGCGTCGCGGACACCTCGCGATTGATCACAATCTCGTTTTTACGGCGCGAAATCAGGCAGCCGTGCAGGGTTTTGCCAAAAGCCGCCCCGCTCAAGCAACTGTCCAGCAGCCCCTCCAATGCGGTAAACCGAGGCCGATACCCCGCGCCCGAAACCCAGCCAAGCGCCGCCGCCAGCAGCCTAAGCTGCACCTCACGCGGGGCGTCCTCAATGCCTGAAAACGTCAACTCCCCCGCCTCCGAAATCGCCGCGCAGCGCTGCGCCAGCGCCAGCGTCGCCGCCTCCAGCGCTCCTCGCGCGCGCCGCATATGCGCCGCCGTTTCGGCCAGCCGCTCACTGCCGAGCCCCAACGGGGCCAAAATATCTAGCGCGCGGCGGGCTTTAATACGGTCATATTTCAAATCATCATTGCTGGGGTCATCCACCCAGCCCACACCGGACTCGCGTAAATATGCCCGCAAATCTGCCCGCCGCACGCCCAGAAGGGGCCGGTGCCATCTCAAGCCATCTGCGCGCCTCACGGCCGCCATTCCCGCCAAGCCGTCCACGCCCGAGCCGCGCGCTAGCCGCATCAGCACGGTTTCAGCTTGGTCGTCCAGCGTGTGCCCCAGTACAATATCGCGCAGGCCTAGGCGCTTGGCCCAAGCCGACAGCAGCAAACGGCGCGATTCCCGCGCGGCTTTCTGTAAATTGCCCTTAAAATCGGGAGTTTCCCACACCAAAACTTCATGCGGCAGGCCCAGCTTTGCGCACAGCTCTGCCACGCCCAAAGCCTCATCAGCAGCTTCAGGCCGCAATCGATGATCTACCGTCGCCACCCGCAAATCATATCCGGCTGAATGTAAAAGCAGCAGCAGCGCCACCGAGTCCCCGCCGCCCGAAACGGCCACGCCCAGTGGTGCATCTGGCAGCGCCCCGAGGGAAATCACGGGCAGGCCATCGCCCCGCGCTGCTCGATTATATCGCGGGAAAGCGCCTCATCAATATCCGCATAGCGGATCTGGATTTCCGCCAAGGTCAAGCACGCCTGCTCGCCCTGCCCTAGCTGAAACAGGCTCACCGAAAGCCCAAAAAGGGAGCGTGGGGCAAAAGCGCCATCCGGCGCACCGCTAAACCCGCTCAAATACGAGCGCGCCGCATTCTGGAAGTCGCCTTGCAAGGCCAGCGCCTCGCCCTGCAAAAACCGCGCTTCCGAGGTCAGCGGCCCATCAGGGAAGTTGTCCAAAAATGCCGCCAGCTGGCTAGATGCCGCCGCGCCGTCGCCCGCCGCCAGCGCTTTTTTGGCGGCAATAAAGGCCTGCCGTTCAGCCGAAATAACTTCGCTTTGGCTTTCCGTTCCGCCCAAAGGCGTGGTCGGCGCGTTCAGCGAGGCATCGCCGCCCTCAAGCTCTGTCAGCCGAAATTCCATATCGCCGATGCGCCGCGTGCCATCGTCAATCACCTGCTGCACCTTGATCTCCAGCGCTTCTACCCGCCCAAGGGCGGCGCGCAAGTCAGCGTTAACTTCGTCGATACGCACCAAGGCGCTGGCCGCATCCCGCGCGCTCAAATCCGTGCTGCCCGTGGCGCTCAGCTCCTCGCGCAGCGCCTCAAGCTGGAGGCTCAAAACCGCAATGTCTCCTCGGATATCTTCCAGAGTCATCTCTTGCGCCTGCACAGGCCCCGCCAGCGCAACTGCCAAAATCAACCCATAAATCCGCTTAAACATCGCTATTCCCCGCCAAAATGAGGGCCGCTCTGGCCCCCCTTCTCTTTATACGTTGCCGATGCCGCCAGCAACCACAGTGACAGAGCGGCGGTTTTTAGCCCAGCAGGCCTCGGTCGAGCACACAGCCAAAGGCCGCTCTTTACCGTAAGAAACGATGGACAGCCGTGTTTCCAGCAGCCCCGCTGACACCATATAATTGCGCACCGCCGCGGCCCGCCGCGCACCCAGCGCTAGGTTATATTCCCGCGTGCCTTGCTCGTCGGCATGGCCTTCAATGGTGATCGTGCGATCCGGATACTGGTTTAACCACGCGACCTGGGCATCCAAAATGGCCTTAGCTGCATCGCCCAAGGTGGCTTCATTCACCACGAAAAGCACGGTATCGCCGATGGTGGTATTAAAATACGCCAGCGAGCTTTCCTCGATATTGCCACTGCTCGGCGTTTGCCCTGCACCGTTTGCGCCGCCGCCAAATATGCCGCCGTTCTGGCATGCCCCCAGCGCTAAAACTGCTGCCAATGCCAACCCTGTTTTTCTCAAACCCATAGTATTATCCTTTGCTCAATTTCGCCCCGTAAGGCCTAGCGCAGCACGCCTGACCAATCCGGGTCAGACGCAAAGCTTGGCGTGTCTATCCGCCGTAAATTCCTACCGGTGAGGTCCACCGAGTATATCTGCGGCGCGCCATTCGCCCCCGCCGTTTCCCTGAAAAACATCAGCACGCGCCCGTTGGGCGACCACGTTGGCGCTTCATCAATAAACGAGGCCGTCAGCAGATTTTCCCGCGACCCATCCGTGCGCATTACGCCAATATGGAACCGCCCGCTTTTGATCTTGGTAAACGCAATCATGTCCCCCCGAGGCGACCACACAGGCGTGCCATAAGAGCCCCCCCCCGCCGAAATCCGCCGCGCCTCACCACCATTCGCGCTCATCACATATAGCTGCTGAGAGCCGCCACGATCCGAGGCAAACACAATCTGCGAGCCATCCGGTGAAAAGCTCGGCGTGGTATCAATCCCGCCACTGCTCGTCAGCCGAGTCCGGCTCCGCGTGTTCAAATCTACCTGATAAATATCGGTATTGCTGCCATCAATGATAGACATCACCACTTTGCTGCCATCGGGTGAAAACCGCGGGGCTGTGGCCATATTAGTCGTATCATCCAGCAGTTGCGAGCGCCGCCCCGTTTCCATATTCAGCACATACACCTGCGGCAAACCGCTTTCATAACTGGTGTAAATAATATCGCGCGTGTTGGGCGCAAAACGCGGGGCTAGCACAATAGAGCTATCATCCGTCAGGTATTGCAGGTTCGCCCCGTCATAATCCATAACCGCCAGCCGCTTACGGCGGTCATTCTTCGGGCCAGTTTCCGAGATAAACACAATCCGGCTGTCAAAATACCCAGTTTCGCCCGTAATCCGGCTATAAATCGTATCCGCCACCTTATGCGCCATCCGCCGCCAGCTATCCTGCGTGCCAGCATATTGCACCCCGTCGCCAATCGGCAGCTGGGCATCCACATCAAACAGCCTAAACTTAACCACCAAGCGCCCGTCATTACTGGTGCTCACGGCCCCCGTCACCAGCGCCTCAGCATTCACCACGCTCCAGTCGCTAAAAACCGGCGAAGCGTTAAAGTTCGTAACCCCCGCAATATGCGCCGTCCCCGGAATTTCCCGAAACAGCCCCGTGCTCACAAGGTCAGACATAACAACCGCAGCAATATCGCCCGAAAGCCGCTGCGCCCCGTTGGTTTCCGCCACAAACTGCGGCACCGCCACCTTAATCGGCTGGATATTCCCGCCCGTCACGTCAATCTCAATCGTGGGCCGCTCTTGCGCAGTCGCAAAGCTCGCCAGCATTACCAGCGCCACACCCAAAACGGTTTTCAATGCATTCATAATTATAATCCCTCAACTCAATCGTATTTCGCCCGAACTGGGGTCAAAACGCAAGACCAGCGTCACCCCAACCGGAAATTTGTCCATAGGAAGCGGAATTCCGCCATTTTCATCTGTGGTCATCACGGCGCTTAAGGCCGCTTGGTAAGCAATCGCGTAAGCCCCTAAAGGGGCGGAAGGTGTATGAGGAGAAACGCTTTCCACGCGCCCATCCTCCCCAATTTGCACGACAACCCTGACGACATATTGCCCAAAATTCTCGATCTGTTTAAGATCGGACTTATCCCAGTTTTGGAAAATGGCATCACTTATTATTGCTCTTTCCTCTGGTGTCAGCGTTGCTTCCGGCACCGCAGAGCCAAATAGCCATTCAAGTAAGTTCGGGGTTGAGGCTTGGTTTTGCAGTTCTGACGCCATCGGTAAGTCCGGCCGCGTAAGGGGCGCCGCTGGCTCTTGTGCAAACGCGCCAATGGCGGGCACTAATAGGGCCGCGATCAAAATTCTTTGCATCAAAATCATAAAGCCCCCTAGTTAAATCCAACTTCGCCCGACGCGGGGTCAAAACGCAAAACCAGCGTCACCCCATCCGGAAATTTGCCCTCAGGAAGCGGAATTCCGCCCGCCCTGTCAGCCTGCAGCACCGCCGAGCGCGCTGCTCGATACGCTATTTCAAAAATCCCCGTCGGGCTGCTTGGCTCCAAGGGCGTCACACTTTCCACCCGCCCCAACGCGCTCACTTCCACAGTGATCCGCACCACATATTGCTCAAAATCCACCTGTCCGGTGATGTTGCTCTTGTTCCATTTCTGGCTCACCACATCACCAATCACGCCCCGCTCGGGGCCGGTTAGGTCGGCCACTACCGGCGACGTAGTCTGGCTGGCCTCTTGCGCTTCTTGCAAAGCCGCCGCCACCGCATCAATAATTTCCTCGTCCGGCTCCGGAATGTTCACATTCGCACGGCGCGGATTACGCGGCGGGCGGCTAGCAAACTCCGGCGCATAGGCCGAAATTTCCACATTCTCCTGCCCGTCCGGCGTGATCTCGGTCGTGGCCTCCTCCGGTGCACCCGCCTCCTGCACAGGCGTTTCCACGGCCTCCCCCGGCTCGTCTGTCACTTCCGCAGCGCTCTCAGTATTCGGCAAACTATCCTCCGGCGGCCTCGCCGCCGAAGTATCAATCCGCGGCGCATTGCGTGGCGGCGGCGGGCGGCTCATGCTTACAGGGGCGTTTAGCTCGTTGCCAGCCAGCGCTGGCTGAAAGATTTCCGGCGCGGACTCAATCGGGGCTTCAAAGCTTTCCACCGTTGGAGCAATCACCACCACCTCAGGGTCATCGGGCTGCAAAAGCGCCGAAACATCTGGCGACGCATCCGCCGCATCCGGTGCTTCTGTTTCGTCAATCACCGTCTGGTTCACAGCCGTTTCAAGGCTCGGAGCCTCCACATTATCCAGCGTAATTTCCGGCTGGCTAAACTGCGCAATCTCCGCCATCGGCATTTGCGGCGCTGCCGAGCTTTGCACGTCCAGCTCCGCTGCCCGCACCAGCGTTACCTTGGTAATGCGCGGCTCCGGCAGGGTCTCCTGCCACCAATCAAGCCCGCCGAGGAAGGCCGCTAACAGCAGCCCCCCATGCGCAACGCCAGATATGATTGTGCCCGATTGCATAGGTCATTCACCCGTCAGGGTTGGCCCGCCCACATCGGTCACCAAACCGATATTGCCAAAGCCGCCCGCATTCAGCGCGCCCATCACTTCCATCACGGTGTTGTATGGAATCGAACCATCGGCCCGCAAAAAAACCTTATCGCTATCCCGCTCCGCCGCGATCGCCCGCAGCTTCACCACCAGCTCCGCCATTGGCACCTCGGTATCTTGGATCATCACCGCGCCTTCAGCCGTCAGCGAGATCGTCAACGGGGCCTCGTCTTCTGTCGGCAGCGCGCTCGCCGCCGTTTTCGGCAGGTCCAACGGCACGCCCACGGTCAGCAACGGCGCGGCAATCATAAACACAATCAGCAGCACCAACATCACATCCACAAACGGCGTCACGTTAATCTCAGACATCGCCCTGCGCGGTGCACGCCGAACCCTGCCAGAGCCCCCGCGCCCAGCGCGCGGCATAATGCCCCCCGCCATCTATTCGCTCCGGTCCAGTTGGCGCGAAAGGATCATCGAAAACTCGTCGGCAAAAACCTCTTGCTCCGCCACTAGCCTGTCGGCATCCCCGCTCAGCTTGTTATAAAACACTACCGCCGGAATGGCCGCCAGCAGCCCCAGCGCCGTGGCCAGCAAGGCCTCCGCAATGCCCGGCGCAACCACAGCAAGGTTCGTACTCTGCTGGTTAGCAATCTCCTTAAACGCATTCATAATGCCCCAAACCGTGCCAAAAAGCCCAACAAACGGCGCAATAGAGCCAACCGTCGCCAGAAAAACCAAACCCTTGTTCAGCTCATCCGCCACCCGCCCCAGCGCCACATTCATCGCACGGTCAATCCGTGCCTGTGCGCCTGCAATCAGCTCACCGTCTGAACGGTGAGACCTCCGCCACTCCGCCATCCCCGCCACAAACACCTTTTCAGGCGCCGAAACAGGGCTTTCCCCCAGCTGCTCATAAAGCGCATCCAAAGGCTGGCCAGACCAAAACAGCTCTTCAAAAACTGCGTTTTCCCGCCGTGTTTTCCGGTTGTTAATGAACTTCTGCAAAATAATCGACCATGACCAGAAAGACGCAACGAGCAAAATGATCATCACCGCCTGCGCCGTAAGGGTTGCCCGCGCAAAAAGGGCCAGAATCGAAAAATCGATATGCTGCGCCGCTGCCAAAGCCTCAGTTTCCATAAGTATGCTCGCTCGTTTATGCCGCCCAAAATGTACCTTTTGGTGCCGCGGTTATGTGCCTAAGGCGATTTAGCCGATAATCGCGCCAAAGGTCCAGTAAATCCGCCGTTATGGCATAGATTCTTGTAATTTAAGGCGTATTTCCGCCGGAAACCGCACAGCTTTGCCACCGGCCCCCAAGCAAGCTATTAAAAACACACCGCTAAAAACAGGGGTGCCGCCCCGCTTCACCCATTGTGTCATTTCCATAGAGGCCCCGCCCAACTTGCTGATCTCGGTTTCCACCACAAGCTCGTCACCAAAAATTGCGGGCGTATGATACTCCGCCGTGAGGCTTTTAATCGCAAACACCAACCCCTTGGCTTTCATGTCCAATTGGTCCACGCCCATATCCCGCACCGCATCCGAGCGGCCACGTTCCGCAAATTTCAGGTAATTCGCATAATAAACGATCCCCGCCATATCGGTATCTTCATAGTACACCCTTAGCATGTGCTTGGATATCATAGGTTGTTTCCCCCAATGCAGAATTTGTGTATGCTGCTGCCTTTACCATTTCAACATTACATAACCACATTCAAAAAGGAACCGATTATGGGAAACCCAAAAGACGATAAAAAGAAGATGGACGCCGCGAAAAAGGATGTGCAGGGAGAGGTGAAAAAGATGTCCCTCAAAATGCGCCCACCTTTGACCGAGGTGGAAGAGCTTTTAAAACAAAAGGCTGAAATCGAAGCCAAGAAAGACCAAACGCCTGAAGATAAGGCGAAGCTAAAAGAGATAAACGCTAAATTGGCGGCCTCGCGGAAAACCATGGAAAAAGCGCTACTGGATGGCAATAGGCGCATTGATCTTATACTTAAAAAGCACATTCCCGACGATAAGAAAGAGAAAAAAGCATGGGAAAAAGGCTTCGCTGGTGGCGTGGTGGATCTGTTTAAGGCAGACCCGGGGCTGAAAATCGGCAAGCAGCTATTTTTCGGGGCTGACGTTTCAGTCATGAAAAAGAAACTCACTTTGAAGCTGACCCGTAAATTCTAGGATTGTGGCCCCGAGCGTAACTCGGGGCCATATCACTTAATCCAAAGCGATGCGATAAAGCGCAAAGCCGTCTGCACCCTCGCCCGCTGGCTCAATCGAGACACCCTCAACCTTATCGGCATAGCGCACCCCAGCAGGGCCAGTCTCGAAAATAACCGTGGTATCTGGCACCGCCGCAAAACTCCAGTTGGCATCAGCCTGCGGGTTAATCGTGCCTTTTTCAACGATATAGCGCACAATCACATCACGGTTGGTATCTGGCCCTTCAAAGATCGTGGTGCTGCCATCCGCCCCAGGGAAGCTCCCGCCCCCGCCCGCGCGATAGTTATTGGTCGCGACAACAAACATCGCCTCAGGGTCGATCGGCGCGCCGTCAAACATCACGTTCACAATCCGGTTCGCGCCTTCATTAATCACCTCGCCCCCACGGTTAAATTTCGGCGGCTGCGTTAGGTCAATCTGGTAGGTCACCCCGTCCATAACATCAAAGTTATAGCTCGGCATTTCGGGGTTCAGCAGCACTTGGTCCTGCCCGCCTGCCTCAATCTGGTTAAAGATCGAAACCGACCGCTCCAGCCAGTCCTGCACGGTTGCGCCATTAATCAGCACAGCCCGCACGGTATTTGGATACAGATACAGGTCCGAAACGTTCTTAATCGCCACCGGCCCAACTTCCACATCAGTATAGTACTCCGAGCCGCCACGGCCCCCCGCCTTAAACGGCGCCGCCGCTGAAAGAATAGGCAAGCCTTCCCACTCCGTCCCCTTCATCATTTGCTCAATATACCAAGTCTGCGCATTGCTCACCACCTGCACCGAAGGGTCATCCGCCACCAGCGCAAAGTAGGAATGCAGCGGCGCGTCGGTCATGCCAACCGCCCGCCGGATATACTCAAGCGTCGCCTCGTGGTCGGCCTGCGTCGCATCCAGCACCGCCTGCACATCGCCCACCAGCGGGATTTTCTTCCGCTCAACCCGCTCATAAATCGGCCGCGTCGAGCTTTCAGATGTCACCACCTTCCACTCGTCCCCACTCCGCTCCAGCATCAGGTCAATCAGCCCCATATGTGAGCCCCAGAAGCCCCCCATCGTGGTTGGCTTGCCCTGCAAAGTGCCCGCCTCAATATCAATCCCGTCAATCCCTGCATAGGTTTCAGACGGGAACACAAGGTGGCTGTGGCCGGTCACCAGCGCATCAATGCCATCAACGCCCGCTAGGTAAAGCGCTGCATTCGCCATGCCCTCAGTTTCCCCGTCAGAGGAAATCCCCGAATGGCTCAGCGCAATAATCACATCCGCACCCTTCTCCTGCATTTCCGGCACCCACGCCTTGGCCGCCTGCAAAATATCCCGCGCGTTAAACTTGCCCTCTAGGTGGCGGCGGTCCCAGTTCATAATTTGCGGCGGCAAAAATCCAATCAGCCCGATTTTAATCGAGTGCGTCTCCCCCGAGCCATCAGTAATCTCCCGCTCCAAAATCGTATACGGCTTCAGGAAGGTCTCATCCTTGCCCGCACTACTACCAAGCGTTTTCACAAAGTTCGAGCACACCACCGGAAAGTCAGCGCCCTGCACAACTTTGTTCATAAAATCAACACCGTAGTTGAACTCATGGTTCCCGAGCGTCCCGCAATCATAGCCCAAAACATTCATCGCCTGCATCACAGGGTGCATGTCGCCATCGCTCATCCCGCGCTCATATGCAATGTAGTCCCCCATCGGGTTCCCCTGCAAAAAGTCGCCGTTATCGACCAAAATAGAGTTCGTGCTTTCGTCCCGCACTTCCTGAATAATCGAGGCCGTCCGCGAAAGCCCTACCGTGTCAATCGGCTTATCAGCGTAATAGTCGTAGGGGTGCACATGCACATGCAAATCGGTGGTGGAAAGAATGCGCAAATGCGCTTGGTTCGTCGCCGCGCTGGCCGAGAACGGATGCAGCGTTACAAACGCGCTGGTCGCAGCCGTACTGGCCAAAAACTGACGGCGGGAAATGGAAGTGTTCATAATTTTCTCCTCGGTGTTGGGTTCCAAAAACAAAGGGCCGAGGCGCTCGTTACCCGTCGCCACCTAACCCCCAAAGGAATCGTTGATACCAAACCTTACCCCGAGTTGTAATTTTCACCAAGCAATCAAAACCCGCACAGCGGGCGGGCGCGCACGCCCCCCTATTCCGGCTTAATCAACCCCGAAAACCCAGCCACCGCCAACAAACTAAAAAACCACCCCAGCGCGATGTGCAGCCACAGGTAAACTCGCGCTCCAATGCCCCACCAGCTCGCCCGCGCATCCGGTATCCACGCCCCCTGCATTTCCAAATCAACAATCGGCAAGAGCGTATCAACTGAATAAATAATCGGGTTAAAAGCCGGATAGCTCTTCCCCTTTTCCGATGACAAATAACACCACTTGGGCGAATTCGGGTTATCCACACACCTTTCCCATTCATCCAAATGCCAAACCCGCGCCGAGTTCGGCTTAACCGCCCCCAAAAGGTCGGCCCCGCCGAAAAACAGCATCCCAATCAGCATCAACCCCGCCAAATACCGCAACGATAGCGAAGGCCTATACCCATACCCCGCACTTTCCCGCATAACCCTATTCCAAACCCGCCGCCACCAAACCGGATTCTGTGCTTTGCGCTGCAACCGTTCCTTCTCAATCAAAACCACCCGCGCATCCTCACGATGCCCCATCTCCCGCAACACCTTGGCCAGCTGCTCATAGGGCTGCGGGCTAAAGCCGTTGGAATGATGAATTCCCTCCAGCCACGCCAGCCGCTGGCGCGCGTCTACTGGCGCGCCTCCCAAAATCACATCATAATGGAACCTATCTAAAAAAAGCTGCTTCTCCCCTTCAGGCCAACAGTCCAAATCATCACAAAGTGCCCTAACTTTTATACCCTCGAGGCGAATTTCCCCGTTTATCACGGCTCCAGCCCGCAAAAAGAACCCCCCTTTGGACTCCAACCCGTCCGCCGAAAATGCATAACCCACCAGCTCGCCCGACTCATCCTTCGCCGCATTAAACTTGGCTCCGATGCAGTCTAGAGGCCCGCCCAGCTTTGCGCCGAGTAGGCGTACTGCTCGGTGGACCTCCACTTTTCGCAAAAAAACACCGCCCTTGGCCTCCAGCCTGTCGGCCGAAAGCCCTTCGGGAAGAAACGAGCCGTCTAGAAAAAGATTTTGCAGCTTAGTACTGCGGAAAATCAGCTCAGAATCGAATCGGCAAGAAAACAGTCCCAGATCGCCTAGTAAGGCTCCACCCGCAAGGTCTAGCTTGCCCACAACCCGTCCACCCACAATCAGCAGCCCTTTCTCGTGCAATGTGCAAGATTCACAGCCACCAAGTGCAAGGTACCGAATGAACTCGGCTCGAACGTCATAATCCCCCGGCACGTCCGGCGGCAGGCCATCGTGGAGTTCAATAAAGTCCCCACTATCAATCTCGGCCAAAATCTGCTTTTCGGCCGCAGATAGCTCCCCAAAATCCTCAAGTTTTCGCTTCATCTTCATCCGCCGCGCCTTCCGTATGCTCAGGCTTCACCCCACCATACCCGCCCCCCGCGCGTCAATCAAATGATGTATCTGCCCTCAGTCAAACACCGGCAAGCCCGTGACCGCAGCCAGCAAAATAATCCCGTAAGCCACGCCCCGAAACAGCCGCTCATGCGTCGGGTCAAACAGCCGTTTGCCGATCAGCCCGCCCGCCATATAGCTCGGCACCAACAGCACGCCCACCCAAAAGGCCTCGGCCGTTACCAGCCCTTGCAGCCATAGCACCCCCAAAACCACCACGTCCGTCGTAAACAAAAACAGCAGTATTACGGCGCGAATTTCGGCGGCCTTCTTTTGCCCGCTCAAATACAGCAATATCGCCGGCGGCCCCGGCAGCCCCACAAAGCCCCCCATCAGCCCCGAGACAAACCCCGTCGCTAGCCCCAAAGGTGCCGACACCGCCCCCGCATAGCGCCAGCCCGAGGCCAGCACCAAAAGCGTCGCCACCGCCACGCCTGAAATCACCCAGCGAAACACTAGCGGGTCCAGCCCCGCCAGCAGCATAACGCCCAGCGGAATGGCCGCCGCCGCCGCTATCGCCAGCCGCGCCACCTCGCGCTTATCCGCTTGCTGCCATGCTTGTGGCATCAACGGCAGCGGTCCAAAAATACTGAAGGTCACGGCGGTCGCCACCACCCATGTTGGCGGCAAAAATATCCCGGCAATCGGCAAGTAAACCAGCGCCGAGCCAAAGCCGGTAAAGCCCCGTACAATCCCCGCCACCAGCACCGCCAAAGCGAGCCAAACCAGCCCCTCAGTGGCCAGCGCACCGCTCAATAAATCAGCGCCATCATGGTCACAAGGATCACCGCCAGTATCCATAAGCTCGTCGCCGCGATCAGGTTTACCACCGCCCGCCCCGCGTCTTTACGCGCGTTCATAATCGCCGAAGTAAACAGCATTACCGGCAGCACCAAGAGCAGCCACAGCCCCGTGAGGCTGCCCACTAGCGCCGTATAACTCATGCCCGCATTCAGGAAAACCCCAAGCAGCAAGCTCACAAAAATGCTCACCCCCGCCGTTTTCCCCATCCCCCAGCGCGACTGCGCCTCCACTAGCCGTGCAACTGGCTCCGGAATGCTTTTGGGCAGCGCAATCGGCAACGCCGAGCCGCAGTTTTCACAAGTTACGGCCAGTGGATCGGCGGGCGTGCCGCAATACTTACAAGCTTTCTGGCGTTCGTCTGTCATTTCTCCATCACTCCGTCGCGGCTAAAATAGCGCCATCCCCATCAGCATTATAAACAGCCCCGCCAGCCAAAGGCCAACGGCAGAGGAAAGATTAATCCCGAATTGCCCCAGCTTCCCAGCCGCATGTGAAACTGCCGTAACGCCCAGCATCACGGGCATAATCAACAAAATCCACAGGATCATGATCATCGCCGGCACAGCGGTGCCAAAAACTTCAGAGGTATAAATGACGCCGAGCGCAAAGCTCACCCCCGCCACAATCACGCCGGTTTTCCCCATCGACCAGCGCGATTGCGCTTCGATAATTCGGGCCATTGGCCGCGGTAGCGCCACCGGCAAGTTAGAGCCGCAGGTGGCACATTGGGTCGCCAAAGGCGCAGCTACGGAATTACAATAAGTACAGGTTTTTTCCTGTAACTCAGGCATCTACATCGGCGAATTGGGTGCCAGCCGCGCCGTTATCTTTATCCCAATCCCGCTTCACCCCAAGGCGTAGCAAAATTGGCGAAGCGACAAAAATCGAAGAATACGTCCCCACAATCACGCCCCAGATCATCGCGAATGTAAACCCGCGGATCACATCTCCGCCCAGCACATAAAGCGCCCCCAGCGCTAGAAGCGTGGTCACAGAGGTCATCACTGTGCGCGAAAGCGTTTCGTTAATCGACAGGTTCAAAACCTCTTTCAGAGGCCGTGCCTTAAAGCGCCGCAGGTTTTCCCGCACGCGGTCAAACACCACCACAGTATCGTTCAGCGAGTAGCCCACGATCGTCAAAATCGCGGCAATAATGGACAGGTTAAACTCGATCTGCATCACCGCAAACACGCCAATGGTTAGGATAACATCATGCACCAAGGCCGCCACCGCGCCGAGGCTGAACTGCCACTCAAAGCGCAGCCAGATGTAAAACAGCACGGCCGCCACCGCCAACAACACGGCTTCAATACCGGCGACCACCAGCTCGCCTGAAACCTTGGCACCCACGCTATCGGTTTGCAAAAAGCTCACGCCGTCAATCTCGCTGGTGAGGGCTGATTTTACCTCGGCAATAATATCGTTCTGCGTTTCGGGGTCATCCGATTGCTGCTCGATCCTTATCATCACAGCGTTGCGCTCGGTGTCCGTTAGCTCCGCCCCCGGGTCCTTCACTTCGGTTACCGTAAAATCACCCAGCTCAAGGCCGGAAAGCACATTACGATATGCGCTCACTTCCACCGGCGCAGGGGTTGACGTGCGGATCACCGACCCGCCCTTAAAATCAATGCCGTAATTTAAGCCAAACACAAAAAACGCCACCACAGAGAGCACGGCCAGCACGGCTGAAAGCCCCGCTGTCAGCGTGGTAACGCTAAAAAAGTCGATCTTGGTTTCGGTCGGAACAAGTTTAAGTCGCATGGTCTTCCCTTATACTTCAATTGTTTTTGGCTTGCGGGCCTTTAGGTACAGCACAATAAACATGCGCGTCACCCAAATCGCGGTAAATACCGAGGTCACAATCCCCAGCCCCAGCGTCACCGCAAAACCCTTCACAGGGCCGCTGCCCATCATAAACAAGATAATCGCAGCAATCAGCGTGGTTACGTTGGCATCAATAATCGCCGAGGTCGCCTTTTCATAGCCGATCTCAATCGCCCGCGCAGGGCCTTTGCCGCGCCGCAGCTCTTCTTTTATGCGCTCGAACACCAGCACATTGGCGTCCACCGCCATGCCGAGTGTTAGCACAATACCGGCAATGCCGGGCAGCGTGAGCGTGGCCCCAATAGTGGTGAGCAGTGAGAACAGCAGCACAATGTTAAGCCCCAGCGCCACGTTGGCAAACACGCCAAACATCCCGTAGCTCAGCACCATAAACACCACCACGCCGACCATAGCGACAATCGCCGCCACTTTGCCCGCGTCAATGCTATCTTGCCCCAGCTCAGGCCCGATCGTGCGCCGCTCTAGCACTTTAATGCCCGCAGGCAGCGCGCCCGCCCGCAGCAAAATCGCCAGCTGGCCGCTTTCTTCCACGGTAAAGCGCCCCGTAATAATGCCCGAACCACCCAGAATCGCGGTTTGAATACGCGGCGCCGAGATCACTTCATCGTCCAGTACAATCGCAAACAGCTGGCCTACATTGGCCGCCGTATGCGCACCAAACAGCCGCGCGCCGGTTACGTTAAAGGTAAAGCCCACCGCTGGGTTACCGTTTTGGTCAAACTGGGTGGACGCGTCCGTCAGCATTTCGCCGCCAACTACGGGGGCGCGTTTCACCACGTAATAGCCTTCACCCTCGTTCACTGAGGGCACAATGATATTGTTTAGCCCCGGGTTTTCATCGGGGCTGGCCACTTGCCGCACGACCTCGTTAAAGGTCAGCTTGGCGGTGCGGCCAATCAGCTCCAGCAGCTCTTCGGCTGAGCCGATCCCCGGCACCTGAATCAAAATCCGGTCTGCGCCCTGCCTCTGAATCGTCGGCTCCCGCGTGCCAGCTTCATCTACACGGCGGCGAATAATCTCTAGGCTTTGCAGCATGGTGCGGTCGTCAGTGGAAATTTTCTCGGCATCTGAAAGCACCAAAACGATCTCGTCACCTTCAGCCGACACCTCAAAATCCCGCGCGCCCGCGCCCGTCAGCGAAACCACAGGCCGCGTCAGCGTATTCACCTCAATCACCGCCTGCGCAATCGCCTCGGCATTGCCGATGCGCACCCGCAACTGATTTTCGCCTTCTTGCAGGCGCACCGTGCCAAACAGCTCTTTTTGCTCGCGCAAAATATCCCGCACTCCGGGCCACATAGCATCCAAGCGGTCTTGGTATACTTCCGCCACGTTGACCTCAACCAGCACATGCGCACCGCCGCGCAAATCAAGCCCGAGGTTCACAAGGGCACTGGGCAAATAGCTTGGCCATGCATCCCGCGCCGCCAGCAGCTCTGGCGTTTCCGCCTCACCATTTTCCAGCGCCACCACAGCATCATTATGCTGCTCAACTGTAGTATAAAAAGCGTTTGGCATCGCAAAGGCCAGCCCCGCAAGGCAGATGACCCAGATCAGGATTTGCTTCCACAGCGGGAAATGCAGCATATTCAGGCGTCCTTAAAAACAAAACGCGCCCCTGATGGGGCGCGCGTAAAACTATTCGCTAGGCTCGGTTTTGTTCAAAACGGCCGTAATCGTATGGCGCAAAAAGCGAACCTTAACCCCAGTGGCAATTTCAATTTCCACCTCGTTAACGTCATCCTTAACCTTGGTCACCTTGCCAATAATGCCACCTTGGGTCATTACTTGGTCACCACGGCGCAGCGCGGCTACCATGGCTTTATGCTCTTTGGCCTTCTTTTGCTGTGGCCGGATCATCAGGAAATACATAATCCCGAAAATCAGAATAATTGGCAAAATCCCACCAAGACCGCTGGTTAGGCTACCTGCCCCGCCGGCCGTTTGCGCATATGCTGCGGATACAAACATGAAAAACCCCTTTTAAGCTCAGGCGACTCCCGCCCTTGAATTCAGGGGGAACCTAAGCATCGGTTAAGGGAATGACAAGAGTGGATGCGCAATTCTATGGGGGTGCTAAGCGTCTGTCTTGTTGCCAAACTTGCGTAGCAGCCGGATGGTAAGCAGCACGGCAGGTGTGGCGTGCATAAGTAGATCAAAAATATCGATTGGCTTGATGAGAGTGCCACTAAACAGCATGCCGAGTTTGGTAAACAAATGCGGGGCATCTACCATAAAGGGCAAATAGGGCGCCAAGCCCAAAAAGATCGTCATGACGATCAACATTTGCAGCGGAATTTTGTCAATTAACTGGCCAATTTTTTGCATGTCGTTCCCTCGGGTTATTGTTCTGGCCCGCATGTCACCCTTTTTGGCCTGCAATACAAGGGGCTTGCGGCAATTTAGCCCAAAGATAAGCCCCGCTCCTGGCCAGAGCGAGGCCCAAAATACTCAAGCCGTTTTTGTGGCTTTAAACTTCTGCCAATAGCCCCGCGATAGCACCGCGATCAGCAGCCAAACAGAGCTTCGAAGCATCATCGCCCCTACGGTTTTTCCGTTATAAAGCCCGTCAAACTGGATCACATAAATCCCCATCGCCAGAAAAACCAACAGCGTGGCACCCGCAATGACTGCCGAAAGCCGCACCCCGCAGAGCTTCCACATCCACAGCAATACCGCCGCCGCGATATAAGCAAAGCCCGCCAAAAAATTAAACCATAGCACAAAGCCAATGGTGTTACCCGCCTCGGCAATGACCGCCGCATCAAACAGGTTTCGCCCGCCAGAAAACAGCGTCAGCGCCCCAAATGCCATTGCTATTATTGCCAACACGGTAATCATCAGCGGCCGTTCATTGGCCTTTGCAACCTCGTTCATCGTCCTACTCCTTAAGTTTAGCCATTTCGGCATTTACTGTATGTGAGTATTTACTTACTTATTGGATGTTTTCAACCCCTACCTCCAGAATCCAGCGCGTCAAAATCGCACAGCATGCTGAGTAAGCCCTAAGCGTAGGGCGGTTTTTCTCAAAAAAAGTTAGGAATTGAAGCCACCGCTTCGGTGGGCATTATCCGTTATGGGTGGCGATAAAAAATATGATCGCCAATCACGGTTGTCTGCACCATCGCATTCATCCAGCTCGGGGCCACGGCGTCTGTATGGTAAAAAACCGCCCCCCCTGTGAGCACCCGCGCGCGGCCCTCAATCATCATGGCGGCAATTTTCTTGATCCGCTCATAGGCCGTAGGGTTGCCGATGGATTCAACCTTGCCGTCGCAATAATAGGAAAACTGGCACCGATGCCGCCGCCCTGTGCCGTCGCGCACAACGGCGCATACATTATCCGGAAACCGCGATGAGTCAGCCCGGTTCAAAATCACCTCGGCCACAGCCATTTGCCCCCACAGGTCTTCGCCCCGCGCTTCAAAATAAAGCGCCTCTGCAAGGCAGGTCCATTGCGGGCCGCCTGTTGCCTCTGGCATGGCGTCTAATATTTGGCGGTTAAAGCTGGCAATGGTTGGCGAAATTTCGGTGCCCGAGCGCGCCACTTGTCCGGCAGATGCCAGCCGCACCGCTTCGGCCTCAGCTTCCCGCCGCGCCTCGGCACCTTGAAATACCCGCCCCAACATACCACGCTTTGGCGGCTTAGACGCCACAAAGCTCACGCCCCCCAGCTCTGCCAAACGGTCAGCTGTAAGCGTGCCCATGACCGCGCGCTCCAAGGACATCATGGCTACAATCTGCCCTGCCACCTGATCGTCGACTGTATCCACAGTCGGTACAAGCTCGGCATTGGCATTGGTCAATAGCAATAGCCCCACAAGCCCAGCCACGGCGCCCGTTAGCGCCGCCCACAGCTTTTGCCCGCGATTGATATGTCTGGTTCCAAACAGTTTAAGCATCCCTTCTTATAACCCGCCGGAATTTCTCACATTCTACGCGCCGGAGTCTATCCCCATTTTATTAATCATATGGGAATCCCTTAATTTACGAGTGCAATTGGTTCAACTTTTTGCAAATCACATGTGCAATTCTAGTACCCAGCCTGAAAACGCAGCAGAATCACTTGGCGTTAGCCGCCAAAAGACTGGCCTGCGCCGCCGCCAATCGTGCAATCGGCACGCGGTAAGGCGAGCAAGACACATAGTCAAACCCCGCCACTTTGCAAAACCGCACCGAGGCGGGGTCGCCCCCATGCTCGCCACACATGCCGAGCACAAGGTCAGGGTTTGCCGCCCGCCCACGCTGTGCGGCAATCAGCAAAAGCTCGCCCACGC
>WTAL01000091.1 GCA_013139635.1 Paracoccaceae bacterium
CCGCCACTAGCCCCAGCGCCAGTGAGCGCGGGTTAAACCAGCCGGGTTTAGGCGCAGGTTCAAGCGGGGTTGCCGCCCGCAATAGCGCGGTTTCCGCCAGCCGTGGCAGGTGCGGGCCAAAGCGGCTTAGCACCTTTGCCGTGGCCAGCAAATCAGCCACCATCGCCTTGGGCCCCAGCGAATCGCGGATGTATTTTTCGACCACATTATGGGAGCCCTCCCACATGTTCATGTCAGGGTTAATCGTGCGCGCCACGCCCTCAACCACCACCATGGTACGCTGAAGCAAAATCAGCTCAGTGCGGGTTTCCATGCCAAAACGCTCGGTTACGTCAAACAGCTGGGCCAGTAACCGCGCCATCGAAATCTGGCTGGCATCTTGCCCGAAAATCGGCTCACCGATCGCCCGAATGGCCTGCGCGAACTCCGCCACATCTTGGTCTGGCGGCACATAGCCCGCCTCAAAATGCACCTCGGCCACGCGCTGATAATCCCGCTTGAGAAAGCCAAATAATATCTGCGCATAAGCACGGCGGGTGTAGCTGTCTATCCGGCCCATGATGCCAAAATCAAAGGCCACAAGGTCTCCGTTTTCGGTGTATTTCAGGTTGCCTTGGTGCATATCGCCATGAAAAAGCCCGTCGCGCAAAGCATGGCGCAAAAACGTCTCGATAATGCGGGTCGAAAACTCCACAGGGTCCAGATCTGTCGCCAAAAGTGCGTCAACATCGCCCAGCGGAATACCCTCAACCCACTCGGTTGTCATCACGCGGCGCGCCGAAAGCGGCCAGATAAGCGCGGGCACGCTAAAGCCTTTGTCCTCCGCCGTGTTAGCCGCAAATTCATCCCCCGCACTAGCTTCGGAGCGCAAATCAAGCTCGGCCCGCACGATACCCTCAAAATGCTCAATAACCCCCGTGGGTTTTAGCCGCCGAGACGACGGCGCAAAAACCTCGACCATACGGGCGGCAAAATGGAACGCATCCACATCGCGCATAAAGGCCTTTTCAATGCCGGGGCGCAGCACTTTTACCGCCACCGCCTGCCCTGTTCCCGCAATCACCGCTTTATGCACCTGCGCCAATGAGGCCGCCGCCACAGGCTCCGAAAACTCGCTAAACGCTTCTGAAACCTTGATTTTCAGCTCGCGCTCGACCTCGGCAATCGCCTCAGCAAGCGGAAACGGTGGTAGGCTATCTTGCAGCACTTTCAGTTCGTCGGCCATCTCTGGCCCTACCACATCGGGCCGCGTGCTCATCAGCTGGCCAAACTTTATGTAAGCCGGCCCCAGCGCCACCAGCGCACGCAGCACAGGCGGCTGCGTCGGGTCACCCTTCAACCCCAGCCACTTAAACGGCCAACCCAGCACCCGCGCGGCAATCCTAATCGCCGTCGGAGCCTCCAGCGCATCCAGCGCTACTTTCATCGCCCCGGTGCGCTCAAAAGTGGCCCCCGTGCGCACGAGCCGCCAAATATTATGCGGCCCCCTCATATTTTCCAGCCCGAATGCAGCGCCGCAATCCCAAGGCTTAAGTTCCGGTATTTCACCATCTCAAACCCGCCCTTGCGAATCATCTCGGCAAACACCTCTTGCTTCGGGAACTGGCGGATAGACTCCACAAGGTATTGATAACTATCACGATCATTGGCAATAATCTCGCCCAGCTTCGGGATCACATTAAACGAATAGCGGTCATACGCCCATTGCATCGCCGGATTGGGAATCGCCGAAAACTCCAGCACCATAAAGCGCCCACCGGGGCGCAGCACGCGGTAAGCCTCGTTAATTGCGTCCTGAATGCGGGTCACATTCCGAATGCCAAAGCTGATGGTATACACATCAAACGTGTTGTCTTTAAACGGCAGCGCCATCGCGTCGCCCACGACCCAGTCCAGCCGGTCGCCCATCGCCGCTGCCTCAGGCCGTTTCCGCCCCTCAATCAGCATGCTTTCCGTCATATCCAGCACCGTGGCATCGGCCTGCCCCTTGGCGCGGTCGTTGAATTTAAACGAAATATCGCCGGTGCCCCCCGCCACATCGAGCAGCTTTTGCCCGGGTTGCGGCGCCAGCCAATCCATCATCGCCTCTTTCCAGATGCGGTGAATCCCCATGCTCATGGCGTCATTCATCACGTCATACTTACTGGCCACATTGGTAAAAACCCCGTGGACCATGCCAGCCTTGGCGTCTTCATCCACTTCGGTAAAGCCAAAATGGGTTGTGCGATTCGAGGTCATAGGCGCGCCTTTATTCTGCTTTGCCCCAGCATTACCCCGTTGCGGCGTGGGGTTCAATGCAAGGTTGGCCTGATCTAGCTAGCGCTAGGCACGCTACACCGCATAGATTGCCCTTTGGGCAGCAAAACCCGAAAGCGGTCATCCAACGAATATTGTCAGATGATTGGTTTGAGCCTATTCGAATACTCTAAATGATAGAGAGGTGACTGAGTAGCCGAAGATACTCCGCCATTTCACACTTTCCTATGTGAAGATCCTCTAACACCTTGAATGGTAAGTCAGTTTTTGGGGTTCGAAGCCCTTCATTTCGGCAGTATGCGATACGCTCGGAAAAGGCCAATCTCAGCACAGTTCTTTTGAGGGTCAACTGACCTGATTCCCATAGTTTCCAAGGGTTTGCGAGGAAGTTGGTGGCGAGTTCGAACAAATCGTCGAAGCTATGCGCTGGCTTCACCCCATTTTGCTGTTTTTCGGCTAAAACCAACTTATCAGTCTCCAGTTTCGACAGGCGTTTCTCATATGCTGCAATAACGCGCGGATTTTCAGTTTCCACAAGACGATCAAGCAGGCTTTCGATTTTCTTATCCACTTGCACCGCTTCACGCTTAAGACCGTGCAGCATGGCCTCAGCTTGCGCCATACGTTGCGCCCAGACATCTTTGAACATTGCCTTCACCAAAGCATACAAGCCCTCAGAGGGCTGTAGAGCGCGCACGACCTCGGCAAAGTCACCTTCCAGCACATCACGGCGGATAGACTTGCGATAGCTAACGCAGCCTTTGGTTGGGCAGAGATAATACGGATGTTTCTTTTTGGTCTTACTGGTGGACCAGCAAGCCGTCAGCGGTTTTTCACAGTCGTTACATAGAACAAACCCGCGCAGTGGAAAATCGGCACTGATATCTTTGCGCGCAGGAACGCGTGCGGCTTCTTTCATACGTCGCTGAACGGTTTGGAAGGTTTCCAGAGAGATTAATCCTTCATGGTGGCCTTTGCGCAAGGACACATCCCAATCAGGGGCTTCGACATAACCCGCGTAGTGCACACGGCGCATCAGGCGCACACTTCCTCATAGCGCACAAGGCCGGTACGGCGATCCTTGGGAAAATCAGGCTGACTTTCGAGAAAACGTTTCACCTCGCCTTGGGTTTCAAAACGACCGGAGGCAAAGCCTTCCAAGGTTTCTTGAATAATCGAAGCCATTGGCTCGTCGCGCACTAGCAGCTTGCCGTGTTCTTTGGTTTTTTCGTAGCGAAATCCCGGCGGGGCATGAAATACCCAATAGCCGTTCATGACACGAGCGCGCATACGGTTTTTGGTCTGTTCACCGTTCTTTTGACGTTGGTGTTGCGACACCGATGCCAGAGGGTTTTCAATCAGGATTGAATCACTGTCTTCACCAAAGGTAATGGACGGGCTTTCCAAGGTGCCACCAGTTTCTTTCAGGGCGCGGCGCAAAGCCCAATGCCCTTCGATATCGCGGGCGAAACGGCTGATATCATCAATGATTACAACTACGTCTTCAATTTTGGATTTCCGAACATAATCGAGCATGCCATTAAAGGACGGTCGGTCAAAAACACCTCCAGAAACAGCCTTTTCATAGAAGGTTTCGACAACCTCATAGTCCTTGCGCGTCGCATATTCGCGGCAGCGAGTTTCCTGAGATTCCAGCCCGTGACCTTCTTCGACCTGCATCTTGCTGGACACACGGCAATAAATCACGGCACTGTCCGTCGTCAGGATTTTTGGTTCCAGAGGTAGCGTAAATTAAGCGAGTCTCTGGCTCATCTGGTTGGTTTTATTATGCAGCGAACTTGCGGTGTTGCAAGCGCCGGGTTTCGAGTGTT
>WTAL01000196.1 GCA_013139635.1 Paracoccaceae bacterium
CTGCCCGCGCTTTACGCCGATATGGCCACGCCGGGGGCCTATTCGCCCGATGCCGAGGCCGCCGGCAAGCGTAGCCTGCGCACCCGCGTGCTTTCATGGCTGACGGCGCTGGAGGAGGATGCTTCAAGCGCCCAAACCCAGTATAGCAGTGCTGAAAACATGACGGATAAGCTCCCCGCGCTCGGGCAGCTTATTTCCAAAGGCAAAGCAACCGACGCGCTTGAAGGCTTTTATGCCGAGTGGAAACACGAACCGCTGGTGCTGGATAAATGGTTTGGCGTGCAGGCCACTCGCGCCGCCCCTGCTGAGGCGGTCGAAACCGTGCGTGCGCTTACGGCCCACCCCGATTTTAACTGGAAAAACCCGAACCGCTTCCGCGCGCTGATGGGCAGCTTTGCCATGGGCAATATCGCGGGCTTCCATGACCCTTCAGGCGCTGGCTATGAGCTGGTGGCCGATTGGCTAATTAAGCTGGACGCGGTAAACCCGCAAATAACCGCCCGCCTGACCACAGCTTTTGAAAGCTGGCGGCAGTATAGTGATACGCGGCAGGCCCAAATGCGGACGGCGCTGGAAAGGGTGTTGGCTGTGGAAACGCTGTCAAAAAACACGCGCGAGATTGCGAGCCGAATTCTTGGGTAAGGCCGAGATCCCTATAGTCAATGACTTAGCAAAAAGACTGAAATTATCGCCAATGTTTCAATTGTCGTTGAGTTCGCTTGAGCTGTTCCATTCCAATTTTTTAGCGTGGCTTTTTGAAAACCATCCAACTTCGCTTAAAATACTGGGGCTAGAGCCGCCCGAAAAATGCGCCGTTGAGAGGGAAGCAAAACATATAGACCTAACCATAAGTGGCGATGGCCAAATCTTGGCCATTATCGAAAACAAAGTTAAAAGCCTGCCTGACCTTGCCCAATTGAAGCGATATAATGCACACGCGCCCGACCACGCACGCAAAATTCTTCTAACACTTATGCCAGCCAGCTTTGACGCCAAATCCGAAGCTGGCTGGGACGAATTATCTTACAAGTCGCTTTCCGAAAAGCTTAAGGACTGGTGTGCGAAGGAAACCGGTCTTACGCCGCGAGACAAAGAGTTCATTCGTGCGTATCAGGAGATGATTAGCACCTTATCTGAGCTCGTTTCACTTTGTTTCGGGCTGGAAACAGGCAATAGCTATTGGTTTAAGGTGGAAGACGCAAAGCTCCTTGGTGAAATTGGTTTTATTGACACTATCAAGAAATTCCATGGCCAGCGGCTTCGTCATGATATAATTGAAAAAATCGAAGAAGTCAGTGGCCTTAACGACAGGCCGTTAAACAGCGATAAGCTTGAAAAAGGCCAAATCGGAATTTTTGTTGATGTGGCGTTTTTCAGAAAATCTCCGTGTGTTTCGATTCATGTAAAGAAAGGCGGCATTGATGACTATTATTCGATCCAAATTCAGGGGCATCAATACCGAAGGATGATTGAATCAAACTGGTCTGGAAAAAACCTCAAAGGTGAGGCTCGAAAAACTGCCATTTTAGAGCATATTAGCGCCAAGGGCGGGTTCAAGTGGTTGTTTTCGGAGGCGTTTTCGGACGAGAATAACGGAAGGTCTTTTCGCATTGATTGTTGGCACAACAAAAGTGAAGCCGTTTTTTACAAAACGAAAATGGCGACCATTCTGAACGCTTATTACCCAACTGCGATCTATCAACACATCGAAATTGCCGATGAAATTAATGAGCCGGAAAGTACCGAAGTTAAACGCCTCCAACACGGCGATGTTATTACGCGCGCAATCGAAGATTTGAAATATGCGATTAAGTTGCTGGACTAAAGCGCTTCGTAAATAACTGGCGCGTTAAAAAACATGCGGTTGGGGTGATTTCCTACCCCTGCGCCCCGTTCGACAAATCAAAGACCTCGGCTTCCAGCCCGCTATCTACCACTTGATTGCGGCCACTTTGCTTGGCTTTATACATCCGCATATCCGCAAGCTGAAGCGCGCCAATCACGTTGTCCATCTCGTCTTTCATCGCCACGCCCACGCTCACTGTTAGCGGGGCCTTCACGCCGTCCTCTGGAATGAACTCAATACTTTCAACGGTTTGCCGAATGCGCGAGGCCACCATTTTGGCCTCCTCCTTATTAGCATCCAGCAAAAACACCGCAAATTCTTCACCGCCAATGCGGCCCACTACATCCCCTGCCCGCACCGCTTTGCGCACGGCGGCCACCACATGGATCAGCGCTTCGTCACCCTGCGCATGGCCGTAATTATCGTTGATATTTTTGAAGTGGTCGATATCGAGGATAATCAGCGAGCCGTCATCCCGCCGGCCACCCTCGTGGATTTTTTCCATAAAATGCTGGTGGTTATATAACCCCGTCATCGAATCCCGCTTCGCCCGTTCCTCGGCCTCTTCGCGCATTAAGTCCAGCGTAACAATCGCGTTTTTTAGCTTAGCGCTTTGCCCTTCAATGTAATAAATCACCGGCATGCCAATAATGATGGGCACCAAAGCACTGCTCGCCAACCCTGCTGCCGAGATAGGCGCATTCAATATCCATTCAAGCCCATAAGCCAAACCTACGGCCAAGCCCGCCGAGGGCAAGCACACCAGCAACGCTTTTCCGAGTCGCGTCATCATCCTCATCATTCCCTTTTCCCCACGAAAAACTTGTCCCACACTCTGTTAACGCCAGAGTATGAAAATTTCGTTGCCGTGGAATATTTTCGCATATACCGTGCAAAACGATTGCAAAGAAAATGGACCAAAAGATGAAACTCGCCTTTCGCGCACTTTATACAATCATAGCTTGGAGCGCCCTCGCGGCGCAGCTTTGGCTTATTTTGGACAATCCCGAAAATACCACACTGGGTGGGATTATTCGTTTCTTTAGCTTTTTCACCCTGCTCTCCAATTCGCTGGCCGCAGTCGTGATGACAGCGTCTCTCACCCGCGCAAAATGGTCACATATTCCGGCGATTAGAGGCGGCATTGTTGTATATATCGCGCTGGTTTCAACCGTATATCATGCCGTGCTCGCCCAGCTTTTAGATTTATCGGGCCTCGCCATGATGGTCGATATTGCCTTGCATACGGTGCTCCCCGCCATGTTCATTCTAGATTGGGCCCTGTTTAGCGACAAAATCGGATTGAAGCCCCGTCACGCGGTTATCTGGCTTTGGTTTCCGGTGCTTTACTGCACCTATAGCCTCCTGCGCGGGGCGGCCATTGGCTGGTATCCATATCCATTTCTCGATCCCGTTAGCGCTGGCGGCTACGGGGCTGTTGCCGTTAATATAGCGGTTTTGGTTGCCATGTTCTTACTGGCTGGCCTGCTGGTGGTTTGGCAACGCCGCACCCGCTAAGCCCCCTTGCCCCCTGCCCTCGCTTTGCCTAAAAGGGCAGCAAGCCAAAACAGCGGAATGAAACCATGACAGAACTCGCCTATACCGAACCCAAAGCCAAAGTGATTGCCGGTGCCAAAGAGGACTGGGAGTTGGTGATCGGGCTGGAAGTCCACGCCCAGATCGCCTCTAAGGCCAAGCTGTTTTCGGGGGCGAGCACGCAGTTTGGCGCTGAGCCGAATAGCAACGTGGCGTTTGTGGATGCCGCGATGCCCGGCATGCTACCGGTGATTAACGAATTTTGCGTTGAGCAAGCTGTGCGCACGGGCCTTGGCCTGAAAGCCAAAATCAACCTGATGTCGCGTTTCGACCGGAAAAATTATTTCTACCCCGATCTGCCGCAGGGCTACCAGATTTCGCAGCTTTACCACCCGATTGTGGGCGAAGGCGAAATACTGATTGATATGGAGCCGGGGGTGGCTCGCAAGGTGCGGGTAGAGCGCATTCATATCGAGCAAGACGCCGGTAAATCGGTGCATGATATGGACCCTGAAATGAGCTTCGTAGACCTTAACCGCACCGGCGTTGGGTTGATGGAAATTGTGAGCTTTCCGGACATTCGCGGGCCTGAAGAGGCGGCTGAATATGTGCGGAAAATCCGCCAGATTGTGCGCTACTTGGGCACCTGTGATGGCAACATGCAGGAAGGCTCAATGCGGGCCGACGTGAACGTGTCTGTCTGCCGGCCGGGCGACTATGAGCGCTTCCGCGAGAGCGGTGATTTCAAGCACCTTGGCACCCGCTGCGAGATCAAAAACATGAACTCGATGCGCTTCATTCAGCAAGCTATTGACGTGGAAGCCCGCCGCCAGATCGCCATTCTGGAAGACGGTGGCAGCATTGACCAAGAGACCCGCCTTTATGACAATGTTAAGGGCGAAACCCGCCCGATGCGGAGTAAAGAAGAAGCGCATGATTATCGCTATTTCCCTTGCCCGGACCTGCTGCCGCTAGAGATCGAGCAGAGCTGGGTAGATAAAATTGCCGCTAGCCTCCCCGAGCTGCCAGACGAGAAAAAATCTCGCTTTGTCAAAGACTTCGGGATGACCGAGTATGACGCGGGCGTGCTAACAGCTGAAGTGGCGAGTGCTACATATTTTGAGGCCGTGGCCAAGGGCCGCGATGGCAAGCAAGCCGCCAACTGGGTGATTAACGAGCTATTTGGCCGCCTCAAAAAAGAGGACCACGGCATAGAGGATTCCCCCATTGCTGCCGACCAGCTGGGCGGTATTATTGACTTGATTGCCAAGGGCGATATCAACGGTAAAATCGGCAAAGAGCTGTTTGAGATCGTGTGGACCGAGGGTGGTGACCCCGCCGAGATAGTCGAGGCACGCGGCATGAAACAGGTTACGGATTTTGGGGCTATCGAGGCGGCTATGGACGAGATCATGGCAGCGAACCCCGCACAGGTGGAAAAGGCCCGAGACAACCCCAAACTGGCGGGCTGGTTTGTTGGGCAAATTATGAAGGCCACAGGCGGCAAAGCCAACCCCAAAGCGGTGAACGAAACCGTGCGGAAAAAGCTGGGGTAACACCGCACCCTTACGGTTGTATGACCATTCCTTTTACTTTAGCCTTTGCTAACGTAGAAGGAATGCACCAAATTGAATGACAATATTAAACGCTGCCTCAAAAATGTGGTTTCACTTGATGGCTGGATCGGCGAATTTGCCGACGAAGGTAAAGCGAATGTCCACGTAGATGTGGTGTTTCGTGATGCCTTATTTGGCGATAAGCCAGACCACACAGTTACCTTCAAACTCACGCTAAAGCGCGCCGAAGTATTTTTACTTGTTGGCGATGACGACCCTATTAAAGTTGTAAGAAGCACAATTAGACGCACCGTTTCAGATGCAACTATTTCTCAAAAGCAGGAAAGCACTGTTGAGCAATCTGGCAAGGCAAGAGCTGGTGGCAAGGTGTCGAAATTAGGCGTACCTGGCCACGCGAGCACGGAAGGGGAGATAAACGCTTCTAAGAAAACGACAAATTCTAGCAAGCAAGCAATTAGGGAGTATGTTGTTCAGCACTTTGTAGATGGCGCAAATCCCGCTTGGGACGTTAGCCGGCACGATGGAAAACCTATGGGGGGCGCGCCTTGGGATGCAAACCACGAACCCCGCTTAAAGGTTAAGCGTAAACCTCCGGCGGGTTCGAACGAGCAACTGGCGATCAAGCTAGAGCTTAGATGCAGGCGGCAAGATCTTGTAATTTCAGAAATCGCATTCATTGACCCAAAGAAGAAGAGCCTGTTCAATACTGGGAAATTTCAGACCCAAAAACTTGTCGCTGCTGAGCAGGTAATAAAAGACGAATTAAGCGATTCGGGGCTGCTTACAAACGGAGACCTGTCAAAAGACGCCGTGACACTTCTGATCGCGGATACTATTATTTTCGAGGAAGATTGAGTGGCCAATTTTCAAGACATTATTGAAAAATTGCTTTTATCGGATACGGGCGACCTGAACGAGCTTGCAAGAATTGCCGGCAAAGATCCAAAAACATTCTACATTGATGCCGACTTTAAGCGGTGCGATTTAACGGGGCAAAACCTTGACCAAATGGACACAAGATATGCGGATTTTTCGCGTGCCAAACTTTCAGAAATGGAGCAAGCCTTATGGGAAATTCGCAAAAGAATTCACACTCATAAGCTTGATAAAAACTGGGAAGAATACGTAGTAAGTAACAGAGCACTTGCTGCAATTCTAAATGTGTTTGCGGCGCGCGCTAAGGGTCCAGACCAAATTCTTTTCATTCAAGAAACGGTGTCTGCCTATCGCGCGGCTCTCACGGTTTATACTAAAGACCAGAATGCGGATAATTGGGCCAATATCCAAAACAACTTTGCAGCGTCCCTTGCTGCGCTATCCAAGTATGCACCTAACGAACTTGCCAGCACGTTGCTGGAGGAAGCCGTAATCGCTTTGCGCGCGGCTTTGACTGTGCACACAAAATCCCAGCAGCGGGAGGAATGGGCTGACCTTCAAAATAACCTCGGCAATGTCTTTGCAGACATGGCGGAGCGCACTCCGGGCGAAGCAGGAAGCAAGCTGCACGGACAGTCTCTAATCGCCTATCGTGCTGCATTGACGGTAAACACCAAGAGTGAAAATTTGGAGCAATGGGCCAAGACCATATCTAACCTCGCCATTCTGGAGATACAGCGCGCCGAGCATGATGGCCGCCAAGACCCGCGCCCGTATTATGAAACGGCGTTGGCCTATGTGGATGACGCCCTCACAGTGGTTGACCCCGTTATCATGGCACCACAGTACGCCAAGGCCTCGGGCTTGCGGGAGCAGCTCCTCAAGGCCCTCAGCGCTGATGATTGATTTTGGGGAAATCGTTTATTTGGACGTGCAAAAAACCGGCTCCAGCTTTGTGGGGCAGTTTTTGCGGGCATGCACGGGGTTGCCCGAGCTTAGCCGCCAGCGCCATGCACCGGCCAAAACGCGGCGGGCGGGTGCGTTTTATTTTACCACTGTGCGTAACCCTTTGGCGCAGTATATCTCGCTGTTTCAATACGGGTTGCAAGGCCGTGGCGGGATGGTGGAGCGGTTTCACGATGCGGGCATGGCGGATTACTACCAGCCCAGCAATGCTGCCTTTGAGCGCTGGCTTGGCTTTATGCTCGCGCCGGAAAACGCCGGTTTTTTTGGCGTGCGGTATGGCAACACCTTGCCGCAAATGATCGGCCTGCAAAGCTATCGTTTTTTGGCGCTGTCTTTTATTAAGCCCGGCCAAACCCTGCGCGGGGCCAAAACCAAAGACGATTTGCGCAGAGTTTACGCCGCGAAAAAGCTGCATTCCCACGTGATAAAAACCGAATCCCTCAACCAGGGCCTCGAAAATCTGCTGGATTCCGAAGTTGGCGCTTTGTTTAAACCGCGTGAACAGGTAGGGTCTTATCTACAAAATGCAAAGCGGGCGAAAAAAAGCAAAGCCGTGGCTGGGTTTCAGCCCGACAATATTAGCCCTGATTTAATTAACGAAGTTAAGCGCCGAGAATGGTTTTTATACGAAAATTTTTATCCGCAGGAATTAAATAAACATGTTTGAATACAAGCTCCTTCCCGTGCCCATGCCCGCCAAAAAGATGAAGGGTCGCAAAACCATGCCAGAGCGCATGGCCCACGCCCTCACTGAATTGATGAACTCCGAGGCCAAAGAAAACTGGCTATTTTCGGGGCAAGAAAGCTTTCCTGCAGAAGAGAAATCGGGCCTAATGGGCAAAGAAAAACTCGTGGAATGCCGCTATATGGTGTTTCGGCGCGAGGTTGGCCTTGAGGAAATGCCGCTCGACCAAAAGCTGGAAAAACTGCGCGAGCGCAAGGCCGAAACCATTGTGCAGGTTGCACCGCCAGCCCCCGCGCCAGAGCCCTTCCCCGAGCCAATGCCAAGCCCGCAAGTGATGGCAGAACCCAGCATGGGGGCAAGTGCCGGCGATGGCGACGAGCCAACCCGCATTTTTTCGCCATTCCCGGAAGCCCCAAACGATTCCACAGCACCAAGCCTCGGGCCAGCCGAAAAAACCTAAACGCCGGAAACCACCAGCGCCAGCGCATGCACCCGCTCGTCTAGCTCTTGCTTAACGGCGGCCATAACCGCCCGCTGCTGCGCCACGCGACTCATGCCGTTAAAAGCGGCGGCCTTTATCACGATTTTAAAATGAGTCTCGCCGCCCTCCTGATAGCCACCATGGCCTCGATGCGCCTCGCTTTCGTCTATGATCTCAAGCGCTTCGGGCGCAAAGGCCTCGGTTAGTTTTTGTTGCATCCGCTTTGCATACGTCATGGCTATCTCCATTTTAGGGCTTGGGTTTTCTCATAACTTGTCTATGCTCTGTTCCGCAGTTGGAAAAGGGTAAAAAAAGGAATCTCTATGGCACGCAAACCCTTATCGTTTGATTTTGATATCTCAGCGGCTTCTGATAAAAAGAAGCGCAGCAAGCGGCGTGGCATGACGGGCGCGGTGGAAACCTCGTCTCGGGTGTGCCAAAAAGAGGGCTGTGAGCTGCCGGGGAAGTATCGCGCGCCCAAGTCAGCCGATAACCTTGAGGAGTTCATCTGGTTCTGCCTTGATCACATCCGGCAGCATAATAAAGAGTGGAACTTCTTTAGTGAACGCGCCACCTTAACCCCCGAGCAAGCTGCGCAGGAAGCCAACACATGGGAGCGCGCCACCCAGCCATTAGGTGATGCGGTGAACGACCCAGAAGCCGCCGCTTGGGCGCGGTTTGGCTTTGATAACCCCAAAGAGGTTTTGGGCGATAACGCCACCAAGAATCCGGCAAATGGCACCGGCCGCACCACCCGCCGCCTGCCGCCAACCGAAACCAAAGCGCTAACGATTTTGGAAGCTGGTGACAGCATGACAAAAGCCGAAATCCGCAAGGTTTACAAAGCCATGGTGAAAGACCTGCACCCTGATCTTAACGGGGGCCGCCGTGATGACGAAGACCGCCTAACCGAGGTTGTTTGGGCGTGGGAGCAAATCAAAGCTTCGCGATTATTCAAGGCCTAGCCCCCAGCGCGCGCCAGCCACAAGTGCAACGGTTGCAGGGCGGCGCGTAAACAAATGCTGCAAAGCCGCGCGGTGCCAGACGCGCCGCCATGTTACGCCACGCCCACAAAGCGACTCCGAATTTCATAAAAATGTCGTTTGTCGGAATCATTAAAATGTAATAACCTGCCCAACAATAAAACCAACTGGAGAGAAACATGTCCCTTAAACCCATTCTATTGACCGCATCTGCCCTTGCGTTCAGTGCCAGCGCCGCGTTTGCCGAATATTCGCTAACCGTGCTGCACACCAACGATTTCCACGCTCGTTTTGAGCCGATCAGCAAATATGACAGCCCGTGCTCAGCCGAAGACAATGGCGAAGGCAAATGCTTTGGCGGCTCTGCCCGCTTGGTAACGGCCGTGGCCGAAGCCCGCGCGCGCACAAATAATTCGATCCTCGTATCCGGCGGCGACCAATTCCAAGGCACGCTGTTTTATACCTATTACAAAGGCGCGATGGCTGCCGAATTCATGAACCTGCTGGGCTATGACGCCATGACCGTGGGCAACCACGAATTTGACGACGGCCCCGAAGTTCTGCGCGGATTCATGGATACCATCAACTTCCCGATCCTGATGTCCAACGCTGACGTAAGCGGCGAAGAGCTGCTGGCGGGCGAGCTTGCCAAATCAACCATCATTGAGCGCGGCGGGCGTAAAATCGGCCTTATCGGCCTTACGCCACAAAACACCGACGAGCTGGCCTCCCCTGGCCCGAGCGTTGTGTTTACCGACCCAGCTGAAGCCGTTGCTGGCGAAGTCGCCAAGCTTGAAGCTGAAGGCGTAAACATCATCATCGTGCTTTCGCACTCTGGTTATAATGTTGACCAAGCCGTGGCCGCAGCCGTGCCAGCGGTTGATGTCATCGTGGGTGGCCACTCCAACACGTTCCTTTCAAATGAAAGCGACCGTGCCGAAGGCCCATACCCGACTATGGTTGGCAACACTGCCATCGTTTCGGCCTACGCTTACGGCAAATACCTTGGCGAGCTAAACCTCAGCTTTGACGATGATGGCAACATCACCGAAGCCTCCGGCGAGCCGATTTCCATGAGCGGCGACGTGGCTGAAGATGAAGCTGCCGTGGCGCGCATTGCCGAGCTGGCCATCCCGCTGGAAGAAATCCGCACCCGTGTGGTTGCACAATCAGCCGAAGTTATTGACGGCGACCGTGGCAGCTGCCGCGCCGTTGAGTGCCAAATGGGCAACCTGATTGCGGACGCCATGTTGGCCCGCACGGCCGACCAAGGCGTGACCATCGCTATCCAAAACGGTGGTGGCATTCGCGCCAGCATTGATGCCGGCGAAGTGACCATGGGTGAAGTGCTGACGGTGCTGCCGTTCCAGAACACCCTCGCCACCTTCCAGATTTCGGGTGCCGGCGTTATTGCCGCGCTTGAAAACGGCGTGAGCGAAGTAGAAGACGGCGCAGGTCGCTTCCCACAGGTTGCCGGTATCCGCTTTGTTTGGGATCCAGCCGGTGAGCCAGGCGCGCGCATTGTTGAAGTTACGCTGGCTGATGGCTCTGCCATTGACCCAGCCGCAACTTACGGCGTGGTAACCAACAACTATGTGCGTGGCGGTGGTGATGGCTACAAAATCTTCTCATCTGATGCGATGAACGCATACGATTATGGCCCCGGCCTTGAGAACGTAATGGCTGACTACATGCTTGAGCAAGGGGCCTATACGCCTTACCTTGACGGCCGTATCGCCCAAAAGTAAGCGCTGTTAAACCCATTTCAACAGCCGCGCCCATAGCGCGGCTGTTGTCGTTTTTACGCCCATTTTGCTGCCCCCCCTTGCACCCCGCGTCCAATCGGTTACAACTAGGCAAAACACATGGCCACAGCGCCCGATTAGACGGATTTCCACCATGACAGCCATTGATAAACCCACCGAAACCTTAAGCGTTGAAGACCTGTTTGGCTTTGAAACCGATATGACGATCAAGGGTTTTGAGGGCCGCACCGACCGCGTGCCAGACATTGACCCGACCTATAAGTTTGACCCCGACACCACGCGGGCCATTCTGGCGGGCTTTAAGCACAATCGGCGGGTGATGATCCAAGGCTACCACGGCACGGGTAAATCCACCCATATCGAGCAGGTTGCGGCGCGCATTAACTGGCCCACCGTGCGGGTGAATCTTGATAGCCATATCAGCCGGATTGACCTGATCGGCAAAGACGCCATTAAGCTAAAAGACGGCGTGCAAGTCACTGAATTCCAAGAAGGCATTTTGCCGTGGGCATTGCGTAACCCCGCCGCGATTGTGTTTGACGAGTATGATGCTGGCCGCCCTGACGTGATGTTTGTGATCCAGCGCATTTTGGAAACCGACGGCAAGCTCACGCTGCTCGACCAAAACGAGATTATCACCCCGCACCCGTCTTTCCGGTTGTTTGCCACCGCCAACACCGTTGGCCTTGGTGATACTACGGGGCTTTACCACGGCGTGCAGCAAATCAACCAAGCCCAAATGGACCGTTGGAGCCTTGTCGCCACGCTGAACTACCTCAGCCATGACGCAGAAAGCGCCATCGTGTTGGGCAAAGCGCCGCATTATAATTCAGAATCTGGCCGCAAGATTATCGGCCAAATGGTGACGGTCGCTGACCTGACGCGGACAGCCTTTATGAACGGCGATATTAGCACCGTTATGTCTCCGCGTACCGTGATTACATGGGCGCAAAATGCCGAAATTTTCAAAGACGTTGGCTTTGCCTTCCGGCTGACCTTCCTGAATAAATGTGACGAGCTAGAGCGGCAAACCGTTGCCGAATTCTACCAGCGCTGTTTTGACGAGGAACTGCCAGAGAGCGCCGTGAGTGTGAGCTTGGGATGATTGGAAGCGGGGTAATTGAAAGTGGCTGGACAACTGCTGATTATGCCTTTGTCATAAGTCTATTCTCTGCGACAATAGCACTGATTAGCCTTGGTTGGAGTATATGGTCAAAATTCATTTATCCAAAACCAAGAGTCAAAATTCATGTGGGAGTATCATATTGCGATTCTCCAGCTAATGCCATTGTGACGGCGCATCATGATGGAAGTTTGATACAAGCTTCCTCCAAAGACAACCTAACCCATCCAAGCGTGTCATTTTCCGCCATCAATCATGGTCCAGGTGATGTTGTTTTACAACTAGCTGTTGGTACCGTATCGAAATTTTGGTTACGACATAAAAATGAGTTGGCAGCATTTAATCCTTACAACAGTTATCCTACCGATTTACTTACAGGTGGTGCATTTAGTGGCGGTATTCCGAAAGAATTGAAAGTTGGAGAGACCTTTACCGTCTATTTCCCAATAATGAAGAGTTGGGTCGAATCTGAAAACCTTCGAAGATTTGGCTTTTCTGATAGTTTTGGCCGCATCCACCTTTGCTCAAAAATAGATGGGCGGAATCTAATGAACTTAATTCTAAACCCACCTGTAGGGATAAAAAATGACTAAGACTTACCCCCCTGCCGATCCGTTGAAAAAGACCCTCGCTGGGGCCAGCATCGCTGCTGTCTTGTTGTTTGGCATATCCGTCCCCGCCGCCAATGCCCATGAAGCCGGTGCAGAATACGACCGGTTTGAAAGTGCTGTGCAATGCGCAGGGCTGTGGCTAGGGGATTTTGCGGCGCTTACGACTCTGGCCAAAAACAGCGATGAATTTGACGATAGTCAGCAATCTTACGAAATGGGGATGACCTTTCGTAGGGTCGCTATTGAGGCCGATGAAGGCAGCCTTGAGAAAATAGATTTCCTGATTTTGGGCTGGACGCAATATTTCAGCCGCCTCGCCACCGAGGCCGGTGGCTCGTGGCAATATCCGCCGGTGAATGACGGCAGCCAAAAGCAATGGGCCGGCGAGCAGTTTGTGTTGCATCAGCGCTATTGCCAAGGGTTCGGGCTGGCCTTGGAAGATAAATGGGGGTTCCATTGAAAAAACCTAACGACAACCCCGCTGATCCGTTCAAAAAAGCGCTCGCCGAGGCGACCAAAACGCTAGCCAATGTGCCGGAGTTGAACGTGACCTATACGGTGGACCCTGCTGGCATGTCTGGCGACAGCATGCGCTTGCCGCAGGTTACGCGGCGGATGACAGCGCAGGAAGTGCTGCTGGCGCGCGGCACGGCGGATGCCATGGCGATGAAGCTGCGCTTTCATAACGCTGCTACTAATGGCAAGTATGCCCCACAGGGGGAGATCGCCTCGGCGGTGTTTGACGCGCTTGAAACTGCGCGCTGTGAGGCGCTTGGGGCGCGCGCGCTGCCGGGCACGGCCAAAAACATCGGCGCGAAGATTGAATCTGAAGCGCTGGCGCAGGGGTTTGAGAAAGCCACTGATGCAGCGCAAGCCCCGCTGGCTGCCACGGCTGGCTATATGCTGCGGGAGCTGGCCACGGGCAAAGCCTTGCCCAAAGCCGCGCAAAACGTGCTGGATTTACGGCGCGATACGCTGGAAGGCCAAGCGGGCAGCACCCTGCAAAATGCGCTCGAAAGCTTGGATGACCAAGCCGCCTTTGCCCGCCTCGCGCGGCAGGTAATTTCGGACCTCGGTTACGGCGACCAGCTCGGGGATGACCCCGACCAAGACGACGAAAACCAAGACGACGAGGCCGAGGAAGACGGCGAAAACGAGCAGGACCAAGAGGGTGCTGACGAGGAAAACTCGCAGGACCAAGACCAGCAGCCGCCGGAAGACCAAGACGACGAAGAGCAGCAAATGCAGTCTGAAATTGCGGCGCAGGATGACCCGAACGCCCAAATGGCTGACGAGACCGAGATTGAGGATGGCGACCCACCAGACGAGCCGCCCGCCCCCGCGCCGCACTCGGACGCGGACCCGCTTTACCGCACCTTTTGCACTGATTTTGATGAAGAAATTAAGGCCGAAGAGCTGGCCGAACCTGCAGAGCTAGAGCGCCTGCGCGCCTATCTCGACCAACAGCTCGCGCCCTTTAAAACCGCCGTGGGGCGGCTGGCCAACCGCTTGCAGCGCCGTTTGCAGGCCCAGCAAAACCGCACATGGAATTTTGACCTTGAGGAAGGCGTGCTTGACGCCGCCCGCCTCGCCCGTGTGGTCGCCAACCCGACCACGCCGCTGAGCTTCAAGCAGGAAAGCGACATCGAGTTTAAAGACACGGTGGTGACCCTGCTCATAGATAATTCCGGCTCCATGCGGGGCCGCCCGATTTCTATCGCGGCCATATGTGCCGATGTGCTGGCCCGCACGCTGGAGCGCTGCCAAGTTAAGGTCGAGATTCTCGGCTTTACCACCCGCGCGTGGAAGGGCGGCCAAAGCCGCGAGGCATGGCTTAAGGCCGACCGCCCCGCCCTGCCCGGCCGCCTGAATGACCTACGCCATATCATCTATAAAAGCGCAGACGCCCCGTGGCGCCGCAGCCATACCAACCTTGGTTTGATGATGAAAGAAGGCCTGCTTAAGGAAAATATCGACGGTGAAGCGCTCGAATGGGCCTATCGCCGGATGCTCAAACGCCCCGAGGCGCGGCGCATTTTGATGGTGATTTCTGACGGTGCGCCGGTGGATGACTCTACCCTTTCGGTGAACCCAGCGTCCTACCTAGAAAAGCACCTGCGGGACGTGATCGAGATGGTCGAGACCCGCAAAGGTGTGGAGCTGATCGCCATCGGTATTGGCCATGACGTAACGCGCTATTATAGCCGCGCCGTAACCATAACCGACGTGGAGCAACTGGCTGGTGCGATGACCGAACAACTGGCGAACCTGTTTGAGCAAGACGCCCGAAAACGTGAGCGGCTATTTAAGAGCGCATAGCCTTGCGCACGGCGCGCCAAATGGCGATGGCCGCAAAGAAAACTCCGGCGAAAAACAACGTTGGGGCCATTGCCCACAGCAGCATCGGCCCCACGGCGTTTTCCCAAATTACGGGTGATAGGTAGCGCTCTATCCCGGGCTGCAAGCCCAGCAGCGTGCCGCGGTCAAAGTTAAACCACACCTGCCCAATGGGCAGAAACGCAAACGCCTCTTCATTTATGTTTGCCAACTGCCAATCAAAAAAGGCGCGCAAACCCGCCGCCGCTATAAAAAATACTGCCAATATACGTGCCATCTCAGCACTCCTTTGCTCTTTAACTTGCGGCACTCTACGCCAAGGCGCATAAAGGCGCAAATAACGCCGCCTAACCCCCGCGTGAGGAATGTTTCAATGTATCAAAGCTTCAAAACCCCGAGCAGCCCTGAAACCGGTGCGCCAAGGCTCAAGGCCCTGCGCGCGGCGCTGGCGAGCGCGGGCTTAGACGGCTTCCTCATCCCCCGCGCCGATGCCCACCGAGGCGAAAACGTCGCCCCGTGTGACGAGCGCCTTGCGTGGCTGACGGGCTTCACGGGCTCTGACGGCCATTGCGCCGTGCTGCCTGATATTGCTGGCGTGTTTGCTGATGGTCGCTATACGCTGCAAATCCGCAGCCAAATCGACTTAGCGGTTTTTACCCCCCAAGCCATTCCCGAAGACCGGCTTTCTGACTGGTTAAAAACCCACCTTGGCAAAGGCACCGTGGGCTATGACCCGATGCTGCACAGCTATGATGAAATTTCGAAGCTGGAAAAGGCACTATCGCCTGAGATCTCGCTCATACAATGTGCCAACATGGTGGACGCCATTTGGCCTGACCGCCCCGCGCCCCCTGCGGGCCAAATCCGCCTCCACCCGCTTGAATTCGCGGGAAAAACCAGTGCAAACAAGCGCACAGAGCTGGCCGCGCAGCTGGTTGATGCGGGCCTTGATGCCACCGTCCTTACCCTACCGGATTCCATCGCGTGGCTGCTCAATATTCGCGGGTCTGATATCAACAACACCCCCGTGCCGCTGGCTTTCGCCATCCTTCATGCCGATGCCCGCGTGACCCTTATTACAAATCCGGCCAAATCCAGCCCCGAGCTGACCGCGCATCTTGGCCCCAATGTCACCATTACCGCCAATTTCGAGGCCGCCCTAGAAGCCCTTACCGGAAATATCGGCGTAGACCGCGCCACCGCTCCCATCTGGGTTTCCCAGCAGCTCCCCAACCCTACGTGGTTCCCCGACCCGTGTATTATGCCCAAGGCTTGCAAGAACGAGGCCGAGCTTAACGGCTCCCGCCAAGCGCACCTGCGCGACGCGGCCGCGATGTGCGAATTTTTGGCATGGATTGACCAAGGCATTGGCGGCCTTTCCGAGATTGATGTGGTCAGCAAACTTGAGGCCTTCCGCGCCCAGTCCAGCGCTCTCACCGACATTTCGTTTGACACCATTTGTGGCAGCGGCCCTAACGGTGCCATTGTGCATTACCGTGTGGATGAAGCCAGCAATCGCGCCATTGAAAACAACACCCTCCTGTTGGTCGATAGCGGCGGCCAATACCTTGATGGCACCACAGACATCACCCGCACCGTTCCCATCGGCACGCCTGATTCAGAGATGATCCGCTGCTTTACGCTGGTGCTCAAAGGCATGTTGGCGCTCAGCATGCTGCGCTTCCCCGACGGCATTTCGGGGGCCGATATAGACACCCTCGCCCGCGCCCCCCTCTGGGCCGAAGGGCTAGACTACAAACATGGCACCGGCCACGGCGTTGGCGCCTATCTCAGCGTCCACGAAGGCCCCGCCCGCATTTCCCGTGCTGGTTCTGTGCCATTGCAAACAGGCATGATCCTCTCCAATGAACCGGGTTATTACCGCGAAGGCGCATGGGGCATACGGATTGAAAACCTGCTCATTGTCTCCCCTCCAGGAAATGTAGGCGGCGAAGACAAAATGCGCAGCTTTGAAACCCTCACATGGGTGCCAATAGACACCCGCCTCATTAACCCGACCCGTCTAACCAAGCCTGAGCGCACGTGGCTCAACGCTTATCACGCTGACGTGCAAGCCAAAATTGGCCCGCAACTTTCCCCAGAAGCTCGCGCATGGCTTACGCAAGCCTGTGCTCCGATTTAATTCATAGGGTCAGAATAATTGGATTGAGGTTCTCTGGGTATTTCCCCGTTTCTTACCACGCAAGCTCGGTTTAACTGGCTCAGAATTCAGGTGCTTTTGAGTGCTATTAACCTAGGTAAATAGGTATATGAATGTGTATTATTACGTATTTACTTTAATGGGTTACGCGATTATTGAATTCATGCTTCCTCGCTATTCTTAGCGACTAAGGGCGCGTGAAATTATGCACAATGTCTCAGCGCGGCGCGGGCAAGCCCTCGCCACAAGCGCAAGCTTTAACGCGCCGCCACCGGAGCGTTTTTCAGCAGGGCCTGCGCGGCGGCCTTTGCCCCCTCGCTCACCACATCACCCGCTAGCATACGCGCAATTTCATCTAGCCGTTCAGCCTCCGAAAGCGCCACGACATCGGTGCGTGTCACGCCCGCCTTTACTGATTTTGACACCACAAAATGCCCCTGCCCCATAGCTGCCACCTGCGGTGAATGCGTCACCACCAGCACCTGCGCCTCCACAGCCACCGAGGCCAGCCGCCGGCCAACGGCATCTGCCGTTGCCCCGCCAACACCGCGGTCAATTTCGTCAAATATCAGCGTCAGCCCCGAAGCGCCCGTTGTCAGGCAGACCTTAAAGGCCAGCAAAAACCGTGAAAGCTCCCCGCCCGACGCTATTTTCTCGATCGCGCCCGCTGGCGCCCCCGGGTTAGTCGCCACGCGAAAAGACACCCCGTCCGCACCTGCTGGGCCAGCATCTGCATCTTTCAGCACCGTCTCAAAAGCCGCATTTTCCATCTTGAGCGGGGTCAGCTCAGCCTTCATGGCTTTATCCAAGCGCCGGGCGGCTACCTCACGCTTCCCACGCAGCGCGTCGGCCAAAGCGTTGTAGACGCGGCCTGCTTCTGCGCGCTGCGCCGTTAACGCAGCGATCTGGCTTCCGCCTGCCTCAAGCGTCCGCGCTTTTTTCTGAAATCCGGCCCAAATCTCGGGCAATTCATCGGGCAGCACCTTATGCTTTCGCGCCAAGGCCCGAAGGGCAAACAGCCGTTCTTCGACCCGCTCCAGCTCATAGGGGTCCACCTCAAGCCGCGCCAGCGCGGCCTCAACCCCGGCCTGCACATCGCCAAGCTCAATCAGCACCCGCGCCAGCGCTTCAATCGGTGCCTCCAGCCCCAGTTCTGGCACTTCGTTTGCATCCTGCATCCAGCGTTGTGCATCAAGCAGCTGCCCTTCAGCCCCCTGCTGTGCCTGCACCGCTTTATCGACATCTCCACGCACCCGCTCTGCCCCTTGCATGAGGCGGCGTTGCTTGTCCAAAGCCGCATCTTCGCCCGCTTCCGGTGCCAACTCGTCCAACTCTTGCAAGGCGTGCTCCACATATTCTGCGTCAGCCTTAAGCGCCTGCACTTCGGCCTCTGCAGCGGCCAGCGCCTGCTTGGCTACGCGCAAGCTCCGCCATGCCTGGCCTACTTTTTCCAGCGCGGTTTCATTGCCGGCGTAAGCATCCAAAAGCGCCCTGTGGCCTTTGGCATTGAGCAAACCACGGTCATCATGCTGCCCATGCACTTCCACCAAGGCCGCCCCAAGGCTGCGCAGCACCTCTGCTGATACCGCACGGTCATTCACAAAAGCCCGCTTGCGCCCGTCGGGCATGTTTAGCCGGCGCAAAATGAGCTGGCCATCAAAAGGCAGCCCCGCCTCGTCCAAAATCGCTGCTACCGCATGGCCGGTGTCCAGCTCAAACTCGGCAATCACTTCGCCCTGCTCAGCCCCCTGCCGCACCATTTCAGCCCGCCCGCGCCGCCCGAGCACAAAACCCAGGCTATCAAGCAATATTGATTTACCGGCGCCGGTTTCGCCGGTTAGCACGTTTAGACCCGCGCCAAAGCGCAGGTCTACCCGCTCAATGAGCAGCATGTCTCGTATGGAAAGATTCACCAGCATCAGCCGCAGCTTAACCTAAGTAGAGAGGTTCGGAAACCCGATTTACCGCCCGCCGGTAACTAGCCGTCGCGCGGCTGTATTCCAGCTACTATCGGGGTATTCAGCCGCCAGTATGGCCGCCGCTTGCCCCGCTTCCGCCAATAGGCCCAAAGAAAGGTTCGCCTCAACCAGCCGGTGCAGTGCCTCGGGCCGGTGCGGAGTTTCGCCATATTCCTCAACCACCGCCTTAAACCGCCCTATTGAGGCCGCATATTGCCCGCGCTTCAGATAATAACGACCCACATCCATCTCTTTACCCGCGAGCTGATTTAGCGCGGTGGTAAACTTTGGCTCGGCCAATGCGGCATATTCTGAATCGGGGAATCGCTCCAGCACGATTCGCAGGGCTTGCAGCGCCTGAAAGGTGTTTTCCTGATCACGGCCCACATCCACTATTTGGTCATAATAGCTGAGCGCCACCAAATAATGTGCCAGCGCGGCGTATTCGCCTGCCGGATAGTAATCAATATAGCGCCGCGCCGAAGCCCGACTTTCGATCCGCTTTTTGCCAGCTTGATAGGCCTTAGCAGCTTGTATAACTGCATATTCCGCCTCAACGGTATAAGGATAAAGCCGCTCAACTTCGAGGTAAAGATCGCCGGCCTGCCGGAACTTCCGGCGCGAGACCTGCTCTTCAGCCATGGCAATAATTTGCTGCGGGCTGGTGGACTCATCAACCGATAGCTGCCCGCCGCCACGCCCGCAGGCCGCCACGCTGGCAATAAACACCAACATTATGGCGCGCTTAATCCAAACTCGTTGACCCATGTTTACCCTCAACAATCGCGTTTCATATGCGTTGCTAGCATAGTTCATCAGTAGAAAAAACGGCTTTTTACAGCTTGCCGCCTATCCGGCCCGCAAAAGAGCGAAATCCCGCAGATCTGGGCCCGGAAGTAGCGGCAAATCAGCTGTTTTCGCCAACCTAAAGCTGCTGGCTCCGGCAATGGAGAACAGCTTGTGCAACAGCTGGTTGGTGAGCGCATGGCCAGCCTTAAAGCCACGATACCGCCCCAGAATTGGTGTGCCCGCCAGCATGAGGTCGCCCATGGCGTCTAGCATTTTATGGCGCACGCATTCATCGGCACGGCGGGGGCCGCCCGCATTTTGGTAATGGTCGCCATCAATCACCAGCGCATTATCTAGGGAGCCACCAAGCGCACGGCCATTGGCGCGCATCGCGTCCACATCTTCAACGCGGCAAAAGGTGCGGCAATTGGCGATATCATGCACAAAATTCCCGTTTCGCATATCGAGCATAGCCGATTGGCGGCCAATAATTGTGCCCGGAAAATCAATTGTGAAGTCAATTTCGAAATGATCCAGCGGGGAAATTTCCGCAAAAGCGTCGCCATTTTCGACGCGCACGGTCTCATGCACCTCTAAAAGCGCAACGGTTTGGCCTTGTTCAACCAGCCCCGCACGCTGAATTTCAGCCACAAAACGAGTGGAACTACCATCCATTATCGGCACTTCAGGCCCGTCAATTTCTACAATCGCATTATGCACACCGCAGCCTGCCAAAGCAGCCATCAAGTGCTCGATGGTTGAAACGGAAACGCCCGCGTCATTGCGAATACAGGTGGAAAGCCGGGTATCGTGCACCATGTCCCACAGGGCGGGGATCATGTTGTCTTGCCCCCGCACATCAACCCGGCGAAACCAAATGCCCATATTGGCGGCGGCGGGTGATAGCACAAGCCGCGCAGGCCGACCGGAGTGTAATCCGGTGCCAACAATATGAATTTCCCGCTTGAAGGTTCGCTGCACAATAATCGCCTATTTGTTTTTGTTACGCTTTATATAGCGCAAATTCACAAATGCGTAACCACGTTGCGGGTCACATCTTGTGTCGAATTGCAACAAAGGTAATTGTTAAGCGTTGGGCAAAAAAACGGGCGCTTGCTATGCAAACGCCCGAGGTCTCGGAGGAAACGCTTTAATTGGCCTGACGGCGCAAAAATGCAGGGATATCAACGCGCTCTTGCTCTTCACGGTCGATGTCATGCGCTGGTGCACTGACCGAACCTGTGTGCATACTAGGCTGCACGCGCGGTGCTGGTTTGTCGTCTTTAGCGTGGCCGGTCATCCGGTTTATCAGGTTATTGATTGCAAAGCGCGTTGGCTTTTCAACTTCTGGCGAAGCTTCTGGTGTTTCCTCTGCTTCGGGCAAATTTGAAACCGCAGCTTGCAGGCGCAGCGTTGTGGCGCTTGCAGGCGCAGGGGAAGCAACGGGTGCTTCTGCAACCACCGGAGCCTCGGGGGTCGGGGTCTCTTCTGCAGAGGCTTCCATCGCCACCTGCTGGTCAATAAAGCTCGGCGCAACGGGGGTTTCTTCTGCCTCCAGGGCTAGGGTCTCTTCGGCCACCTCAACTTCCGGCAGCGGTTGTGGCTTTAGCGGCTCACGCATTGGGCGGCGAGAATTTGGCGCTGAAACTTCGCCTTCCTCCACATCAATGCCCGTGGCCACAACAGATACCCGCAGGCCGTCCAGCTCTGGGTCCAGCGTGGAGCCAACGATGATATGCGCGTCTGGGTCTACCTCTTCACGAATGCGGTTGGCGGCTTCATCAAGCTCAAACAAAGTCATATCTGATGAGCCAGTAATATTGATTAGCACACCTTTGGCTGATTTCAGCGAAATCTCGTCAAGCAGCGGGTTGGCAATCGCCAGCTCGGCCGCTTTCTTGGCGCGCTCGTCACCAGAGGCCTCGCCCGTGCCCATCATCGCCTTGCCCATTTCGTCCATTACGGAACGCACATCGGCAAAGTCGAGGTTAATAATGCCGGGCCGGACCATCAGGTCTGTTACGCCCTTAACGCCTTGATAAAGCACATCATCTGCCATGCTAAACGCATCGGTGAAGGTGGTGTTTTCATTGGCAAGGCGGAAGAGGTTCTGGTTGGGAATGATGATCAGTGTGTCGACCACCTTTTGCAATTCCTCAACACCGGCCTCAGCCTGCTTCATCCGGCGCGAGCCTTCAAACTGGAAGGGTTTAGTCACAACACCCACGGTAAGCACGCCCATTTCGCGGGCGGCATTGGCAATAACAGGGGCCGCGCCCGTGCCGGTGCCACCACCCATGCCCGCGGTAATAAAGCACATATGCGCCCCGCTCAGGTGGTCGATAATCGCATCAATGCTTTCAGTGGCGGCGGCGTTGCCAACTTCCGGTTTCGCCCCTGCGCCAAGGCCCTCGGTAATCCGCTCGCCAAGCTGTAGCTTCTTTGTAGCTTTTGATTGATTCAGCGCCTGCGCATCGGTATTGGCAACGACAAATTCGGCGCCATCAAGGTTTTTCTCGATCATGTTGTTAACGGCATTGCCGCCAGCGCCACCAACCCCAAAAACCGTAATACGGGGTTTCAAGTCGCTCGTTTCCGGCATACGTAAATTCAAAGCCATGTTCTGTCCGCCTATGCTCATTTGCCCCGCCTCTATTAAAGAGGTCAATCGCCCATTCTGCTGATTCGTTATGCTAACTTACTGGCGACTCGCCGTCACCTGTTTTTAGCATTTTTACCACAATATCCTGCGTTCCTACACTATATAAGCGATTATCCACCTATGGAACCACTATTTACCAATTCTGCTTGAACCAGCGCATAGCCGCCTTTAATCTTCTAGTTCCCATCCGGTCTACCGGCATCTCAAAATCCCAGCATTCATCCATCGGGTGGCTCGCATGTAAGGCCAGCCCCACGGCCGCTGAGAAGCCGGCACCGGCTGAAACCTGTGGCAAGCCTTGCACGCGAAGGGGCCGCCCAATCCGCACTTTCCCGCCCAAAATCCGGTTCGCCAAATCTTCAATCCCCGGAATGGCACTGGTGCCACCCGTCAGCACTATCCGCTGGCTTGGCAACCCATCGAACCCCGAGGCATCTAGGCGCGCGCGCACCTCTTCCAAAATCTCTTCCACCCGTGGCCGCATCACCCCGATCAGCTCCGAGCGTGTCACCGTCCGGCGGTCGTTCTCCCACTGCGCCATCGGATTTGGCACTTCAATTTCTACACGGCTATCAGAGCCGGTGGCCAGCAAGCCGCCATGTAGCGTTTTAATCCGCTCGGCATCCTCATAGCCAAGGTGCAACCCTTGGCAAATATCGTTGGTAATATGGTCCCCGCCCAGCCGCACCGCGTCGCCATAAATCATATGTTTGCGCATAAAAACCGAGATCGCGGTAGACCCACCACCAAGATCAACAATCGCCGCGCCGAGCTGCTGCTCGTTTTCCATCAGGGTCGAAACCCCGCTGGCAAAGCCGCTAAACGAAAGCCCCGCCACCTCAAGATCACAGCGCTGCACGCATTCCAGCAGGTCATAAACCGGCGCATCGGCCAGCGTTAGCATGTGCATATCTACCGAGAGCTTGGCCCCCACCTGCCCGCGCGGGTCCGAAAGGCCTGATTTATGATCAAGGTTAAAGTTCACCGGCAGCGCGTGAATAGCCTCGCGCTCTTGCCCAAAAGGCGGCACCTCGCAGCTGGCCAGCACGCGGCCAATATCGCGCTCGGTCACCTCGCCCTGCTCAACCTCAACCTCACCCGTAAGTCCGTAAGAGCGCGGCCGCCCGCCCGCAAGGCTGACCATCACATGGTCCACCCGCAGCCCGGCCATTTTTTGCGCCTTCGCCACCGCCGAGCGGATCGCCCGCTCGGTTTCGCTCATGTCAACAATTTCACCAAATTTCACGCCCTTGGAGCGCACCGTCCCCACGCCGACCACGCGAAAACTGCCCATTTGTGGCATGGTTACATCGGGCGTATCCGCCGCATCCTCGCCAGAAAACTGCATCACAATGCAAGAAATCTTGTAAGACCCCACATCCAGCACCGCCATCACGCCGCGCTTTACCGCAGCCGCCCGCCGATGGCGCATTTCGCGCTGGGTCTCAAACAAATCGTTCATACACCTTCTCCGTTTAACCGTGCCCGTGCTGCCTGCATGGCAATCTGGGCGTCCTCGTTAAGCCTTAAAATCACTCTATTTTCGTCGCGCATATCAATAATGGTGGCATCCACATCCAAAACTTTTCTTTCTGCCTGCATCTGCATCACACGCCGCATCGCATCCGGCCCGTTTTCAGCGGGCAGCATGACCACGGTATTTTTTAGCACCACATCCCAGCGCCGCTCGCCCATGCGCACCAGCCCCAGCACGCGGCGGCCCAAAGGTGCCACCACCGAGAAAATCTCCCGCGCCTCAAGCATCGCCTCGTCTGCCCCTTGGCCTACGACGAGCGATAGATCAGCCCGCACCATCCGGCGCGGCACTTCCGCCACCCGCACGCCGTCTTCGTCCAACAGGTAAATCCGGTTCAAATTGCGCCACACCATGGCCGGCATCCGCTCAACAATCGTAACTGCCAGCACGCCCTGTTCAAAGCGCACCGAAGCCGACTTTATAGCCGCCAGCCCCTCAACCGTTTCGCGCAGTGCAGCCAGGTCCGCGTCCAACACGCTCACCGGCAGTTCCAGCGCCATTATGCCCAGAATTTGCCGCTGCAAATCAGGTGAGCCAACCGGAATATCCACCCGCTCAACCGTTAGCTCTGGCCGTGCTGCCACCGTATCGCGCACTGCTTGGTATTGCGCAGCGACCCAGCCCGAAACCGCAGGACTTTGCCAGCCGCCATAAACCGCCAGCAGCAGCGCCAAAAGCGGCATCCACACCTGCACCAACGCCCTAAACCAATAGGTCAGCCATAGCCGGTCCCACTTATAGCCAAGCTTGCCTTGCACTCGCTCTTTTGGCTTAGGCTTCACCACCACGGGGGCCAAATCATGCGCCACAACCATATCTCGCCGCTCGGCTACCAGTGTCATACCGCGCCCTCCACCAAGCCCGCGCAGAGCGACGGAAAATCTACCCCGCACTGCGCCGCTTGCTCAGGGGCCAGCGAGGTCGCTGTCATCCCCGGCTGCGTGTTCACTTCAAGAATAAACAAGCCCGCAAGGCCCTTTGCTTCATCCCAGCGAAAATCAGCACGGCTAAGCCCCGCGCAACCCAGCGCCTTATGCGCCCGCTCGGCGTAATCCATACAAGCTGCAAAAATCTCGCTCGGAAGGTCAGCCGGCACAATGTGCTCCGATCCACCCTCGTTATATTTGGCATCATAATCATACCAGCCGCTCACGATGATATCCGTCACCGAAAGCGCCTTGCCATCCAGCACTGCAACCGAAAGCTCCCGCCCCGCCACATAGCTTTCCACCATAACTTCGTCCGGCATTTCCGGCCCCAGCTGCGGCGGACCGTTCGCCGCTTCATTCACAAGGTAAATCCCAACCGATGAGCCCTCGTTATTGGGCTTCACCACATATGGCGGCGGCATCACATGCCCCGCCCGCACAGCTTTCGCTGTAGCAATCAAACTTTCCGCCACCGGAATACCTGCCGCCGCAAATACCCGCTTGCTCGCCGCTTTATCCATCGCCAATGCCGAAGCCAAAACGCCCGAGTGCGTATAGCGCAGCCCCAGCCATTCCAGCAGCCCCTGCACGCAACCATCCTCGCCAAAGCGCCCATGCAGCGCATTAAACACAATTTCAGGATCAGCCAAAGCAAGCCGCGCGGGCAAATCAGCCCCCGCGTCAATCTCTTCAACTATGTAACCTTTACTCCGCAAAGCAGCCGCGCACGCCGTGCCCGAATCCAGAGACACCTCGCGCTCAGCCGAAGTGCCACCTTTTAAAACTACGATGCGGCTAACTGTCCTGCTCGACATAGCCACCTCAAGCCCCATTTGCGGGGTTTATTTATGCGGCGTTTTCGCCGTCCCCATGACTTTAGCCGAAGTGATTCGTTTTGGGAATAGTTTTCTTAAAATTTGAGGCACTCTCAAGGTTTGTGAGGGAATATCTCACGAATTGAATTGGTAATACCAGAAATGCTGCTCCAAGTCGTAACCGCGCCAGACGAGGCAGAAACGCTCGCAAAGAAGTAAGCCGCACTTCCGAGCGCGCCCCACATTTTCCAATCCCCTAAGCTTTTTCCGGCTTGTTCCAAAAATGCCTTGCTAAACACGCCACTTACTGACTTTTCTTTCGCAACTTTCAAATCCGCTTCCAGCTCTTCAATCTTGACTCTTAGTTCCGTGATTTCCCTGTCCAACAAAGAATTATTGCTGGCCACGCCGGAAAGTGCGATCTGCGAAATTCGACCAAAAATTGGCGGGAGTTCCTCAAGGATTCGAAACTCCTCGGGTAGTTGATTTATGCCAGTATCGGAATGATAACGCTCAATAACACTATTGATATGCGCCGACATTCCATCAGCTGTCATCAAAACCATAGAGTCTTTTTGCGAAAGCGGTTTGGTTGTAGCTTGGCCAAATCTATCAGAAGCCTGTCCTTTAAACTTCGTTACAATCGCCGCAATCAAACCGTTGACATGCTTCGGCCCCTGCTCCCAATCCTCCGAAGACATCAAAGCGATCCGCTCTAGGGTCGTCCAGTTTAGCGGCTCACCCTTTAGCACGGCCTCATACCACGTTATCCAAAAAGACCAGTCTACAGTATCTTGTTGCAACTGACCTTTAAGTTGCGTCCATTCTTCATGCAGTGGATTCTTAATACCCGCCCAAAGCTTTATGTTTTCGAGCAAATCTTTTCTCTTAAGTGCGGCGCATTCTGACTGAACCAAATCCCAACCTGACCAGCCGCACTCTGGATTTCGCACACTGTAGGTGGATACGAATGCCGCTTTCTCAGCTGCCCCCGAATAGTGCACAGTTGCGATTGTATTTACAGCATTTGGGTTACGGCTGCCCGTTAAGGCGCGGGATGGGTCCGGCCCAGCCGCAACTGCCGCAAGCTTTATCTCGTTGTTTATAGTGCTTACCACCCCGTTTGCAGCAACACCTGACACCAATAACCTGCGCAAAACTAAAAGTGATATCAGTCCATTCTCAATTTCTGATTGGCTTTCCATCTGCCAATTCAAGCTAATTGGCAATACTCGCATTGCTGTCCTATAAGCGATTGCCACAGATGTTTTTCTTGGCTGGGTTTCCAACCAAACTTCCAAACTCTCCCGATCAACAATATCCTTTACCTCAACCATCCCCTACCCGCCTTATCTCCCATGCCAGCTCAATCCCGTGCTTGGCCCGCACCTTTTCCCGCACCATCTCCCCCAGCCCTTCAAGGTCTGCCGCTGTCGCCCCGCCTGCGTTTATCATAAAGTTCGGGTGCATTTCGCTCATTTGCGCCCCACCGAGGCGGGCGCCGCGGAGGCCGGCTTCGTCAATCAGTTTCCATGCCTTTAGGTCGTGCACGTCGTCGGCCTCTCCGGTAGAGGAGAACCCCGCAGGGTTGCGGAAGGTGGAGCCGCAGGAGCGTTCTTTTACCGGCTGGCTGGCGGCGCGGCTTTTGAGGGCAGCTTCCATTTTGGCTTCAATCTCGGCGGGAATCCCTAGGGGGCCGCGCAGGATGGCTTGGGTGATGGTGGTGTCGTCCGGCAGGGCGGACTCTCGATAGCCAAAGCCCATGTCTTCGGGTTTCAGGGTCACGATCTTCCCCGCGCGCGTTATCGCCGTTGCCCGCACAAACACATCGGCCACGTAGCTGCCATAGCAGCCTGCGTTCATCTTAATCGCCCCGCCGATACTGCCGGGGATCGTGCGCAAAAACGCGAGGTCAATCCCTGCTTCGGCGGCCTTTTTAGCCACCTGCGCGTCCAGCGCCGAAGCACCCACTCGGATCTCACCACCCTTAAGCAGCTCAAAGCCGTTGAACTTGGGGCCAAGCCGCACCACCACGCCCTTTACGCCGCCATCACGGATAATCAGGTTGGAGCACACGCCAATGGGCAGCACAGGAATTTCGGGCGGCAGTGCCTTCATAAACGCGGCGAGGTCCGCCATATGCGCGGGAGTAAAAAGCACCTCGGCGGGGCCGCCAACGCGCAGCCAGCTTAGGCTATCCAGCGCGCGGTTTTCGACCAAGCGGCCTTCCACTGATGGCAGGTTATTTATCAGGCTCATACGGCCCCCTTAACTTGGTCATAATATCTTTATAGGCTTCTACAAGTGGCCTCCGAAACAGCGACACCGCCATAAACACGCCAAAAAGCATCCAGAGCAGGCCGAAATCTCGCCCAACCAGATAGAGCACAAAAGGGAAGCTCAGCGCAAGGCTGCGGCCCAGCAGGCGGTGCAGCCAGTTTAGTGGCAAAAGGCCTGTCAGGTTGACGCATAAGGCCCAAAGGGCGATCCAGAAAAGAGTGCTCATTTCGCCTCCAGCTTACTCGGGCGCACGGCCCAGCAGCCGCGCGTAGGCCTTTTTAAGGTAATAAGCCAGCGGGAGGCGGTAAAGCGACAGCCCCACGAGCACAATGGCAAACACCGCCCAGCCGCCAAAGGCCTGTGCCACTAGCCACAGCACATAAGGGAAGCATAGCAGCAGCATAAAGCCGAGCGAAAAGTGCAGCTTACCCCACGGGATCATCGCCACGAGGTTTACCGCCAGCGCCCAGAGAGACGCGGCTAAAATCGCCGTCATCGCGCTCTCCATTTTTCCATCGCTTGCCTAAACATATGCCGCAGCATAAGCCGCAACTGAAAAACCGCAACCGTGAGCATGGCGAGCTGCCAGAGTACGCCGTGCTTAACGCCGATAAAGTAGACAACCACCGGCAGAGCCAGCACCAGCAGCCGCGCCAAATTCCAGTGGATCCGATAGCGCTGCCCACCCGGAATCATGGCAATGATATTTGCCGAGATCGACCATAGGCAAGCCGCGATGAAACTGCTCATGCCAAGGCGGCAGGCAGCCCGTTGGCCCAAGCCGAAATGGTGCCTGCCCCGAGGCATATAACCATATCGCCGGGTTTGGCCTCTGCCTTTACCAGCGCCGCAAGGCCGCTTTCGCCGTCTATGACGGTGGCATTTTTATGCCCGTGGGTCACGAGGCCAGCGGCCAGTGTTACGTGGTCTACGCCCTCAATCGGGGCTTCTCCGGCGGCAAATACCGGCGCGATCACCGCCATATCGGCGTCATTAAAGCAGCTGCAAAACTCCTCGAACAGGTCGGCAAGGCGGCTAAAACGGTGCGGCTGATGCACGGCGATCACGCGGCCCTCGGTGCTTTCGCGCGCGGCTTTTAGCACGGCGGCGATTTCAACGGGGTGGTGGGCGTAGTCATCAATGATACTCACGCCATTCAGCTCGGCAACCCGTGTAAATCGGCGATTCACCCCGCCAAAACCCTTAAGTGCGGCCTTGATTTCTTCGGCCGTTACGCCCAAATGCAAGGCCGTCGCAATGGCCGCTGTCGCATTCAGCACGTTGTGATCACCGGGCATGGGCAGCTCTAATCCCTTGATCGAGCCAACTTTCATAGCCACGTCAAAATAGGCTTTTCCGCCTTTGTAATGCAGGTTTTTCACCCGCACATCGGCTTGCGGGTTTTGGCCATAGGTCAGCACGCGGCGGTCGGTTATCCGGCCAACCAGCGCCTGCACTTCGGGATGGTCGATGCAGCACACCGCCACGCCGTAAAACGGGATATTGCTTACAAAAGTGTGGAACGCCTCGCGCAGGGCATCGAAGCTGCCGTAATGGTCCATGTGTTCGGGGTCAATATTGGTGATAATCGCAATTGTTGCTGGCAGGCGATTAAACGTGCCGTCGCTCTCGTCGGCTTCTACCACCATCCACTCGCCACTGCCCATGCGGGCGTTGGAGCCGTAGGCGTGGATAATGCCGCCATTAATCACCGTTGGGTCCATCCCGCCGCCATCAAGCAGCGCCGCCACCATTGAGGTGGTGGTGGTTTTACCGTGCGTCCCAGCAACAGCCACATTGCTTTTTAGCCGCATCAGCTCGGCCAGCATTTCTGCGCGGCGCACCACGGGCAGGCCGCGCGCCCGTGCCGCATCCAGCTCGGCATTGCCGGGTTTAATCGCGGTAGACACCACGATCACCTCGGCACCTTCAAGGTTTTCGGCCTTCTGGCCAATGAAAATCTCGGCGCCCTTCTCGGCCAGCCGCTTTGTGATCGGGCTTTCCTTCAGGTCAGAGCCTTGCACCTTATAGCCGTGGTTCATTAGCACTTCGGCAATGCCGCTCATGCCAATGCCACCGATGCCCACAAAGTGGATGGGGCCGATATCATGGGGAAGGCGCGTTTGGCTGTTCATGCTTGGGTTCCTAAGGTTTCCACCAGTGCGGCTAGGCGTTTGGCGGCATCGGGGCGGCTGAGCGCAATCGCGGCCTCGGCCATGCTTTGCGCCAAATCAGGAGCGGATAATATCCCGCCGATATGCTTCGCCAAGCCCTCTGGCGTCAAGTCTTTCTCTTGAATTACAATCGCCCCATGCGCGGCTTTTAGCCCAGCAGCATTGGCGGTTTGGTGGTCATTGGTGGCTATGGCCAGTGGAATGAGTATCGAGGGCCGCCCGATCACGGTGATATCGGCCACGGAAGACGCCCCCGCCCGCGCAATTACCAGCTGCGCATGGGCAAGCCGCTTGGGGATGTCGGCAAAAAACTGTTGCACATCGGCACGGATACCAAGGGCGTCATAGGCCGCGACTGCCTCCGCATTGTCAGCCTCCCGCGCTTGATGAGAAACGTTTAGGCGGTCTTGCAGGGCTTGCGGCAATAGCGAAATCGCCTTGGGCACATTCATCATAATGCTGGCCCCCTGCGAGCCGCCAAACACCAGCAGGTTCATCGGGTAATCACCGGGGGCGATATAGGGCGAGGCCGCTTTGGCCAGCACATTTTCCCGCACGGGGTTGCCGGTGTGCTCGGCCTTTACGCCCTTGGGCAATTCCGTAGGCCATACAGAGCAGGCCACCATATCAACCCGCGTAGCAAACACCTTGTTTACGCGGCCAAGCACGCCATTTTGCTCATGCACCATGCGCGGCAATCGCATCAGCCACGCGGCGGCCATGGCCGGAATCGCGGGGTATCCGCCAAAGCCGACCACCACGCTGGGCCTGTCAGCCCGAAAGCTGCGCCATGCCTTAAAACTGCCCGCTGCAATGCGCGGCAAAACCAAAAACTTGGCCAAAATCCCGCCGCGCGCTGTGGTGGCTGACTTAACCACCTCGCGGGTTACCGCCTCAGGAAAGCCGCCAGAATAGCGCGCACCGCGCACATCGGTTGAAAGCTTCACCCGCCAGCCCTTGGCCAGCATTTCCTCAGCCAAAGCTTGTGCGGGAAACATATGCCCGCCCGTGCCGCCAGCGGCGATCACCAAAAGCGGCTTCATATCCGGCCACCGAGAATATCACCCATATCGCCTTGCACCCGCTTACGGGTCATCACCATGAGCAGGCCCATCATAATGCCCGCCGCCAGCAACGACGAGCCGCCATAGCTGACGAAAGGCAACGTCATGCCCTTGGCGGGCAAAAGCCGCACGGCAACACCGAGGTTAATGAGCGCCTGCGCGCCCAGCACGGTGGCCAAGCCAACGCCGGAAAGCCGGATAAACATATCGCGCTCACGCCGCAGCCGCAGCAGCGCTCGCATGGTGAGGAACATAAACAGCGCGATAATCAGCAGTGTGAAAATCAGCCCGAACTCCTCAGCCGCCACGGCGATAATGAAATCTGTATGGGCGTCTGGCAGCGTCCACTTCACGCTGCCGCGCCCGATGCCCACGCCAAACAAGCCGCCATCCTGAATGGCGGTGGTGGCATAGCCGATCTGGGTTTGCGGGTCGATTTCAGCCAGCAAAAAGCCGTCTATCCGCTTGGCCACGTGCGGCACGGTATTATAGGCCAGCAAGCCGCCGCCAACCACCAAAGCGCCCAGCGTGATGATCAGCTTTTTAGGCGCACCGCCCACAAAAAAGATCGTGGTCCAACTGGCGACAATAAGCGCGGCTTGGCCGTAATCAGGTTGCATAACCAGTATGCCGACAATAACCACCGCAAAAATAAACGACATCACCCGCCCTGGCGGGCCGGCGATATCTGTACTGGCCGCCAAAAGCCATGCCGCCGTAACGGCAAATAATGGCTTGATAAACTCAGAGGGCTGGATCGAGCCAAAGCCGAAGGAATACCAGCGCACAGCGCCTTTGCCATAATCAGTGCCAAGCCATGGCAATAATGCCAGCGCGACGAAAACCACAAAAAAAACAACCACAGCCCAGCGCCGTGCGGCTTTTACGCTGAGCGTTGAGATATAAAGCATAGCGGCCAAGCCGATAATGCCATAAATTGCCTGCCGCTCCACATAGAAAAACCGGGGTTTGCCTTGGTCAAGCGCCAGGGGCGGCGAGGCGGCCAAGGCCAGCAACATGCCGATAAGAAACAGCGCAACTACCGCCGCGATTGATAGTCTATCAACCGTGCGCCACCACTCGGGCAGGCCAGATTCGCGCGCCTGTGACGCTTGCACGCCATGTATCATTTCTGTCATGGGAGACTGCTCTTCCTCATGTTTGACATCGCCGCCCGTTTTCGGGTCATGCGTATTATGGCTTAAGCTTAGCGAATCAGCTTGTGTAAATCCAGCAAATATTTGGCTATACAGTCCGCTCTGAAATTGTCTATTATCGACAAAACATCACAAGGCCGTGCCATGACAGCGCCCAAATCCCGCCGCAAAGGCCTGATACTGCTTTCTATGCCGCGCTCTGGTAGCTCGTGGCTCGCCTCGCTGAGCACGGCAACAGGCCGCATGGGTGTGGCTGATGAGTGGCTGGATTTCGCCCATTTAACCTCGCCAAAAGGTGCCAAAGGTCGCCCTGCCTTTAACGAAAAAACCCTGCGCGCGGCCAGCACGGAAAACGGCAATTTTGCTGTCAAAATATTTCCGCGCCAGTTGCTGCAAGTGATAGACGAATATGAGTTTGATTTCATTCGCCGCAGTGTGCGCGAGCACGATACCAAGCTGGTTTTGCTTGAGCGAACCGACAAAAAAGCCCAAGCTGTTTCGCTTGTCCGTGCCATGCAAACCGGCCAGTGGCGTGTTAGTCAACCTGTCAGCAAAGCCCCGCAATACAATTTCGGCGCCCTCGCACAGGCCTATTTCCACATTTGCCGCGGGTATGATTTTTGGCGCACCTATCTGGCGCTGCAAGGCTTTGCTTTTGAAAGCTTCACCTATGAAAACACATGTAAAAACCCTGCGCCTTATCTTGAAACGGTATCCACCCATTTTGGAGTGCCGGTTTTCGAGGGCAAAAGCGCCCTTGAAATCCAGCGAGACCCGCAATCGGCAGACTGGCGCGCGCAGTTTGAGACCGACCTCGAACAATACGGCATTCCTGCCAGCGCATATCAGCAAAAACAGCCCGATAGCGGGCTACAAAATGCGCTAAACATGCTACGCGGCAAACCCGCCAAAATCAACCGATTTGGCTATAGTAGCTAAGCCGTAAAAAACGAGAGATAGTAAAAATGACCACCTCTAAAACCCAGCGCCGTAAAGGCTATATTATGCTTTCTATGGGGCGATCTGGCACCAACTGGCTAAAATCTATCAGTAATGCCACAGGCCGGATGGGCATAACAGGCGAATGGATGGGCCCCTCAAAGTTGGGAAAACCGCTGCGGAGCTATAATGCGCAAAGCTATTATGAGGAGATTTTACAACATGCCACCACACCAAATGGCCGGTTTTCCATAAAAATATTCCCACGGCATCTGCGCTTTGCACAGGCCAACTTTGGCTTTGATTTCATCAAGAAATGTGCGCAGGAGCATGATGTGAAATTCTTTCTGGTCACGCGCGAAGATAGATTTGGGCAAGCCATATCGGCGCTAAAAGCCCAGCAAAGCCGCAAATGGACCGACGATAATGGAAAACTGCCAGACCACCTGCGCCGAAAAATTCGCTATAATTACAGAAAGCTCTGCGACTATTATTTTGACATTGACGCGGGGTATAACTTTTGGCGGAGCTACCTTGGCATTAACAGCATCGATCATGAAGCCTTTGTTTATGAAGATTTGCTCCCGAATCCCGCACCGTTTTTTGAAAGCGCGGCCAAGCATCTCGGCGTGGCCCCGCCAGAAAGCTATGAAAGCCAAATGGTTATCCAACGAAATGCCGAAACGGAGGAATGGCGGCGGCGCTTTCAAAAAGATATTGCAAAGCATGGTGTCCATCCGGACACCTATAATTTACGGCAACCGAGTGCCAGTATTTCCAATGCTTTAAGAGTGCTGGCGCACAAGCCGATTAAATCGTCAGCAGGCAGAATATAGTATTTACCGCGCCGAGCGGCTAATAGCGGCCAAGTTCCACCGGCACACGGGCCAGCTCGGCGCCGGTGGCATCCAGCGCAATCACATCGGCCATATAGCGGTTGCCGCGCCCGCCCGAACACGGCGGCAAGTAGCCCGGCGAGGCATATTGCCCGCCCGAGCGTGCTGCCGCCAGCACTTCGGCCCCTGCGGGAAGATCGTCGGTCATCCCCGGTACAGACCGCAGCACCGCGTTGGGGCCGCTTACTTGAAATCCAATTACGCCGTGGCCACCATTATCTGCCAATGGTGCATAGCTTTTATCGTTAAACTCAACCCGCATTTGCACGGTGCCTTCGGGCAGGCCTTGCAAAATAATCATCGGAGTTGCGCCGTTGCCGTCAAACAGGCGGCATTGCTGGCCGCTCGGCACATTTGCCCCATCCCATGGCGGGGAAAGCTCAGCGGTGAAGCTTTGCGCAGAGGCCGCGCTTGCCGCCATTAGCCATCCGGCAATCAGAATATTTCGCATATCGGGTCTCCCGTTGGTTACCCCGTTATAGCACAGTTAGCCTGCGGCTTCGACAGCCGCCACGATATCGTGAACAACGCTTTTTAAAACCGCCTCGTCGGTGCATTCCCCCATCACGCGGATAAGCGGCTCGGTGCCGGATTTGCGGATGAGCACGCGGCCATTTTCGCCGAAGCGAGCCTCGCCATCCGTAATAGCCGCTTGCACGGAAGCCGCCTCCAAGGGCGCGCTGCCCGCCTTATAGCGCACATTCACCAGCAATTGCGGCACCGGCTCAAACACCTGTGCCAGCGCGCTGGCTTTCTGGCCGGTATCCACCATGGCCCGCAAAAATTGCAGCGCGGCAATCAGCCCGTCACCCGTCGTCACATAATCTCGCAGCACAATGTGCCCCGATTGCTCACCCCCGAGGTTATACCCGCCAGCCCGCATGGCTTCGACCACATAGCGGTCGCCGACATTAGTTCGCAATAGCTTTAGCCCGTTGGCCTCCATGTGGCGCTCTAGCCCGAGATTGCTCATAACGGTGGCCACCAATGTGTTACCGTCCAGCTTGCCCTCAGCCGCCATGCGTGTGGCGATCAAACCCATGAGCTGGTCACCATCTGCCACCTTGCCGGTTTCATCTATAATCATCAGGCGGTCGGCATCGCCATCAAGGCAAATGCCAAGATCAGCCCCCTGCTCTACCACCAGCCGCTGGGCCAGTTCTGGCTTGGTAGAGCCACAATTATCGTTAATATTAAATCCGTCAGGCTTCACGCCAATGGGCACCACATCGGCCCCCAACTCCCAGAGCACCTCGGGCGCTGTGCGGTAGGCCGCGCCGTTAGCGCAATCAATGACCACCTTTAGCCCATCAAGCCGAAAGCGACGCGGGAAGGTGGTTTTTGCAAATTCCATATAACGGGTCCGGTCGCCTTCTACCCTGTGCGCACGGCCGATTTTCGTGGCCTCTACCAGCGCTGGCTCGGCCTCAAGCAGAGCCTCAATTGCGTGCTCGGCGTCGTCTGAAAGCTTAAACCCGTCCGGCCCAAAAAACTTGATGCCGTTATCATAATGCGGGTTATGCGAGGCGGAAATCATGATGCCGATATCGGCGCGCATGGAGCGGGTCAGCATGCCCACAGCGGGGGTTGGCACGGGGCCGAGCAGATAGGCATCCATGCCCACACTGAGCAGGCCCGCCACCAGCGCATTTTCGATCATATAGCCAGATCGGCGGGTGTCTTTGCCAATAATCACCCGCTTGCTGCCCGCATGGGAGGCAAAATATTGCCCCACAGCCGCGCCGAGTTTAAGCGCCATTTCGGCGGTCATCGGGTGGGTGTTGGCCTTGCCTCGCACACCATCGGTGCCAAAATATTTACGGGTCATTTACGCCTCGATGTTAAGCGCGCTCCAGAGCGCGATTGCCTGCTTGGTCTCAGCAATATCATGCACCCGCAACATCTGCACCCCTTGATTGAGGCCATCCAGCGCCAGCGCGATTGAACCGGCAAAACGCCGCTCAGGGTTGGGCTGATGAGCGATCCGCTCAATTATTGACTTTCGGGAAACCCCAAGCAAAAGCGCACAGCCAAGCCCGTGAAACAAGCTCATACCCCTGAGCAAAGCGAGGCTGTGGCTGTCGGTTTTTCCAAAGCCGATGCCGGGGTCGATTAGAATGCGAGCGCGCGGAATACCTGCCGCCACACAGGCCTCAACTCGCTCATGCAAATAATCAAAAACGTCTAGCAAGACGTTGTTATAGCTCGGGTTATCCTGCATGTTTTCAGGAGTCCCAACCGAATGCATCAGGCACACTGCCACGCCGTTTTCGGCTGCGGTTTTCAGGCTTTCAGGGTCAAATGTGAGGGCCGTAACATCGTTAAACAACCCAGCGCCTGCGGTCAGCGCCGCCTCAGCCACGCTGGCTTTGCGGGTATCCACCGAAATCGGGCCGATGCCCTTGGCCGTGAGCGCCTCCACCACCGGCACCACCCGCGCGGTCTCTTCATCCGGCGATACGTAAGCCGCTCCGGGGCGGGTGGATTCCCCCCCAATATCAACGATATCCGCGCCGTTCTTTAACAAGTTATTGGCGTGCTCAACCTCGGCTCCTGCATGCTGGCCGCCGTCAGAAAAGCTATCGGGGGTTACGTTAAGAATGCCCATAATCGAGGGGCGGTTCATCGCTACGCCGCATATCGGCGGGCGCGGGGCGGTGAGGCGGGTTAGCACTGTTTCGGGGATATCTTCCGCCGAAACAACCTCGCTAAAACCGTCCCTCCGGCAATGCTCAACCCGCTCAAACCAAAGCGGCCCACCAGCCAGCCGGAACGCGTGCAGCGGGGCTTCTCGCTGCACAAGTGGCCGATAATAATCAGTCATCTTTCCACTTGATCGAGCAGCCAATGGAAGGCGTTTGTGCCGCTGGCCCTTTGCCTGTTTCGGCCACGAGCGTCATGGCTTCGATCATCTCGCGC
>WTAL01000139.1 GCA_013139635.1 Paracoccaceae bacterium
TGGATGTGCCGGACCGGTTCTGGGTGACGGATATCACCTACATCAAAACCCCTTCTCGGTGATTGCATGCAATCACCTGCCAGGCAGCGTATGAAGGCTATTCATATTTGGCGGTAATCATTGATCTATATTCCCGCAAAGTTGTCGCCCTCTCATGGTTTGCGAGGGCAAACCACTGTCAGGTAATAGATGGGCATTCGAAAGAATCGCCGCTTAAATGGGTTCATGGTGCGGCACTAAAACGGGACAGGTCCATTGAAGGTGAGGGCAGGGGCGTTTCCGCGGGTTGAGATATAGTTCATGGCGGTCAGGTCCAGTCTAATACGATTTTGCCGGAGGTGCCGGATTTCATGGTGGCAAAGCCCTGCTCGAAATCATCCACCGGTAAGCGGTGGGTTATCACGCGGCTGATGTCTAGCCCGTCTTCCAGCATGGCGATCATTTTATACCACGTCTCAAAGATCTCGCGGCCATACACGCCCTTGATGGTGAGCGCCTTAAACACAATGCGCGACCAATCCACCAGCGTTTTGCCCGGGGGAATGCCGAGCATGGCCACGCGCCCGCCCATCACCATCGCCTCGACCATCTGGTCAAACCCGGCGGCATTGCCAGACATTTCCATGCCCACGTCAAAGCCCTGCTTAAGGCCGAGGCTTTTAGAAACCTCGCCCAAATCGGTGGTGGTGACGTTGACCGGGGTCACGTCAGTAACCTGCGCCGCTAGATCCAGCCGCGCTTGATTTACGTCCGTAATCACCACATGCCGCGCGCCCGCATGTTTGGCGACGGCTGCTGCCATAATGCCGATGGGGCCAGCGCCGGTAATCAGCACATCCTCGCCGATCAGGTCAAAAGACAGGGCCGTATGCACGGCATTTCCCAAGGGGTCCAGAATGGCGCCGATCTCGTCGGGGATCGCATCTGGCAGCGGCACCACGTTGAAGGCGGGCAGAGCGAGGTATTCAGCAAACGCGCCGTTTACATTCACGCCGATGCCCTTGGTTTCAGGGTCGAGGTGGAACTTGCCGGAGCGGCTCTGGCGGGAGTGTTTGCCAATAAGGTGGCCTTCGCCCGAGCAGCGCTGGCCGATGATTAGGTCATCCACATTACGCCCGAGCTCTACGATCTCGCCCGCGAATTCATGGCCGGTAATCAGGCCGACAGGCACGGTTTTGCGGGACCACTCATCCCAGTTCCAGATATGCACATCGGTGCCGCAAATGCCGGTTTTGTTGATCTTGATCAGCACGTCATCCGGCCCGATCTGGGGCATGGGGCGCTCCTCCATCCAGAGGCCTTCTTCGGCTTTGGATTTCACCAAGGCTTTCATCATCTTCATGATAACACTCCCGTTTCACGGCCCGCTTTTCCGAAAGCCTCCAGTGCAAAATCAAGGTCGTCTTTGGTCAGTGTTGCGTTCATTTGCGTGCGAATGCGGGCTTGGCCCTTGGGGACCACCGGAAAGAAGAATCCGGCCACGTAAACGCCGAGCTCATAAAGCTTGTTGGCCATGTCTTGGCTCAGGCGGGCGTCGCCCAGCATAACGGGGATAATCGGGTGCTCGCCTTCGAGTAGCTCAAAGCCAAGGCTAGTAAGCCCCGCCCGCCAATAAGTGGCGTTTTCCTTGAGCTGCGCGCGCAGGTCATCGCCGTCTTCGACCAGCTTGATGGCTTCAATGCCTGCCGCCACAATGGCGGGGGGCAGGGCGTTGGAAAATAGGTAGGGCCGCGCGCGCTGGCGCAAAAGGTCAATGACGGGCTGCGGGCCGGCAATATAGCCGCCCATCGCGCCGCCAAGGGCTTTGCCTAGGGTGCCGGTGATGATGTCGACCTCAACACCGTGATGCGCGGGGGTGCCTTGGCCTTTTGGCCCCATAAAGCCGGTGGCGTGGCAATCATCGACCATCACCATGGCGTCATATTTCTCGGCCAAACGGGTGATTTCGGGGAGGTTGGCAAGGGTGCCATCCATTGAAAATACACCGTCGGTGGCGACCATAATAAAGCGGGCGCCAGCAGCGCGGGCCTCTTTTAGCTTGGCCTCAAGATCGTCCATATTTGAGTTCGCATAACGGTAGCGCGCGGCTTTGCAAAGGCGGATGCCGTCGATGATCGAGGCATGGTTTAGGCTGTCAGAAATGATCGCATCTTCAGGGCCTAGCAGCGGCTCAAACAGGCCGCCATTGGCGTCAAAGCAGGCGGCAAATAGGATGGCGTCATCCTTGCCCAGAAACCGCGCCAGCTTTTGCTCTAGCGCGTGATGCAGATCTTGGGTGCCGCAGATGAAGCGCACAGAGGCCATGCCGTAGCCGTGGTCGTCCATCGCGCTTTTGGCGGCTTCGATCAGCTTTGGGTGATCGGCCAAGCCAAGGTAATTATTGGCGCACAGGTTGATGACCTGTTTTTCGCTATGGTCCGCCAGCTCAACCGTAATCCGGCCTGCTTGCGGCGAAAGGATCGTGCGCTCGTGCTTCAGCATCCCGCCGGATTCGATTTCGGCCAGCGTGTTGGTGATATGGTTCAAGAATCGTTTCATAGGGACACCTCCTGTTTAATGGATGGTTATCCGCTAACTGGGAATGTGTCAATATATTGGATTCTGGCCAATAAACCGGAAATTAGGCGTTTTTCACAATAAGCAGCACCCGTGCAGCGGCCTGCGCCCGAATGGTGTGCTCCATATCTCCGGCATAGCGGATGGTATCCCCCAGCGAAACCGTCGCCGTTTCGCTGTCTGACATAACCTCAAGCTGCCCCTCCAGCACCGTTAGATGCTCAATGCAGCCTTTTTTATGCGGCGCGCTTTCCAGCCGCGCCCCTGCTTGAAAGCGGATATCATAAACCTCGGTGCCGCCCACTTCGTCTGGTGCGCTCAGAATGCGCACAACACAGCCCGCGGCGCGGTTCCTGATCTCTGGCGTGTTGTCGCTGGTAACAATTTCCTTGATCGGGTGTTCCAGCTCGGATTCTTGGTCTAGCAGGGTTGAGAAATCGACATTAAGCGCTCGCGTTAGGTTCCAGAGGCTGGCCACGGTGGGGCTGCTCTCGCCGCGCTCGATTTGCGACAGCATCGAGCGGGAAACGCCTGACAGCTTCGCCAAAGCGTCAAGGCTTAGCCCCTTCGCGGCCCGCTCCTCTTTTAAGCGGCTGGCGAGGCGGGCGGTGATTTCGGCCCGATCATTCATCGCGCGTCCCTTTCATAAAACTGGGAGCCAGTATAGCGGGGTTAAGCGCAACTTCCAATATCCGTAATACCGGAAGTGCAGTTTTTATGCGGCGTCAGGCCTCCTCTAACCTGTCGGTGGCGGGGGCTGGCTGACGGGAAAGCGCGGTTATCCGGTTATAAACATCGTCCGGCATGGTGTAATCCAATGCCGCAAGCGAGGGGCGCAGCTGCGCTTCGGAGCGGGCGCTGATGATGGGGTGGGTGATGCCTTTGTGCCGCGCCACCCAGCTGACGGCAAGGGTGATCGCGCTGACGCCGACCTCTGCGGCGAGGGCTGAAAGGCTGGTGGCGGTGTCGTGCATCCACTCAACGCCATAGCGTTTGTTATACATTTTATCATCAAGTATCCGGCCAGCCCCGCCGCCGGCGTATTTGCCCGTGAGCAAGCCTCCACCCAGCGGTGAATAGGGCGCAACGTTGAAGCTCTCGCTGAGCGCCATCGGCAGGATTTCAACCTCCACTTGGCGTTTAACGAGGTTATACATCGGCTGGAGGATATCAATTTTGATGCCGAGTTTCTGGGCAATGCAGGTGGCCTTCATGGTTTGCCATGCCGAGAAATTTGAGACGCCGATATAGCGAAACAGCCCCGCCGCGCGCAGCTCTGCCAATGTTTCGAAGGTTTCCTCCAGCGGGGTGTCGCCATCCCATTGGTGCAGGTAAAACACATCTACCGTATCCATATTTAGCCGCTTCCGGCTTTCGTCTAACTGCGCGCGGATATTGGCACTACCGGCCCCGCCAACCGAGGCGCATTTGGTGGCGATGACGAGATCGTCACGCTCAGACGCCGCGAATTTCCCGAGGAGCTGCTCGGCGCGGCCTTCGGTATACACGTAGGCGGTATCAAAAAAGTTGATGCTGGCGGCACGGCTGGCGTCATATAGTTTCTGGCTCTCAGCGGCGTCGGCTTTGCCGCCAAACTGCATGGTGCCAAAGGAAAAGGTGGAGGCGGGGGTGCCGCTGGGGCTTGTGAGAGAGGTGGGCTTCATGGGGTGTCCTTAGGTTGCTGGAGGAGGTGGCCTTTGCCGGGGAGGGCGACGACGAGCGCCAGCCCTATGGCGGCCAGCACGGCTAGGATTGTGAAGGCGTATTGGTAGCTGCCTGTGACGTCAAATATCCAGCCCGCCATTATGGGCCCGATCGCGGCACCGATGGTGCCGAAAAACACGATGGTGCCAAAAATCGCGCCGTGCTCGCGCATGCCGTAATACTCAGCCACAAGGGGGGACACCACGGTGAACAGCCCGCCATGGCCAAAGCCGTAAAACGCGACAACAACGAAGAGCACGCTGTGGGCCGTAACGCCGATAAAGGCGATGAGGCTGCCCACCAGAAATATGAAGCACATGATGAAGGCGCGTTTGCCGCCGATGCGGTCTGACAAGGTGCCAACGGCCAGTCTTCCGGCGATGCTGCTGGCCCCGAGGACTGAAAGCAGGGTAGCGGCTTTGGCGGCGGTCATGCCTAGGTCACTGCCATGCACGGCGAGGTGGGTTGGCACGGTCATCATTGACGGAAAAAACATGAATTGGATGACGCAGAGCGACCAGAACACGCGGGTTTTGCGGGCTTCGGCAAGGCGCCAGCCATGGGATGTGCCACCTTGGGTAAGCACGGGCGCGGCGGGGGGGCGCTTCATGGCCCACGCGGAGATGAGCATGAGGATAATGGCCCCGATGCCCAGAATTATAAGCGCCTGCCGCCAGCCATAGGCCAGCAGCAAAAACGCCGCCACGGGGGGCACGAGCACCTGCCCAAAGGCGGTGCCGGTTTTCACCACGCCAGACATTATGCCACGGCGTTTATCAAACCAGCGGGCAATGGTGGACAGCGTGACCACATCATGCGCGCCCAAGCCTAAGGCGATAAAAACACCAAAGATGGCATACATTTGCCATGGGGCCGTGACTTGCGAAAGAAGGATAAACCCGATGCCATAAGCCGTGCCACTTATGGCCAGCACAATGCGGGGGCCAAACCGATCGTTCATGCGGCCTGCCACAATGGCCAGCGCGCCCATCATGAAAAACGAAAGCGCTGAGGCGCTTGATAAAAATGTGCGGGACCAGCCGAATTCTTCTTGTAGCGGTTTGAAAAACAGGCCGTAGGTAAACAGCAGGCCGATGACCGTAAATTGCGTTAGGCACGCGCCAAACAGCACCCTGTATCGTGTTTCCAGCAAAGCAATAGTCTCCTCGGGGCGAACATGCCCGACCTGAGCATGTTCGATAGGATAGAGCAAGCGGAACGTGCGCCAAAGGGCGGCGCGCTAACGTGAATTCCCGGCCCGGTTTTGTGCGCGGCCTTTCGCCATAAAACAATGTGTGGCTCTTAAAGCAATCAGCTGATAACTTAGGGCCATTCCGCGCTTAATTTACCACCGTAAAAATGAGCAATAACAAAGGTCCTACGCCCATGAAATTCCTTACTCGCAGTGCCATTGGTCTTTTTCTGTTGTCGCTTACCCTCGGGATATTACTGCTGGCGGCGGGCCAAATATTTTGGGCGGTTAAAGAAGCGCAGGAGAATCCGGCGGCGGGGCGCACGCCCAAGGAGCGCATGGTTTCGGTGAATATTGATACGCTCGTGGCGGTTACGGCCACACCGACTATCACCTCGTATGGCACGGTTGAAAGCTGGCGGTCGCTTGAGCTGCGCAGCTCGGTGGCAGGCCCGTTGATAGAGCTGGCACCTGAGTTTCGCGATGGCGGGATAGTGACCACGGGGCAGATGCTTTTTAAGATTGATCCTGCCAAGCTGGAAACAGCCATCGCCCTTGCTGAGGCTGATTTGGCTGATGCCGCTGCTGAGGTGGCCGATGCCGCCTCCGCGCTGGTACTGGCGCAGGCAGATATTGACGTTGCGCTTGGGCAGCAAGAGCTGCGCATGCAGGCGTATGAGCGCCAAGTGGGGCTGCGGGCGCGCGGGGTGAATACAGAGCTGGACGTGGAGGCGGCGACGATTGCGCTTTCGGCGGCCAAGCAAACCCTGATCGGACAGCAGCAGGCCTATGCGCAGGCGGTTACGCGAATTAGCCGCTCGGAAGTGGCGCTGGACCGGCGTGAAATTGCGCTGAATGAAGCGCGCCGCAGCTTGGTAGACGCGGTGGTGAATGCGCCGTTTGACGGCGTTATGAGCAATGTTTCGGCGGTGCTTGGGCGGCTGGTGAGCACCAATGAGCAGCTCGGGGTGGTGATTGACCCAGCGGCACTTGAGATCGCGTTTCGGGTGTCGAATAACCAATTCTCGCGGATGCTGTTGGACGATGGCACGCTGCGCCGCTCAAAAGTGCGGCTGATTTTGGCGTATGGCAATGGCCAGATCGAAATGGAAGGTAAAATTGAGCGGGTGGGGGCCGAAGTGGGTGATGGCCAGGTCGGGCGACTTGTGTATGCGCGTTTGCTGGATGCCGATAGTTCGGTAATGCGCCCTGGTGACTTTCTGACCATTGAGGTTTCGGAGCCACCGATGAATGAGGTGGCGCTTATTCCGGCCTCGGCGGCCACCACCGACGGGCGGATTTTGCTGCTGCAAGACGATGACCGGCTTGAGGAAGTGACGGTGAAGATTTTGCGCCGTCAGGGTGATGAGCTGATCGTGACCGACGTGCCATTTGGCCGCCGCTATGTGTTGCAACGCTCACCTCAAACAGGTGCGGGTATTCAGGTGAAACCGATTGTGCCGCTGGTGCCGGTGGAGGCGGGCGAAGCTGCGCCAGAGCCTGAAATGATAGTGCTGGACGACGAGCGCCGCGCGCGGCTTGTGGCCTTTATTGAGGGCCGTGAAAACATGGCAGCGGCCTCAAAGGAAACCGTGCTCGACCAGCTGGCGCAGCCCGAAGTTTCGCTCGAACTGGTTGAGCGCTTTGAAGACAAGATGGAGTAATAACCCATGGGAAACACTTCAAACAACGATCAGGCGAAAAGCGGAATTTTGGCCTATTTTACACGGCATAAGACGGCGGCAAACCTGCTGTTGATTTTGATGCTGACGCTCGGGCTAGTGTCTGCCCAGCAGATCCGCTCGCAGTTTTTTCCTGACATCGTGGTGGAGACCATAACGGTGAGCGTAAGCTGGCCGGGGGCGGGGCCGGAGGAGGTTGATAACGCGATTATTGCGCTTTTGGAGCCGTCGCTTCTGGCGATTGAGGGCGTTGAAAGCTCGTCCGCGAGTGCGCGGGATAGCTCGGCGGCGATCACGCTGGTGCTGGAGCCCGGCTGGGATATGGGGCGCGCCACCGAGGATGTGAAAGCCGCCGTGGACGGCGTGCGTAATCTGCCGGATGACGCGGAAGAGCCCGTAGTGAAGCGCGGGATTTGGAAAGATAAAGTTACGGAAGTTATGATTTCCGGTCCGATTTCAGTGGAGCAGCTCGGCGGCTTTGGGGACGAATTTGTAACGCGACTGTTTCGCCAAGGCATAACGCGGGTTACGTTAACGGGCGTTACGGCGCCGACCATTCGGGTTTCGGTGCCTGAGGTTGCGCGTATGCGCAATGATATCCAACTGCCTGAAATTGCAGCGGCCATTTCCAAGCAAGCGCAAACGCGGCCTGCAGGGGATGTGGCGGGGGGCGCCTCTCGGGTGCGCGCCGGGGTAGAGCAAAGCTCGGTGGATGATATTCGCGATATGGTGCTGCGGTCTAACCCTGATGGCTCGCAATTGCTGGTTAAAAACGTGGCCTTGGTGGAGATTGAGGGTGCGGATAGTGGCCGCTCTTACTTTAACGGTGAGCATCCGGCGGTGCTGATCAGGATTGACCGCTCCGAGCAGGGTGATGCTGTTTTGATGCAGGGGGTTGTTGAAGAAGCGGCGGCGGATTTCCAGCTGTTGCTGCCGAAAGACGTGAAGATCGAGCTGATAAATTCGCGCGCGGATGACATTACCGACCGGCTGGATATTTTGCTGGAAAATGGCGCGATGGGGCTGGGCCTTGTGCTGCTGATGCTGTTTTTGTTCTTGAGCGCGCGCACGGCGTTTTGGGTGGCGATGGGCATTCCGGTGGCGATGTTTGCCGCCGTGGCCGTGATGTATGCCGCTGGCCTCACCATCAACATGATGTCGCTTTTTGCGCTGATTATCGCTTTGGGGATCGTGGTGGATGACGCCATTGTGGTGGCCGAGCACGCCGATTTTCGGGCGCGCCACCTTGGTGAAACGCCGGTTGTGGCGTCTATCAGGGCGGCGCAGCGGATGTCTGCGCCGGTGTTTTCGTCAACGATTACCACCATTCTGGCATTCGTCGGGCTGGTGTTTGTGGGCGGGGCGTTTGGCTCGATGATCGCGGATATTCCGTTTACGATTATCGCGGTGCTGACGGCCTCGTTGATCGAGGTTTTCCTGATCTTGCCGAACCATATGAGCCACTCGATTTCGACGGACGGCAAGCGGCATTGGTATGACATGCCAAGCACGCTGTTTAACGCGGGCTTCAGCTGGTTTCGCAAAAAGGCGTTTTTGCCGCTTATGGAATGGATCATTCGCCTGCGCTACCCCGTGGTGGCGGCGATGGTGCTGGTGTTGGCTAGCGCTAGCGCGATGGTTATTCGTGGGGACGTAACGTGGCAGTTTTTCTCGCCACCAGAAACGGGCTCGATCGCGGGTAACTTTGCCATGCTGTCTGATACGTCGCGGGACGATACCATGGATATGGCCCGCGAAATGCAGCGGGCGGTGGAGGCCGTGGCCAGTAATTATGAAGAAGAATACGGGATTAACCCCGTGGTGCATGCGCTGGTGCAGGTTGGCGGCTCTACCGGCCGTGGGCTGCCGGGGCTAAGCACTAAGGAGCCAGACCAGCTGGGCGCGATTGATATTGGGCTGATTGATGCGGATTTCCGTAATTATTCGGCCACCGCCTTTGTGGGGGATTTGCAGCAGGAAATTAACAAACTGCCGACGCTTGAGATGATGAGCTTTCGCAGTGTTGGCTCTGGCCCGGGCGGCGACTCACTGAGCGTTAACCTTTACGGCGGCGATGCGTTCCAGCTTAAGGCGGCGGCGGAAGAGCTGATTACGATCCTGTCAGATTACCCCGAAATCACGGGGCTGGAGGACAGCCTTTCTTATGGCAAAACCGACCTTGTGTTGCAGCTTACCCCTGCCGGAGAGATGCTTGGCTTTACCATTGATGGCATCGGGGCGGACCTGTTTGGCCGCCTTAACGGGATCACGGCGGCGGTGTTTCCGGACGGGGTGCGCAGTAGCGAGGTTATTGTGCAGCTGCCCGCCAGCGAGATGACGGCGAACTTCCTTGAAAGCACGCTGATGCGCACGCCTAAGGGCGAATATGTGCCGCTGTCTGATATTGCCACCGTTGAGGCCTCGCTGGGGTTTGCCACGGTGCAGCGCGAAAACGGGCTGCGGCTAATCACGGTGAGCGGCAATATTTCGGAGGATGACGCGGCGCGGGCGACGGAAATTAGCGAGATCTTGAAAACCGAGATTTTGCCGACGATTGCGGATCGGTATAACCTTGAGTGGGATATGGGCGGGCTGGCCTCGCAGGAGGCTGATTTCCTTTCAGAAGCGCTGGTTGGCTTTATCCTGTGCTTGCTTGGCATTTACCTAACGCTTTCATGGGTGTTTGGCAGCTGGGCGCGGCCTATGGTGGTGCTGGCGATCATTCCCTTTGGCTTGATCGGCACCATTTGGGGGCACTATGTGTGGGGCCTGCCGATGTCACTTTTCACGCTGATCGGGCTTATCGGGATGTCGGGCATTATTATTAATGACTCCATTGTGCTGGTTTCGACCATTCAGGAATATGCGGCAAAACAGGGTATTTTCAGGGCGGCGATCACCGCCACGAATGACCGTTTGCGGCCGATTTTGCTAACGACGCTCACCACGGTTTTGGGGCTGGCACCGCTTATGTATGAATCCAGTAAGCAGGCGCTATTTTTGAAACCAACGGTGATAACGCTGGTTTACGGCCTCGGGTTTGGCTTTTTGATTGTGATCCTGATTGTGCCGTCACTGGTGGTTATCCAGCATGATTTTGCACGCTTCTGGAACGCGTTTAAGCGCAGCCTGAGGGGGCGGCACTTAAACGCTGGTTTGCGGGCTGGCATGTGGATAGGCACGGGGCTTTTGGTGGCGGTCAACGCTGCCACGGTTGGCTATTGGGTGAGCTATGGCGCTCTGGTGGCCCCGCTGGCGCCGATTGCTAAAATGCTGCCGTCGCTCTCGGGTGGTACGCTATCGCTGCTGGCCGCGATGGCGGTATCGGCCATTGTGGCGTTGCTATTACTTGCAGGCATGGCATTGTTTAAAAAGCGGCCTCCGGCGGCCGGATAGATTGCCATAAAAAGGATTGCGCGCCATGCAGCTTAAAGGAAAAACGGCTGTTGTAACGGGCGGGAGTGATGGCATTGGCCGGCATATTTGCCTGAAGCTGGCGGCAGAGGCGCGGGCCTATGCGGTTGATTTTATGGATACCGAGACGCTGGAAAGCTCCGCCGAGGCGATTGTCGCCGATTTCGGCGGGGTTGATGTTTTGATCAATAACGCGGGCGTATGGCACAAGGCAGGGCCGCTGGATACGATCAGCGCTGAAATGCTGATCACTACCGTACAGACCAACCTGACGGCGCTGATGCAGCTTACGCGGCATATGCTGCCAAGCCTGCGCACGCGGGGCGAGGCGGCGGTGCTAAATATCGCATCCAAATCCGGCGTGGCGGCGCAGGCGGGGCAATCGGTATATTCGGCCACCAAATACGGTGTGCGCAGGCTTTACCGAAGTGCTGAAGGCCGATGAAGCCGAAACCGGCGTGCGGGTTGCGGGGGTTTATCAAAGCGGCACAAACACCCAGATGTTTGCCAAAGCCGGCGAAGAGGTGCCCAACCGCATTTTCACCGAACCGGATGATTTGGCCGACGTAGTGGTGTTTATGCTATCACGCCCGCCAAAGATTTGGCTGCACGAAGTGCGTGTTGAGCTATAGCACGTTTTTCTTGATTGAGCTGGCCTGAATTTGCGGGCATAAACAGAATAACCAAACGGGCATATAAAGGGGCGCACCATGATTGAGCGTATTGAAACCGGGGCGAGGTCCTCAAAGATCGTAAAACATAACGGGGTTGCCTATATTACCGGGCAAGTGGGCGAAGGCGCCACGATTCAAGCGCAAACCGAAGAGTGTTTGCGGCGGCTGGATGCGCTGCTCATCAAAGCTGGCTCATCCCGCGAGAAAATGCTGCGCGCCACAATATGGCTGGCCGATATGAGTGATTTTGCCGGGCTAAACGAAGTGTGGAATGCATGGGTGCCTGAAGGATGCGCGCCAGCCCGCGCCTGCGGGGAAGCCAAACTCGCACGGACAGAGCTTAAGGTCGAGATTATCGTAGATGCGGCTTACGACTGAGCGAAGCTGAGCTAGGTCTGTCTGCCGTCTGCGTTTTTGGGCCCAGAGGGCATTTCATTCAAGAGAGTCTCTGGCTCATCTGATTGGTAATATTATGCGGCGAGCTTGCGGTGTTATCAGCGCCGAGCATTGAGTGTTTTGTGATCGACCCTTTCTCGTTGGTTTAGAATAGCCTGTGCACGCCCGAAGTCGGCGTCGGCTGGCATGATATTGTTCAGGCGCTCGTGATAACGCTGATGATTGTGGTGATCGTGACCACCACATCCACCTCAGCTTCTTTCCGACGCGCCCATTTGTGTGCATTGGTCTTGCTATCAAATGACTTAGACTGTTGCGCAAAGCCTATTCGCCGAACGATGCCTCGCCACTTTCCCCTATTGTTTCTGATTGTCGCCATAACTTGTATTCTCCTAGTGCTAAGAGGCCAGAGAAAGGGGTGAATCGCCCAAATACTGTGACCAGATTGTGACCAGAATGAAAAAGTAAGGGCTCTTTAGTGGCGCTAGGTGGCGGCCAACATATTGATAAAAAACGGTAAATAGATTCTCTACCAGCTGAGCTAATGGGGCAAGGAATTAGTGGCCTAGGTTTTAGCATACAGAAGTTTTTGCGCCATTTCCAGAGCCGTGATCATGCTGGCGGGGTCAGCAATGCCTTGGCCCGCGATATCAAAGGCGGTGCCGTGGTCGGGCGAGGTGCGGATAAACGGTAGGCCAAGCGTGATGTTCACGCCTTTTTCTAGGCCGAGGTACTTTACCGGAATCAGGCCTTGGTCGTGGTATTGCGCCACCACCACGTCAAACTTGCCCTCGCGGGCCATCATATAAACCGTATCACCGGGCCACGGGCCGCTTACATTCAGGCCTTCATTCTGCATGGCTTTGATGGCGGGGGAAATGATGCGGATTTCCTCGTCACCAAAGCGCCCGCCTTCGCCCGCGTGGGGGTTTAGGCCTGCCACGGCAATGCGCGGGTTGGGGATGCCCATGGCCACAAGGCCTTGTTGCGCCAGCTTAATCGCATGAATTTGCGCAGGGTAGTCTGCCGCTTCAATCGCGTCCCGCAGGGCCATATGGATGGTCACCAGCACGGTTTTTATCTCGTCATTGGCCAGCATCATGGCGACTTCTGCGCCCGCATGGTCGGCCAAAATCTCGGTATGGCCGGGGTAGCTGTGGCCGGCGGCCTTTAGGGCTTCTTTATGGATGGGGGCGGTCACAATGCCAGCGATATCGCCGCTAAGTGCCAGCGCGATGCCCTTGGCAATGGCGCTATAGGCAGCAGCGCCCGCTTCGGCAGAAACCGTGCCCAAAGCGGGCAGGGCGGTGAGCTGGCTCGTGGGTAGGAGGTTAAAAGCGCCTGCACGACGGTCGTCAATCGCGGCCATTACATACAGGGGTGCATCAAAGGAATCAGCTGCGGCGCGTATCACCAACGGGTCTCCCAAAATCGGAAAAGCCGAGGGGTCCGGCAGGGCCGCCAGCGCTTTTAAGGTGATTTCAGGGCCAATGCCTGCGGGGTCGCCCATGGTGAGGGCCAGCGTTTTATGGGTCATATGCCTGATTAACGCGGGCTTAACCATGGAGGCAAGGACAATTTGAACATTATAGCCTTGGTAAGGAATCGGCCCCTATATTGGCTTTGGGAAGTGGAATATTGGGGGCCGAAATGGCAGGGAATTCAGGGGACAATTTGCGCCCTATTATCATAATTAAAAAGAAGAAGATCATTGCCGGTGGGCATCATGGTGGCGCTTGGAAGGTGGCTTATGCCGACTTTGTAACCGCGATGATGGCGTTTTTTCTGCTTATGTGGTTGCTAAATGCGACGTCTGAGGAGCAGCGGCAAGGTATTGCGGCTTATTTCAATCCGGGCATTCCGATTTTTGCCGAAGATGGCGGCGGCGCGGGTATGTTTGGCGGTGAAACCGTGTATTCGGAAGATACCCAAACCGATGTGTTAAGCGGCACCGTGGGCGAGCAGGCCGAGGATGTTTCGGGGGAAGATGGCTCCACTGGCACCTCGTCGGATGACCCTTCTGGCGCGGGTGAGGTCTCTGATGCACAGTTTGCCGAGGTCGAAAACATGTTTCGTGGCAACACGGGCGAAAGCTGGGTGGAAGACCCGCTTTTGCAGCACGTTTCAACCCGCGTTACCGACGAGGGCCTGATAATTGACGTGTTTGACCTGCCGGATTCTCCGCTCTATGAGCCGGGCACCAACCAGCCGACACAAAAGATGTTTGCGTTGCTGGAAATGATCAGCCGTGTGTTTGGTTCGGTGACCAACCAAATAGCGATTACTGGCCATGTAGATGTTGAGCCAGAGCTGGAAGGCGGGCCGGATGGTTTTGCTCTAACGGGCGGGCGGGCCCTTATTGCCAATGCCATAATGGTAGAGCACGGGGTGGACGCTCAGCGTTTTGAGCGCCTAACAGGGGCCTCTAACCGCACACCCGTGGGGGATGATGCCCCCGCCTATCGCAATCGGCGGCTGGAAATCGTGCTGCTGAGAAGTGATCGGCGGAACTAAATTTAGATACAATTTTGTCTGTTAGGTGCTTCTTAACCGAAGCAGCGCAAGAGTGGGGCTGAACATGTAGTTTAGTATTGAAAAGGATTTTCGATGACCCTCTCCAGCTCTATGAATGCCGGCGTTTCTGGCCTGAATGTGAATGCCACCAAACTGGCCACCATATCAGACAATATCGCCAATTCCAAAACGTTTGGTTATAAACGTGTGGATGCAGACTTTACGGCGATGACGCTTTCTGGCCGCGCGGGCGGCTATGTGGCGGGCGGGGTGCGTGTGGCGTCCTTTCGTAATATCTCTACTCAAGGGTCGCTGATCACTACGGCCAATTCGATGGATATCGCCATCGGCGGGCGCGGCTTTTTGCCGGTTACGCCTAGCTCGGCACTGGCCGACACCTCGGCGGCCTTGCCCCTGAGGCTGGCCACCACCGGCTCATTCCGGCCTGATGCTGAGGGTATTTTGACCACCAATAGCGGCCTTGTGCTCATGGGCTGGCCTGCCGATGCCGATGGCACCTTTCCACCTTTCCCGCGTGATAGCGCGGCCGGGCTTGTGCCGGTAAATATTGCGCATAACCAGTTTGCCGCCAATCCAACCACCGAAATTCAGCTCGGGATCAACCTGCCCGCCACAGCCACGCAGGCAGGCGGCACAGGAGACCCGTTTGATCTGTCGATCGAGTATTTTGATAACCTTGGCACCACCCAAACCATGACGGCAACGTTTACGCCGCAAGTGCCAGGGGTTGGCCAGTCTAACCTGTGGACCATGGAAATTACCGACCTCGCCACGGGCGCGGCTCCGATTGCTGAATTTACCGTGCAGTTTGATGCCACGACCGCCTCGGGCGGCTCAATGCTCAGCGTGGTGCCGGTGTATGGCGGGGCCTATAATGCGGCCACGGGCGACCTGAATGTCACCTTTGATCGCGGCCCTGTAGACATTAACATCGGCCTCATTGGCTCAAATGACAGGATGACCCAGCTCTCCAGCAGTTTCGCCCCGATTAATCTCGCCAAAAATGGCGCGCCTACGGGCAATGTGATTGGCGTGGATATTGATAAAAACGGCATTGTTTCGGCCAATTATGATAGCGGTTTTAGCAAGGAAATTTTCCGTGTGCCGCTGATTGATGTGCCAAACGCCAACGCGCTGGAGGCCCTGCCAAACCAGACCTACGCGGTAACCCGTGATAGTGGCAGCATGTTCCTTTGGGATGCCGGATCTGGCCCCACGGGCGAGACCATCGGCTATGCCCGAGAGGAAAGCACAACCGACATTGCGGGCGAGCTTACCGCGCTGATCCAGACCCAGCGCGCCTATTCATCCAATGCAAAAATCATCCAGACCGTGGATGAGATGCTGCAAGAAACCACCAACATTAAACGCTAACTTTAAACACCAAGGAAAAAGGGGCTAACCCATGAGTATTTCAGCTGCAATATCAAACGCATATTCGGGGTTAACCTCTGTCTCGCGCATGGCGGAAACGGTGTCTAACAACATCTCCAACGCCATGAACGAAAACTACGCCCGCCGCGCTGTGAACACCGACCAGCAGGTTGTGGGCGGCGTTGGTATGGGGGTGAAAATCACCTCGATCGACCGCGCGATGGATTTGTTGGCAACCTCCTCGCGCCGGTCGCGCGGGGCCTCATATGGCAGCGCCAATACGCTGAGCACCGCCACCAGCCGCATGGCAGAAACCCTTGGCGTGCCGGGAGATGCCGGCGCGCTTGGCTCCCGCATGCTCAGCTTTGAAAACGCGCTGCGCATGGCGGCAGATAACCCCGCCTCGGCCTCGGCGCGTGAGCAAATGTTGGCAGAGGCCAACACGCTGACGGCGAGTTTGAAGAACATTTCCACACAAACCATGGCTGTGCGGATGGAGGCAGATGCCCAAATCGCCACCCAAGTGCACACCGTAAATGTGGCGCTTAAAAAGATTGAAGCAGTGAACACCGAGATTAGGCTACGGCAAGGCAGCGGCAACACCGCTGCGCTGGAAGACGTGCGCAAAAAACTGATTGATGAAGTGTCGAGCATTATTCCGATTAAGCAAATTTCGCGTGAAGGCGGCGTGATTGCGCTTTACTCTGAGGGCGGCGCGGCGCTAATTGATGGCCAAGCCAACGAGCTTGGCTTTACCGCCACGCCCACCATTACCCCAGATATGACTCTGGCCGCGTCCTCGATTTCTGGCCTTACCCTTAACGGCCGACCGATGACCATTGGCACTGGCACCGGCCAGCTTGAAGGCGGCACGCTGGCGGCAGCCTTTAACGTGCGGGATGTGCTCACGCCCGAGTTCAACGCCCGCATAGACGCCGTGGCGCGTGACCTTGTGGAGCGTTTCCAAAGCCCAAGCACCGACCCAAGCCTTGCGCCCGGCGATGCGGGCCTGTTCACAGATAATGGCGCGGCCTTTAACCCTGTTGATGAGCTGGCCTTGGCCCAACGGCTTGAAATTAACGCGGCGGTAGACCCTGCCCAAGGCGGTGACCTATGGCGCCTGCGTGACGGCATTAATGCGGTGGCCCAAGGCCCCGCTGGCGATGATAGCCAGCTGCGCCGGATGATCGACGCGATGGATGCGCAACGCAGCCCGAGTGCAGCAACGGGCCTTATTAACCTCGTAAGCGCCACCGAGCTGGCTGAGGGTATTACCGCACTTGTGGCGGCGCAGGCCGCACGGGCCGAAGACACCACCGCTTATAACGCAGGCCAGTTTGACATTCTGCGCGAAAGTGAACTGGGCATAACCGGCGTTGATACCGATTACGAAATGCAGCAGCTGCTTATGATTGAGCAAGCCTACGCCGCCAATGCGCGGGTAATTTCAACCGCTGACCAGCTCATGCAAACCTTGTTGGAGATCTAGATGTATACCGGCGTTTCAAACCTCGCGAGCCATATGCAAATGTCTCGCACCAATACCCAAGCCAAGCTGGCGCTAAATAGCGCGGGGCAGGAAGTGGCCTCTGGCCGCAAGTCTGATTTGGTGAAAGCCACAGGCGGTGATTTCGGGCCTTTGTTTGCCATCGAGCGCTCGCTGACGCAGCTGGATATGCGCGCGCAAACCATTAAAAACGCCTCAGCCAAGGCGGCTGCTAGCCAGCTAAATATGGAAAATATCCAGACCACGCTGGCGAGTTATGGCACAGATCTGCTCGGTGCCGTTGGCATTGATAGCCAGCCCCAAGCCTTCAGCATCGCCAATTCGGCTCGCGGCGCGCTTGATCGCATGGTCTCGTCGCTTAACGCACAATATGGCGGCCAATCGCTATTTGCTGGCGCCAATATTGCTGGCCCTGCTGTGGTGGATGCTGCCACGATGTATGCCGATATCACGGCTGTTACGCTCGCGGCCCCAGATTCCGTATCCGCCATTGCCGCGATTGATTTTTACTTTTTTGATCCCGCTGGTGGCTTTGCCACAAGCGGTTTTACGGGCTCCGCACTAGATGCCCCCGGGGCCGAGCTGGCTGACGGCGAAGTCGTGGATTACTCTCTGCGCGGCGATGACCTTTCTATCCGGCAAGCCCTGCGCAATGTAGCTATGGCGGCAGTTGCGGCTAATGGCGACCACGGCGGCAGTAATTTTGATGGCATGAACATGCTGCGCGAAGCGGCGCTTGGTGCTATTTCCACCCAAGACGGGTTGATTGATCTGCGCGAAGGCCTTGGCCATGTGGAACAGCAAATCGACACCGCTGCGGCGCGAAATTCTGCTGAAAGCACCACGTATGAGATTAACCGCAATGCCATATTATCGGCGGACCCTTACGAGGCCGCCACCCGCTTTCAAGCCCTTGAGGGGCAAATGGAGGCCATCTATCTGATGACCTCACGACTATCTTCCATGAGACTGCAAAACTATCTGAGGTGAAACCTTGCATAAAATTCTAAACACGGTGGTGTGCGCCAGTATGGCCGCACTTTCGCTATTCTCCCTTCCGGCGCTAGCGCAGGATGTCCGCATAAAAGATCTTGTCGAGATCGACGGGGTGCGCGGCAATGACCTTGTCGGCTATGGCCTTGTTGTGGGCCTAAACGGCACCGGCGACGGGCTGCGAAACTCGCCCTTTACCGAAGAGGCGATGACCAACCTTCTGGAGCGCCTCGGCATTAACGTGACCGGCGAAAGCTTCCGCTCCAAAAACGTGGCGGCGGTGCTGGTAACGGCCAACCTGCCGCCCTTTGCACGGGCTGGCGGGCAGATAGACATTACGGTTTCCACCATCGGGGATGCCAAAAGCCTGCTCGGAGGCACCCTGATTATGACTCCGCTGAACGCAGCCGACGGCCAGATTTACGCGGTTGCGCAAGGCTCGGTGATTGCAGGTGGTGCAGTGGCCGGCGGGCAGGGCGCCACGGTCACGCAAGGCGTGCCAACCTCTGGTGTTATTCCCTCGGGGGCACGGGTTGAACGAGAAATCGCCTTTGATTTCACAAGCATGCAGCAAATGCGGCTGGCGCTGCGAGACCCTGATTTCACCACGGCCGCGCGGATAGAACGCGCCATAAATGATCGCTTTGGCATTCAAATCGCGCATATGCTGGATTCCGGCACGGTGGCGCTAAGCCTGAGTGCCGCCAACGCCCCTTCGCCTGCTCACCTCGTGGCCCTGCTCGAAAACATCGAGATCAATCCACAACAGCGGGCGCGTGTCGTTGTAGACCAACGCTCAGGCACCATTGTGCTTGGTGCTGATGTGAAAATCAGCCGGGTGGCGGTGTCCCAAGGCGGGTTAACACTGCGGGTTGAAGAAAACCCGATCGTGGTGCAGCCCAACCCGTTTACCATCGGTGGCCAGCCGATCGTTGTGCCCAACACCACTGCTACGATTGAAGAAAACCCCGGCACCCAAATGGCGCTGGTAGAAACTGCGGTTTCTTTGCCTGAAGTGATTGAGGGCCTAAACGCGCTCGGTGTCGCCCCCCGTGATATGATCGATATCCTGAAAGCCATTAAAGCGGCAGGCGCGTTGCACGCCGAATTCATCGTTCAATAGAGCTTTGAAACTCAACGCCAATGCCTCTAAGGGGGGAGCGCGCGTGCGCGAGGGGGCGGAACGCCCCTACTTGCCGAGCGAAGCGAGGCCAAGTTTGCCGCGTGCTGGGAATTGCGAAGCAATGACCAGCACGCGGCAAAGTCAGCGTTGAAGTGGCATACTGTACCAGCCTCAAGCGCAGCCCGCCTTTGCCTCGGGGCAGGGCGGGTAGGCTGGTTTTAGGGGCAAAGCTGGCGCCACCCCACCCGCTCGGCAAAGGCGCGGTTTTCAGCAAGCTGAAAACACGGGTTGCCGCCGGCCCTGGCCTCGGCTTTGCCTCGGCGGCGCTTTACTGGTAGCTTTGCACTAGAGCGCCGGCAATCAGTGACCAGCCATCGGCCAGCACAAAAAATGCCAGTTTAAACGGCAGGGCAATGACCGCAGGAGGGACCATCATCATGCCCATAGACATAAGCACCGCAGCAATGACCAGATCAATGATCAGGAAGGGCAGAAAGATCAGAAACCCGATCTCGAAGCCTCGCTGGATTTCGCTAAGCAGAAAGCTCGGGACAAGGATGCTGAGCGGTGTTTCGCCCTCAGCGGGAGCATAGGGTGCGGATTGAATCATCAAGTCGAGCGTTTCAGGCTGCACACGGCCCAGCATGAAAGTCTGAAACGGTTCGCGGATATTATCTATGGCTAACTGCGTGCTAATCGCGCCGTCCATCAGGGGCACCACACCTGTATCCCACGCTTGATTAAACACCGGGGCCATTACGAACCAAGTCAGGAATATGGCGAGGCTGACGATCATCATATTCGGGGGCGCTTGCTGCACTCCAATGGCTTGCCGCAAGATGGAAAGCACGGTGACCATGAAGGGAAAACAGGTAACCATCATAGCAATGCCCGGCGCAAGACTGAGCAGGGTGAGCAGCACAAACAGCTGCACAGATTGCAGCGAGAGCGAGCCGCTCCCCATATCAAAATTCACGGACTGTGCCAGCGCGGGGCTAGCCCAAAGAAGCGCAAATAAAGCGGCGCTGAGCCTAAAAACCATGTTGTAAATCAACCACTTGCGTGAGGCGCACGCCAAGCTTGCCCTCTTCACCTTCGATCTCTTGCAGCTCACCGCGCGCAATCAGCTTTTCTCCGATATAGACCTCGACAGGGTCATCTATACGGCTATCAAGCGGAATAATGGCCCCCTGTGAAAGGGATAGCAGCTCAGAGATCAGCGGCTTGGCTTTGCCAACCGATATCGTCATTTCTACGGGCACGCCCAAAAAGGCATTTTCGGATTGTTCAGTGGTATCAGGCATTATCGGTTCCTGTCTTTTCAATTTTGCTAAAGAAAGTATCTATCGCCATGCGCACGCCATCCAGTGCTGCATCCAGATCAATCTGGTCATATCCGCCTTGCCAATTAACCCGCGCTTGCAGCCCGTCTAACGCCGGGTCTGCCTCCACCGAAAAATCAGCTTTTGAGGGGGCGAGTAGCCTTTGAATGGAGGCAACGGCATCTGGCGCCACGCGGATTGAGATCCGCGATGTCGGGGCTTTTTCATAGGCTTTACAAAGCAGCGCCGCCACTTCGCCCCCAAAGCCAAGGCGGGCTGATTCGGGCAGCACGGTTTGCACCAGTTGCTCCACCATGGGCCGCATGGATTTCAGCATGGTTTGGCCGGCTTCAACCTGTGAAAATGACATATCGTTAAGCGCCTCAAGTATCGGGGCAAGCGTGCGGATTTTCTCGTCTTCAAAGGCGCGGCTGGCGGCTTCGGCACCAGATTTTACACCGTCGCTATAGGCATTGTCTCGCAGGGCCTCAAAGCTTTCAAACTTTGAAATGCCACGGCGGATTTCCACATCATGGGAAAAGGACTCAAGTTTTAAAACAGACATCAGGCTGGGGTCTCCTCTGTTTCACTGGCGGTATCTATCCAGTTTTGCAGTAAGCGGTTGGTTTCGGTTGAGCGCTCCGAAATAGCGGTGCGCAACAGGTCAGCGGCACTTGGGGCGCTATGGCCAATGGCCAATGGCTCGCTGCCGTTGCCAAGGGCGAGCGTGGGATCTGGGGCGGCTAGGGCGGTGTTGGCGTTGAATTGTGGGTCGTCATCCGGTGCATTTGGCGGCAGGTCCAAGCCACTGGCAGAGCTCGCTGAAAGCAGCGGCTTGATCACAAACAACCCGAGCGCCAGCACCACAACGCTGAGCACAGCGAGCTGGATCAGCGACATCAGGTTATTGCCAAAAAATCCGGGTGAGGTGTCAACAAAGGTGCCGGCTTGCGGCGGTGTTGCCATTTGCATGCTTTCGATGGTTACAACATCACCGCGCGCCTCGTCAAACCCGATGGTGGATTTCACCAGTTGGGAAAGTGCGGCAAGCTCTTCTTCCGAGCGCGGGGTAAAAGTCTCGACCCCGTTTTCTACGCTCACAATGTCATTTACCAGCACCGCAACGCTGATCTTTCTGATCGTGCCGGGCGCGCTTACGGTTTCCCGCACGGTTTCAGACACATCATAATTAATCACCTCGCTATTGCGGGCTTGGTTGCGGGATTCTTCACTTGAGCTGCCCGCGTCTCCATCTGGCAAGTTACTCGCCACCGTTACGCCCTGCGCACCGCTGCCCTTGGAACTATCAGTCTCGCTCTGGGTTTCAGACGAAATGGCCACCTTTGATTCGGGGTCTAAAATGCGCTCAGTCAGGGTTTGGCGCTGGGTTTCAGCATCTACCATCACTTCAACCACGGCATTGCCATCACCTACCCGTGCGGCCAATAGCCGTTCGATATTGGCCCGCATGGCGGCTGCGCGGGCGTCTAGCCCGTCAGCCCCCATAACAACCCCGCCCGCTTCAGCTGAATTCAGCACCACTCCCGAATCACCGTCAATAACTGTGACCGCCTCAGCAGAAAGGCCATTTACAGCTGAGGCCACCAAAAAGCGGGCCGAATCAGCAAAGGCAGGCGGCAGCGCGCCATTATTTGCAACTATGGTTACTGAGGCAGTAGGGTTTGCGCCGCGCGCAAATGGGCGATTCGTGCCCGAAGCAATATGCACCCGCGCCGAGCGCACTTGCGAGGAAGACACCAACGTGCGGGCCAGCTCGCCCTCTTTCGCGCGCCAGTAAGCAGCGTCAAACATTTGGGAGGTTGTGCCAAAGCCCGAGAGGTTATCCAGCAGCTCATAGCCTGCAATGCCAGAGCCGGGAAGACCCTCAGACGCCAGCGATAGCCGCGCTTGGTCTCGCGAGCCAGCGTCAACATATATGGCGTTTCCACGCACTTCATAAGTAATACCGCGTTGATCGAGTGAGGTTATAACCTCCCCCGAAACCGCAGGGTCCAGCCCCGCGTAAAGCAAGGAGAGGCTCGGGGTGGTTGCCACCCTTACCAGCCCCAGCGTGGCCACCAGCGCGGCCACGGCGGCCAGCACGAAGATTATTTTTTTGCGAGGATCAAGTGTGCTCCACATAGACGTCATTCCAATCAACTTCTGTTTTTCAATGCCAGCGGCCATTCAGGCCACCTCGACGTATTTTTATGCAATTTGCGGCAACAGATTTAACAATTGGTTAGCTACCGGCGGTTTATGAAAAGAAAAGTGAGATTTGATGCAGGAAATGAAAAATGGCGGATGAAACAGAGCCTGAACCGGTCGAAGAAAAGAAAAAGGGCGGTAAAAAAGGCTTAATTATAGGGCTGTTAGGGGCAATTTTGCTCGGCGGTGGAGGATTCTACGCCACCTATGCGGGGCTGATTCTCGGCGCGCCTGACGAGCATGATACCCACGCCGCCGAATCAGACCTGCCGCCACTGCCCGAGATCGCATTTATCGAGCTGGAGCCGATGGTGGTGTCGCTTGGTAGCACGGCCAATGCAAAATTTTTGCGCTTTTCTGCCCAGCTGGATGTGGATCCGGCGAGCGAAGAAGCGGTGATGATGGTGCTGCCACGCATTGTGGACGTGCTGAATACCTACCTGCGGGCGGTGTCGGAAGACGAGCTTGGCAAGCCTGCGGCATTGGAGCGCCTACGCGCCCAAATGCTGCGGCGCATTCAGGTGGTTACAGAACATGGGCAAGTGAAAGACTTGCTGATAACGGAGTTTGTGCTCGGATAAAGGAGGGACCAGAATGGCCCTAATAGCAGATGTATTACTCATAGCCGGCGCATTAGGCGCGGCACTTTATTGCATGATTCTCGCGCGGAGGATCAAATCACTCTCAAGGCTGGATACCGGCCTTGGCGGGGCAATATCCGCGCTTTCTGATCAAGTGGAAGAAATGCGAGCCTCGGTGAAGGCCGCCACGCAAGCCTCTGGCACGTCTATGAAAGACCTGATGGAAGTTACCGGCCGCGCCGAAATTGCGGCTGGGCGGCTGGAGCTTTTGCTTTCAACCGTGCATGAGCGCGGGCGGCCTCCAAAGCCAGTGACGCTTGACCGCTCAGAAGAGCCTGAACCGCTCAAAGAAATGGAAGAGCCGCTGCTTAACGCCATTGAAGAAGAGCGCGATTCGGGCGCGCGCGCCGAGCTTTTAACCGCGCTTCAACAAGTAATGACGGCGGTAAAAAGATGAAGCTGCGAAATTCTCAGCCCCGCAAAACGGGGACAATTACCGTGATTGTCGGGCTGTTTCTGGCTTCTGGGCTGATTCGTATGGCTGAAGTTGCCCCGGCCTTTGCTGAAGAAATGCGGCCAACGGCCGCGCCGGAAAGCATGGAAATGGCCAGTGCGGACCCAGCGTCTGATATGCCAGCCCTGCTAAAAGCCATACAGGAGCGCGAGGCGCAGATCGCTGAGCGCGAGGCCTATATTGACCGCCGCATGCAAACGCTGGCCGTGGCCGAGCAGCGCATTCGGGAGCAAATGGACGCCTTGACCGAGGCGGAATCCAAGCTCGCCGCTACGCTTTCTCTGGCAGACAATGCCACTGAGGAAGACGTGGCGCGCCTCACCGAGGTTTACCAGCGCATGAAGCCCGCAGAGGCGGCCGATATTTTTGAGACGATGGATATCCAGTTTGCTGCCGGGTTTTTCTCGCGCATGCGGCCTGAATCCTCGGCGGCGATCATGGCAAACCTACCCGCTGATCTTGCGTATTCAATCTCGGTGGTAATGGCTGGCCGAAATGCCAATGCCCCACGTGAATAATTTTAGCTTTTGAGGGATTGTTAATACCCGCCCTCTATCGTGACCATAGAAGCAATAAGTGAGGGTATTTCCATGGGTGGAATAATTGGCATAATTCTAATGTTTGCAATGGTTTTTGGCGGGTATCTCCTCGCCGGAGGCAAAATGGCGATTATCCTGCATGCGCTGCCTTTCGAGATGATGATCATCCTCGGGGCTGCTGTGGGTGCATTTTTGATCGCAAATGACATGAAGGCGGTAAAGCACACCGTAAAAGATATGGGTAAGGTTTTTAAGGGCGTAAAATGGAAGCAGGAAGACTATCAGGATTTGCTTTGCCTGCTCTTTACCCTGATCAGAATTAGCCGCGATAGCCCGGTTGAGCTAGAATCGCATATCGAAGACCCCGAAAGCAGCGCTGTGTTTGGAAAATACCCCAAAATCCAGGCAGACGGTAACGCCGTAGGGCTTATTTGTGACACCCTGCGCGCAGGTTCGATGAACTATGATGACCCACACCAAGTGGAAGACGTGCTGGAAAAACGCATGGAAGAGCACTACAGTCACGCCCAGCATTCGGCCCACGCGCTTCAGGTTATGGCTGATGGCCTGCCTGCGCTCGGGATTGTGGCCGCGGTGCTCGGGATTATTAAAACCATGGCCTCGATTGATAAGCCTCCCGCTGTGTTGGGTGGCATGATCGGCGGTGCATTGGTGGGCACATTCCTCGGCGTTTTTCTGGCTTATGGTTTGGTCGGGCCATTTTCCACCAAGGTGGAATCAGTGGTTAAAGAAGATAATCATTTTTACAATCTGATACGTGAAGTGTTGGTCGCAAATCTTTATAATCACACACCAAATATTTGTGTTGAAGTTGGAAGACAAAATACACCTGGCGGCATGCGCCCCACGTTTAATGACCTTGAAGCAGCCTTAAAGGAGGCAAAAGCAGCGGCATGAAGCACCTCTTTGCAGTGGCCCTTATTCTGTCTGCGTCGCCTTTGGCGGCGCAGCAGGTCGTTTTGGTTAACTCTGGCGAGCACGAGGGGTTTTCACGCCTCGTATTGAGGATAGACCCAGCGGTGAATTGGGAGATTGTTGAAGCGCGCGGTGAAGCCATTGTGCGCTTCCCTGACCAGTCTTTGACCTTCTCAACGTCTCATGTATTTGATCGAATATCGACAGACCGGATTGCCGGTGTGAGCGAAGCCAGTTCGGATGAGGGCTCGTACTTGCAGTTAGAGTTTAACTGTAAGTGTGAGGTGCAAAGCTTTGCTTTTAAGGAAAACTATATAGTAATTGATGTGTTCGACGGGCCAGCACTTGGCCCCGTGGAAACGGCTGAAAACCCGCCGCAATGGCAACCCGATGCGCTTCCGTTCATTCAGCTCAGCAGCCCTCCATCGCGCTTTTCGGCATATGTAATGGCCCATGCCCCCATGCAGCCACATATATTGCCAGACCCGCCCCCGCAAACCGCCCCCGAAGCCGCGCCGCAAATGGCAGCGCCCGCAATGCCTGATATGGTTGCCGAAGTGGAAGAGCAAGTGCCGGGCGAGGACGATGTAATAGCCGAAATGGAAACCATGGCGGGGGCCGCGGTTTCGGGCATGAACGAAGTTGTTGAAACCGAAGATAATCCTGAATTACAAGCCCGAATAGAAGAGGCGCAAAACCAGCTTTTGGCCCAGCTAACCCGCGCCGCTGACCAAGGCTTGGTGCAATTTGTGCCCGCCCCCGTGCCTGTGGCCGAGGTAGAAGAAACTGCCCCAGCACCAGAGCCAGTGCCAGAACCGCCGGTGGTTGACCCAGAACTGATGCAACAGCTCAGCGCCCGCACAGCCTATTCGCAAGGCACCGAAGATGCGCTGACCGAAATCGTAAACCAATTTGCCATGCCTCAATGCATGGATGACGCGCATTTCTCGATGATTGGCTGGGGGGGAGAAGCAGGCTTTTCTGACCAGCTCGCCAGTCTGCGCAGCCAATTGTTAGGGGAATTCGATACACCGAATCCCCAAATAGCCAAAGAGCTTGTCCAGCTATATTTGCGCTACGGGCTAGGTGCCGAGGCGCGCTTGATGCTAATGGAAGTGGGCGTCGAGCTGGAAAATGCGGCGCTTTACAATGATATGGCCGCCCTTATTGAAGATGAAGCTGCGCGCGTGACCGGCCCAATTTTAGAGGGCGCTGGCTGTGGCAGCGCGCATGAAATGTGGTACTTGGCCACGGGGCTTGGTGATTATCAAGTGCTAGAGCCGCTCACAATAACCGATGTTTTTTCAACCTACCCCATTGAAGTGCGTGCCTTGATCGGCCCGCCACTGGCGCAAGCATTTATTAGCCGTGAGCAAGTTGAGGCTGGGCATCTGATTCTTGAAATTGTGCGCCGGGCTGAATCGGGTGTGACGACAGCGCAAAGTATGGCTGAAGCGCGCGTGATGGAAGCACAGGGCGATATTCTCGGCGCGGCCAGCGTGTATCGCACATTGGCTTTAGGCAATGGTGAAAACGCGCCGGATGCGCTCATTGGCTATGCCCGCACCCTGTTGGCGAGCAAAACCACATTGCCGGAAACCCTATTGGTTGACATTGAATCCGCTGCGTTTTTCAATCGGGAATCCGAAAACAGTGACCCGCTTAAGATTTGGGAAATCAAAGTCAGGCACGAGGTGGCAGGGGCCGAAATGGCATTGGCACAGATAGAAGAAATCCTATCCGAGCGCCCACATTTGAACCATGAGTTGACGGGCATAGCTGCAGAGATATTTGGAGATACCGATGCCGAAGACATGGGCGATTATCTTTATGCGCAGATGGTTTTGCGCTATGTTGATATGCTTGATCAAGGAGAAGGTGGGGACAGTGCGCGGCTAAAAATAGCGGAAGAAATGGCGGCGATCGGTTTGCCAGAATCGGCGATTGATGTGCTTGCCCCCAATTTGGCTCGCCCGAATGCGACGACCCAACATGTTGAGGCGGCCGCCTATGTGCAGCTTTTTCAGCCAGCGCAAGCTTTGGTGATTTTGGAGGCGGATGAAAGCCTAGCTGGCTATAAAATAAAGCTGAATGCTTATTTACAGCTGGAAGATTTTGAAGCTGTGGCGCAGCTGCTAAACCATGATCATGCCAAAGAAATATCACTAAATGATGTGGCCTTGCGGGCAGGAGACTGGGAGAAGATCCAGGATGCTGGCGCGGTCGGAACGCTGGCTTCATATGTGCAAGGCGAAAATGCCAATACAGAAATGGCCCTCGATGAATCCTTATCTCCGATGATGGCGGAGGCGTTGCCAAGCCTTAAAGCGGCGCGCGCGTTGTTAGCGCATAATCAGGAAAGCATGCAGTTTTTAGAAGGTGTATTGGCCGACGGGCATTAGGCCATCTAACAAAAAAAGGCCCGGGCAATCCCCGGGCCTTTTTTTGTGGCTTGCTTAAGCCTGAGGTGTGCGAATGGCTTCCACATCAGCGGCAAACATCTGGGTGCCGTCTGCAAAATATAGCACTGGCTGGCCATCAAATTTGCGGACTTCCTGCACGGTTGAAAAAACCAATGCAGGGGTATTGGCGATGATCTCGCCTTCACGAATACTATTGGTTTCAAACCGGTAGCGTGCACCTTCTGTGGCGCGCGACCCATCGGCCAGAATGCCAGACCACTGCACATTACTTTCATTTTTACTGACCTCTTGCCGGGCCACAATATTGTTGCTTTCATCGAAAACCACGAGTTCAACACGGTCAGCTTCGGTATGGGTAAGGTAGAGCACATCGAGCGGCGAATTTTCGTAGGGGGCGCTGCCAGGATTGCGGACCTCTTGTCCGATCCACTGGGAAAGCCCGCCGGTGGCACCGCTGGCCAGTGCCTCCAGAATGCCCTCAAGCTTGGTGTTTGATTGCACCTGTTGCTCGACGGCTGAAAAACTGGCGAGCTGGGCCACAAATTCGGTAGATTCAACTGGTTTCAGCGGGTCCTGGTTTCGCAATTGTGCTGTGAGCAGGGTAAGAAAGGTTTCGAAATCCCCCGATGTATCGGTGGCTGTGGTGGTCTCTGTTTCTGTTGCGCGGGCAAAGCCGGCAGAGGCTTGAGAGAGGGTGGTAACGGTTTGCATTTTACGTCCTTTAAGTTAGAGGCGAATATCGAGGCGGCCATCTTGGCCTGCGAGTGTGGGTGCGGGTGTTGCTGTGTCTTCACTTTCAACTAACCCAGTAATGCCCTGAAATTGTTCAAATTCACCTTCGTCGCCTTGGCGGTGCCCTTGTTGAAACGAGAGGTTGGCTTCTGAAAACCCGGCCCGCGCCAAAGTGGCTGCGAGCAGCTCGGCGTGCCGGCGCATCAGGTCAATCGTATCTACGCGCTCGGCAACAACTTGCGCGGTGACTTGAGTATCATTCGTGGTTAAGTGAATGGTTACGCGGCCAAGCTCGGGTGGATCAAGCCTGAGCTCAATGGTTTGTTTCTCGGCTTTGGTGAGCAATTGGGGCAGTTGGGCCGTGATTTGGCTCGCCACGGGGGGGGCTTGTGGGGCAGGTCGAGAAACAGTCGCTGCTTCAATCACTTGCCGCTCTATCTTGATGTTAAATTGTACTTCGGCGGGGTCATCCTTCACCACCTCGGTATTCGCAAACCCGAGGGCTGGCGTGGGGGGCGGTGGCATCTGTGTCGCCACCTTTGGCGCAGTTTTTTCCGGCATTACAGGCGCTTCAACCTGAGGCTCAAACCTCGTTTTTGCGGGTAAAATGCTAACCTTTTCGGCGGACAACGGGGAAAATAGGGCTGCCGTCGTATTCGGTACATCCGGCGTTTTGACCGTCGGGGTTATCACCTCTGCCGGTTCTCGCGCGGTCCACATGTTTGATGGAATGCGGGGGCCCGGATTTACCAGCGGTTCAGGCGCTAGATCTGTTTTGAAAATTTGGTTGGGTATGGTGGCTGCGGGGGCGGGTATGGCGGCGGGCGCCGGAGCCTCCACAGCTGCCGTGCGGGGTGTTGGTTCTGCTAACACTTTTTGCACGGGCAACAACACAAGGGGCGCATCCGGTAGCTGCGGCGAAGCTATGCTTTCAGGGCTTTGTGTGGTTTCGGGCGTTTTATCAGGCGCAGGATTCGTCGGCGCCGCTGGTTCCAAAATTTGCGTGAGATTCGCCTTAGGGGCAAGTTCTTGCGGCAACGTATTCGCAAAAATCCGTGGCTCGCTCAGTGTTGGCATATCTTCGGTAGGTCCGGTTTCTTCCGGAATTACGCCGTCAAATAGCGATTTGAAGTCAGCGAGTTCACCCTCCGGAAGCTCTGGATTCTCCAGTGTTGGCAGGGCGCTGAGCGCGATTTTGGGCTTTGTCAGCCCAGCGATTAAATCAATTTCCATATCGATACCCATGTTCTACGGTTGGTTTTAGCATCTGCGACATGGGTTACTATTTATTTACCGTAATGGCGCTAAGTTGAACCTATGGAACCCAAAATAGGTAAGATTTTATGGAAATTTCAAGTATAGCGCCGCAAGGGGCAGACCCGTCCCGCGCCGCGCGGGCGCAAGAATTGCGGGATGTAGCGAAAGCCTTTGAGGCCAGTTTTTTGTCTGAAATGCTTAAGGCCAGCGGTATGGGCAAAAGCCGGAGTGAATTTGGCGGCGGCGCGGGCGAAGACGCTTTTGCCTCTATGATGGTGGATGAACAGGCCCAGCTGATGGTCGAGCGCGGCGGTGTTGGCCTGAGCGAATCGATTTTCCAAAGCCTGTGGGCAAGGGAGTTTGGCAATGATTGATACAGTATTGGCACGTGGAAAACTGCGGCAGTTGCTTTCGGTTATGGATGCCGAAAGGGTGGTTTTGCTTAACGGCCCCTTGGATGATTTGGCAAAAATCTCGGCAAAGCGAGACCAGTTACTTGATTCGTTGGTGAATGGCGGCCCGGTTTCACAACGGATATTGGGGGCGCGATTGCCTGATGTAAAAGCCATGGCAAAGCGAAATGGGGCGCTGTTGAAAGCGGCGATGGAAGGCATGAAAGACGCGCGAAAAGAGATTGAAAACATGGAAGAAAGCCTGAATGAGATGGACACTTATTCAGCGGATGGTGCCAAAATGGTGGTGGCGCAAACGCCGCCGGGCAAGGGTCATAGGATATAGTGAATTGCGCGAGAATTTGTGAAAAATTGTTTGAATACAAATGCTTGCTGTTAATGCTTCATTATGTGTTGCAAGCGAAAGTGAGAAGGTAATCTTGAACGGGTTGCCGGTGGGGAAATCCTCACATCTCGTCAGAACGGCGAATTGCGGGCGTGAAACACGCCTTTATTGAAACAGCAGTGCCGAACGCGCTGCATCGCCGAAGGAAATGCTAATGTCTAGTATTCTTACAAACTCCAGTGCCATGGTGGCACTGCAAACCCTGCAAAGCATCAACAAAAATCTGGGCACCAACCAGAGCCAGATCTCGACTGGTAAAAAGGTTGATACCGCGCGGGACAACGCCTCTATCTGGGCGATTTCGCAAACCATGCAATCTGACGTAGACGGTTATAAGGGCATTTCTGATGCGCTCGCCACCGGCTCCGCTTCTGTTGCTGTTGCGCGTACGGCCTCTGAATCAATCACCGGCCTGCTTGGCCAGATCAAATCCAAGATCATTGCTGCGCAAGACCCTGCGGCTGACCAAGCTAAACTGCAAACAGATATTGCTGAGCTTCGGGGCCAAGTTGGCTCTGTGGTAAGTGCGGCGCAGTTTAACGGCCTTAACCTTGTGGATGGCACCAACGCTTCGGT
>WTAL01000041.1 GCA_013139635.1 Paracoccaceae bacterium
TTCTCTTTCTCGCCATCCCGATGCTGATTGTGTTCTCGCTGTTTACCCAAATGGCCGAAGGCGCAACCTATTCAGTGGTGCCGTTCATCAACAAAAAAGCACTCGGCGCGGTTGCCGGTGTGGTTGGCGCGGGCGGTAACGCCGGTGCGGTGGCTGCGGGCTTCCTGTTTAAGGGCGCGATGGACTGGAACGATGTGTTCTTCACCATCGGTGTGGTAGTGACCATCGCCTCCTTCCTGACCTTCTTTTTGAAGTTCTCACCCGAGCAAGAAGCAGAAGAAAAGGCGCTGTTTGAAAAAGCCAGCTTGAACGAGCTGCAACTCAAAGCCGACCGCGCCAACGAGGCGCTGGAGACTTCAGCCAAGATCATTGCTGACTACAACGCGACCCACGATCAAAAAGTTTAACCAAAAATCTGGCAGGGCGCACGCGCGCCTTGCCCAAACCGAACCATACGAGGAGACTTAAATTGGGAAAAGATCTACGAAACTGGAACCCGGACGACGAGAAGTTCTGGGAATCCACCGGCAAGTCCATTGCCACCCGTAATCTGTGGATATCCATCCCCTCCCTGCTCAGCGGCTTTGCTGTTTGGCTTTACTGGGGCATTATCACAGTTCAAATGATTAACCTCGGCTTCGATTTCGAGAAATCACAGCTGTTTACCCTTGGTGCTATCGCGGGCCTAACCGGCGCGACGCTCCGCATTCCTTCTACCTTCTTTATTCGTATCGCGGGTGGGCGAAATACCATTTTCTTCACCACCGCCTTGCTGATGATACCCGCCATTGGCGCCGGTATCGCCTTGCAAGACAAAGACACGCCACTCTGGGTCTTCCAGCTTCTGGCGCTTCTTTCCGGTATTGGTGGCGGTAACTTCGCGTCTTCCATGTCCAACATCAGCTTTTTCTATCCGAAAAAGATTTTGGGCTATGCGCTGGGCATGAACGCTGGCTTGGGTAACTTTGGTGTAACCACCATGCAGATCGTTATTCCGCTGGTTATGACCTTTGGTATCTTTGGCGGCGAAGCCATGGTGCTGGAACAGGCTTCAGGCACACTCGTTGGTAAAATTCCGGCTGGCACTGACACCTATATCCACAACGCTGGCTTTGTTTGGCTTGTGCTGCTTATTCCACTGGCCGTTCTTGGCTGGTTTGGCATGAACAACATCCGTGACGAGCACGTATCCCCGATTATCCCGAACCCCTTTGGTGCGTTCGCGATTATGACAGGCATGCTGCTTATCGGCTTTGTGACTGCTGCGTTTGGCCTGTGGCTACTACTGCCTACGGTGCCCGGCGGGCTTACCATGTCTGGCATTGGGCTTTCAAAATGGGCTGTGTTGCCGATTGTGATCGTGCTCACTGTTGTGCTGCTTAAAATGATCCCTGGTGCGGTTGGCCAAAACCTGACGCGCCAATATAAGATCTTTGGTAACAAGCACACATGGGCCATGACCGTGATCTACATCATGACCTTTGGTTCATTCATCGGCTACTCCGCTGCGCTGCCCCTCACCATTAAAGTGGTGTTTGGCTTCCAGCACATAGATGTTGACGGTGTTATGACCCACGACGTGCTGAACCCTGATGGGCCTTCCGCCCTGATGTGGGCATGGATGGGGCCATTCATTGGCGCGCTCATTCGCCCTGTTGGCGGCATGATGGCTGATAAATTTGGTGGCGCGCGCGTTACCCAGTATATCTCGTTTGTTATGGTTGGCTCGGCTATTGGCCTCGCATATATCCTGCAACAGGCCTATGCTTCCACCACACCGCAAGATTACTTCATGCCATTCATGGGCTTGTTCCTGATCTTGTTTGCTGCCACAGGTATTGGCAACGGCTCGACCTTCCGCACAATCGCGATTGTGTTTAACAAAGAGCAAACTGGCCCTGTGCTGGGTTGGACATCGGCTATCGCGGCTTACGGCGCGTTCATCATTCCCAAAGTATTTGGTGAGCAGATGGGTTTTGGCACACCGGAGCTTGCCCTTTACGGCTTCGCAGCATTCTACGCGATCTGTATTATCATCAACTGGTGGTTCTACCTGCGCCCCGGCGCTTACGTGAAGAACCCATAAACTGATTTTACTCCGGCCTTCGGGCCGGAGTATTCCCTAAAAAAATTCTGAGGAGAGACCCCATGAGCCACCTGCTCGATCGCTTGAACTTCTTCCAGCAAAAACGGCTGGATACCTTTTCCGACGGCCACGGCGAGACCACCCGCGAGAACCGCGATTGGGAAGACGTCTACCGTGACCGCTGGCGCCATGATAAAATTGTACGCTCCACCCACGGTGTGAACTGCACCGGCTCATGTAGCTGGAAAATTTACGTAAAATCCGGTATCGTAACCTGGGAAACCCAGCAAACCGATTACCCCCGCACCCGCCCTGATATGCCCAACCACGAGCCACGCGGCTGCCAACGTGGCGCGAGCTATAGCTGGTATTTGTATTCCGCCAACCGCGTGAAAAACCCGCTGATCCGTGGCACCATGCTGAAAGCTTACCGCGGCTATCGCGCCACCATGAACGCCACCGCCGCTTGGAAAGCCCTTCAGGCCGATAAACCGGCCCGCGACGCCTATACCAAAACCCGTGGCAAAGGCGGCTTTGTGCGCGCCACATGGGACGAGGCGAATGAAATCATCGCCGCCGCCAACGCCTATACCGCCAAAGAATACGGCCCAGACCGCAACTTTGGCTTCTCGCCAATTCCTGCGATGTCTATGGTGTCTTACGCCGCTGGCTCACGCTACCTCAGCCTAATGGGCGGCACCGTAATGTCGTTCTATGATTGGTATTGCGACCTGCCACCCGCCTCTCCAATGACATGGGGCGAGCAAACCGACGTGCCGGAATCGGCTGACTGGTATAATGCGGGCTACCTGCTGCTTTGGGGCTCCAACGTGCCACAAACCCGCACGCCCGATGCTCACTTCTATACCGAAGTGCGCTACAAAGGCACCAAATCTGCCGTTATCAGCCCTGACTATTCAGAAGCCGCCAAATTTGGCGATATCTGGCTGGCCCCGAAAGCGGGCACAGACTCAGCGCTCGCCATGGCTATGGGCCACGTGATTTTGCGTGAGTTCCACCTTGATCGCCAATGTGAGTATTTTGAGGATTACACCCGCAAATATTCTGACTTCCCAATGCTGGTATGTTTGGAAGAAAAAGACGGCAAGCTCATTCCGGGCCGCTTTTTGCGGGCTGATGATGTGGCTGGCAAGCTTGGCCAGAAAAATAACCCAGAGTGGAAAACACTGGCGTGGGATGGTAAATCCGATGCGCTGGTTGTGCCAAACGGCACCATGGGCTTCCGCTGGGGCGAAGATGGCGAGTGGAACCTTGAGGAGCGCGCCAAATCAGCAGACACAGAGCTGAAGTTGAGCTTCGTTCAAGAGGAAGACCGCGACGACGTGATGGGCGTTGATTTCCCGTATTTCGGCGGCCAAGCCACCGAGAATTTCGTGAAATGCGAGCACCCCGATGTGATGACCAAAAACGTGCCGGTCAAGCGCATTAAATCTGGCAAGAAAGAAATCCTTGTTGCCACCGTGTTTGACCTTTTCTGCGCTAACTATGGCCTAGATCGTGGTCTTGGTGGCGAGTGGGTCAGCAAAGATTATAGCGATGATATCCCTTATACTCCGGCTTGGGCTGAAAAGATCACCGGCGTGCCAGCGGATAAAATCGAAGTTGTGGCGCGTGAATTCGCGACCAATGCCGAGAAGACCAAAGGTAAATCTATGGTTATCCTCGGGGCTGGTTTGAACCACTGGTACCACATGGATATGAACTATCGCGGCATTATCAATATGCTGGTGATGTGTGGCTGTGTTGGCCAATCCGGCGGTGGCTGGAGCCACTATGTGGGGCAGGAAAAACTCCGCCCACAAACTGGCTGGCAGCCCTTGGCGTTCGCGCTCGATTGGGCACGCCCGCCACGGCACATGAACTCCACGAGCGCGTGGTATGCGCATACGGATCAATGGCGTTATGAGCAGCTGGATGTAAACGAGATCCTCTCGCCCACCGCGCCTAAAGGCGACTGGGATGCGAGCCTGATCGACTATAACATCCGCGCTGAGCGTATGGGCTGGTTGCCGTCTGCGCCGCAGCTTAAAACCAACCCGCTAGACGTGGGCAAGGCTATGAAAGCCTCGGGTAAAACCGCCGCTGAGTATGTGGCTGAGCAGTTGGTTTCTGGCGATCTGGAAATGTCCTGTGAGGATCCGGATCACGAGGCCAACTGGCCGCGCACACTGTTTGTGTGGCGCTCAAACCTGCTGGGCTCTTCTGGTAAAGGCCACGAATACTTCATCAAGCACCTGCTTGGCACCGATAACGGTGTGATGGGCAAAGACCTTGGTGTTGAGGGTGGCCGGATGCCAAAAGAGGCGAAATGGCATGACGAGGCGCCCGAGGGCAAGCTTGACCTATTGGTCACGATTGACTTCCGGATGTCGACCACCGCTGTTTACTCAGACATCGTGCTACCAACGGCGAGCTGGTATGAAAAGGACGACATGAACACGTCGGACATGCACCCTTTCATCCACCCGCTGCAAGCCGCCGTAGACCCTGCTTATGAAAGCCGGAGTGACTGGGAGATTTTCAAAGGCCTTGCCAAGAAAGTATCCGAAATCGCACCTGAAATTCTGGGCGTTGAAACTGACATCGTTCAGCTTCCGCTATTGCACGATACGCCTATGGAGATCGCGCAAGACTGTGTGAAAGACTGGAAGAAAGGCGAATGTGAGCTGATCCCCGGTAAAACGGCCCCGAATTATATCGCGGTTGAGCGGGACTATTCGCAGATTTACGATAAGTTCACCTCGGTTGGTCCGCTCTTGGATAAGCTTGGCAATGGCGGCAAAGGCATTAACTGGAACACCAATATCGAGGTGCAGCATTTGCGTGACCTCAATGGCGTTGTGCTGGAAGATACCGTTGCCAAAGGCATGCCAAAGCTCGACACAGCGATTGATGCCTGCGAGATGATCTTGATGCTGGCGCCAGAAACCAACGGCGAAGTGGCTGTGAAAGCATGGCAGGAGTTGGAGACGTTTACGGGGCGCGAGCACGCGCACCTTGCGCTGCCTAAAGAGGACGAGAAAATCCGCTTCCGTGATATCGCGGCCCAGCCTCGCAAAATCATTTCCTCACCTACATGGTCAGGCATTGAAAGCGAGCATGTGAGCTATAACGCGGGCTACACCAACGTACATGAGCTCATTCCTTGGCGCACGCTGACAGGCCGTCAGCAGCTTTACCAAGACCACTTGTGGATGCTGGCCTTCGGCGAGGGTTTCTGTAGCTACCGACCTCCGGTAGATCTGAAAACCACTGAAGGGGACTTTAACACCGAGGAAGGCCAGCCGCATGTTGTGCTGAACTTCATCACCCCGCACCAGAAATGGGGCATTCACTCGACCTATTCTGACAACCTCCACATGCTGACGCTTAACCGCGGTGGCCCTGTGGTTTGGGTTTCGGAAGTGGACGCGAAAACCGCAGGTTTGGAAGATAACGATTGGGTAGAAGCCTATAACGCCAATGGCGCTTTGGTGGCCCGCGTAGTTGTTTCCCAACGGATGAAGCAGGGCACTATTTATATGTATCACGCGCAAGAAAAGATCGTGAATACACCTGGATCGCAAAAAACCGGCATTCGCGGCGGTATCCACAATTCGGTTACCCGCACCACGCTGAAGCCAACCCATATGATTGGCGGCTATGCCCAGCAATCCTACGGGTTCAATTACTACGGCACGGTTGGTTCCAACCGCGACGAATTTGTGATTGTGCGCAAAATGAACAAGGTCGACTGGCTCGACACACCGGTAAATAAAACGGAGGCAGCAGAATGAAGATTCGCGCTCAAGTAGGCATGGTGCTCAACCTCGATAAGTGTATCGGGTGTCACACATGCTCCGTAACCTGCAAAAACGTCTGGACCTCGCGCGAGGGCGTTGAATATGCATGGTTTAACAACGTAGAAACCAAGCCCGGCATTGGCTACCCGAAAGACTGGGAAAACCAAGCCAAGTGGAATGGCGGCTGGGAGCGCACCAAAAAAGGCACGCTCCAGCCCAAGCAAGGCGGCAAATGGCGGATCCTGTCCAAGATTTTCGGCAACCCAGATTTGCCGGAGATCGACGACTATTACGAGCCGTATACCTTTGATTACGATCACCTGAAATCGGCGCCCGATATGCCGGCCTTCCCCACCGCGCGCCCGCGCTCGGTGCTAACAGGCGAGCGCATTGAGAAGATCGTTGGCGGCCCGAACTGGGAGGAAATCCTTGGCGGAGAGTTTGAAAAACGCTCCAAGGATTATAACTTCGAGGGCATCCAAAAGGAGATCTACGGCGAGTACGAGAATACATTTATGATGTATCTCCCCCGCCTGTGTGAGCACTGCCTTAACCCAGCTTGTGCCGCTGTCTGCCCTTCTGGCGCGATTTATAAGCGCGAAGAAGACGGCATTGTGCTGATCGACCAAGAGAAGTGTCGCGGCTGGCGGATGTGTGTATCTGGCTGCCCCTACAAGAAGGTTTATTATAACTGGGAAAGTGGCAAATCCGAAAAATGCACCTTCTGCTATCCGCGCATCGAGAGTGGCTTGCCGACCGTGTGTTCGGAAACTTGCGTAGGGCGTATTCGCTACCTCGGCGTTATCCTTTATGACGCTGACCGGATCGAAGAAATGGCAAATACTGCCAACGAGAAGGACCTCTATGAGGCCCAGCTCGAAATGTTCCTTGACCCGAACGACCCAGCGGTTGCTGCTCAGGCCTTGGCCGACGGTGTGCCCGCAGATTGGATCGAAAGCGCCAAAAAATCGCCCGTTTACAAAATGGCGATCGACTGGAAAATCGCGTTCCCGCTGCACCCAGAGTATCGCACCTTGCCGATGGTTTGGTATATCCCGCCGCTTAGCCCAATTCAGAACGCCGCCGAAGCTGGCGCGATCGGGATTGACCGCGATATGCCGGATGTAAAATCCCTGCGTATTCCGGTGCGCTACCTCGCCAATATGCTTACGGCTGGTGACGAGGCCCCCGTGGTAAACGCCCTTGAGCGGATGCTGGCCATGCGCGCCTATATGCGGTCCAAAACCGTAGACGGCGTGATTGATGCAGAGATCGCTGAGCGTGTGGGCATGACCCCTGAGCTAATCGAGGACATGTATCACATCATGGCGATTGCCAATTATGAGGACCGCTTTGTGGTGCCAACTGCGCACCGTGAGGTCGACGAGGATGCCATGGATATCCGCGGCGGCTGTGGCTTCACCGATGGCAACGGCTGCTCAACCGGCATCTCAAAAGGCAGCATGTTTGGGGGGGGCAAAAAAGATAAGGGCTTCACCATTCCGCCCATGCCTGCCGCAGCAAAGGGGATGTCATAATGCATATGCCCCTTAAGGCCATTTCGGCGCTGCTGAGCTACCCCACCGAGGATCTCATGCAGGCCGGGCCAGAGCTAAAAGAAGCATTGCAGCAGGGAGACCTGCTGCAAGCCGACACCCTAAAGGCGCTCGGCAAGCTCATTGATACGCTGGCGACCAGCGATATTTATGAGCTGCAAGAAACCTATGTGGCGCTGTTTGACCGCTCAAAAACCCTGAGCCTCAACTTGTTTGAGCACGTGCACGGCGAAAGCCGCGAGCGTGGCGGCGCAATGGTGGACCTCGTGGAAAACTACCGCGCGGCGGGCTTTGAGCCAGAAACCACAGAGCTGCCAGACCACCTGCCAGTGCTGCTGGAATTCCTCGCTATGCGCCCTATTGAGGAGGCCCGTGAGGTGCTTGCCGATGCGGCGCATATCCTTGAGGGCATCGCGGTGCGGCTCAACCGCCGTGAAAGCGGCTATGCCCCCGCGTTTGTGGCCTTGGCTCAAATCTCGGGCGCAAAAGCTGACCAAGCCGCGCTAGCCGCCCTGCTGGCCGTGAAGGAAGACGACCCTGACGACCTAGAGGCCTTGGACGAGGTTTGGGAAGAGAGCGAAGTCACCTTCGCGCCCGACCCAAATGCCGGCTGCCCGCAAGTGCGTGACATGCTCACGCAAATGGACACCCCCCGAAATGATCCCAGCAACCAGCCGCCTAGCGCGCTTAATTAAGGAGATTTGGTAATGCATGAATTTCTGTTCGGAACTTACCCCTATATCGCGCTGGCGGTGCTGGCTATCGGCTCCATCGCCCGCTATGAGCGCGACCCTTTCACCTGGAAATCAAGCTCAAGCCAGCTGTTGCGCCGCAAGCAGCTAATCGTTGGCTCGGTGCTGTTCCACGTTGGCATTCTGGTGATTTTCTTTGGCCACCTCGGCGGCTTGCTTACACCCATCTGGCTGTTTGACGCCATGGGCATCAGCCACGGTGCCAAGCAAATACTGGCCGTTGTGGCTGGTGGTGTAGCCGGTGTAATGGCGCTTATCGGTGGCGTAATGCTGCTATCACGGCGCTTGCTAGACCCGCGCATCCGGATGAATTCCAGCTTTTGGGATATCGCCATTCTGGTGCTGCTCATGGTGCAACTCCTGCTCGGGCTGGCCACGATCTTCATCTCGCTTCAGCACTTGGACGGCCATGAAATGACCCTCCTGATGAGCTGGGCACAAGGGATTTTCTACTTTGATGGCGCAGCCGCAAGCTATATCGAGCACACCTCGATACTCTTCAAAATGCACATCTTCCTTGGCTTGACGATCTTCCTGATCTTCCCGTTTACACGCTTGGTGCACATGCTCTCAGCTCCCATCCGCTACGTTTCCCCGTGGCGCAAAGGCTACCAGATTGTGCGCTCACGTAAGGGAGCCAGCAAATGAACAAGCCACTGATGCCGGATGTTTCGGTAAATGGTGTTGCTATCTCTGCCACGGATATCGCGGCAGAAGCGCAAAACCATAACGCGCCAAAAGACAAACCCGGCTGGGCGTGGAAAAGCGGCGCACGCGCGCTGGTGATCCGTGAATTACTAATGCAGGACGCGCGCAAGCGCGACCTGCAACCAGCGCCAAAAGAGCTGGAACCCGGCAAAGTGGAAACCGACGATGAGTCGCTCATCCGCCAACTGCTGGAACTGGCTGTCATACCGGAAACACCGGAAGCAACCGAAGTTGCCAAAGTGTATGAAGACCATTCCGACATGTTCCGCGCCCCCACGCTTTATGAGCCAACCCACATCCTCTTTGCCGCTGACCCCAGCGACACTGAGGCCCGTGAAGCCGCTTATAAAAAAGCCGAAGCGGCGCTAACGACCCTGACCAAACAGCCCGGTGCGTTTGGCTCGCTAGCACGGGAAATCTCTGATTGCCCGTCAAAAGAAAATGGCGGCCAACTAGGCCAAATGGTTGCAGGTGATACCGTGCCGGAATTCGAGCGCGCTATGGACGCACTGGACGAGGGCCAACTTTGCCCCTCTCCTGTGCCCACCCGTTACGGCATTCACCTTCTGCGGTTAGACGCCAAAGCCGAGGGCGATGTGCTTCCGTTTGAAGCGGTAACATCGCAGATCACTGAGATGGTCGAAAAAGCCAACTGGGCAAAAGCCGCCAATGGCTTTGTGCAGACTTTGGTAAATGAAGCCGAAATCTCCGGCGTGGAAATGGCCGCTTAGGCCCCTCCCGCTGGGCGTGGCCTCGCTACGCTCGGTGGCGGCGCGTCAAGCATTGCTCTATTTTGCAGCACTGCCTTCGCGCCGCACGGCAACCTTTGCGCTTGTGTCGAGGTATTTGAGTATTTGTGCTGAAAAGAAACTGTGATCTCGCTATCAGCCATCACCGATTTTGCAGCGCGGCGCGAACACAACACTCGCCAAGCCATGTAATGCCAGACGCGCCGCCACGGCGTCGCACACGCATTTTTTCTTTGAAAAAAGCCGCCCGCAGGGCGCATAGGGGCCTGCAAGCCAACACAAAGTTATAGTAAGAAATCAGACACATCCAAGGCTGAAACACCCACCCCTTCGAGCATAATCTGCCCTGTCATAGCTTCAGACGTAATGAGCACACCGCCGTCCACACTGGTAAAATCCAGGTCGGCATAGGTCAGGCCCGAAATTCTGATCAGGTCACGGCCATCCTCAAAATCAGTAATGACATCATGGCCTTTATCCAGTGCGCGGAAAACAAAAGTGTCATTGCCAGCGCCACCTGTCAAAATGTCATTGCTGCGGCCGCCATCTATCAGGTCATCCCCTTCACCACCATTCAAAACATCGCGGCCTCGGTTGCCATATAGCTCATCCTGCCCGCGCCCGCCGATGAGCGTATCATAGCCAGAACCTCCGTAAAGAACATCGCTGCCCGCACCTGAAGTCAGGGTGTCATTGCCAGCACCGCCCTTTAGGATACTGCCAGCCGTGCCATTGCCAACGGACAGGGTGTCATCGCCCATGCCGCCACGCAGGGTATTGCGTCCGTAATTATCAACCAGCACATCGTCGCCGTCGCCACCACAAATCGTGTCTGATCCCGCCGAGCCGGTGAGGGTATCGTTACCACCGCCGCCAAAGATCGCACCGCGCCCATAAAAGGGCAGCATTGCAAGATGCGGATCAAAAATATCATCCCCTTCGCCACCTACAAACTTGAAACCTTGTGAGTTCAGCGCGTCTTCCAATGCCAAGCCAAGGTCATATTGCCAGCTTGGGGTGTCATCCACGCCATAAGAAAGGTAGGTCGCCGTTAGCGTAATCGGGTCGGGCAGAGTCATGTGGCCGTACTCCACCATAGTATCGCCTTCGAGCCGCAAATAGCTAACCTCGCTCACGGTCACTGTGGTTTTCTCGCCCAAGCGCGGGTCGGATATGGCCGCCAGCTGTGCCGTGATGCTTATGGATTGCGTAGAATAGCGCAGGCTCTCAAGGCTTACAAATCCGCTGCCATCAAAGCTGATGGCCGTGCCCTTGCCATTGGTGCCAGTGGTTAGGAATACGTTTGGCGCGAGGGGCGTCCCAATGGCGGAACTGGTAAAAAAGCCGTTATCTGCGGCGGTGATCAAAATACGTGCCATTGGTCTTCTCCCGAGGGTGAACTTAAACTGTAAACCCAATTTGCCGAAATCTTTGCTAAAAATCTACACAAAATGTGATCAATGGTTAATGTACAAGGTATGTCAAATTGTTGATAAATAAGCATTAAATTTGAAGCAAATTACATGAAAGCAGGCGCGGCGCAATCACATCTGGAATTACCTGCGAAATGGGTTTAGATAAGCTATCGAGATTCTGATTCCGAGGGCAGACATGGCGAAGATTACTTATATTGAGCATAACGGCACCGAACATGTAGTAGAGGTCGAACCCGGCCTAACCGTCATGGAAGGCGCGCGGGATAATGACATTCCGGGCATCGAAGCTGATTGCGGCGGGGCGTGCGCCTGCTCAACCTGCCACGTGTATGTGGTGGATGAATGGGTGGAAAAGCTGCCCGCCAAAGACGACATGGAATCCGACATGCTGGATTTTGCCTTTGAGCCAAATGAGCGCTCATCACGGCTAACCTGCCAAGTGAAGGTGACCGCCGAACTGGACGGGCTGATTGTCCGGATGCCGAGCAAACAGATCTAGCGGCTTGCTCTGCCCTACGGGGCGGGCTAGCGCAGCAATTTGTATGCAAAATTGCGGAAGAAAGCCGCCTGCCCACTTGGCAAAAGTGTGGCGTGCAACTTAGATTGCCCTGTCTACACCAGCTAACCCATTGTATTTATTTATCCTCAATCTGATTGAACCACATACATACCCTTTAAGAGTAGACCTACAACAAAACATTGGTAAGGGCCCCTTTGGGCGGTGTTCTCAACAGGTGGAGGCAACACTTTAATCTTTAGAAAAAGATGGAGTGTTCAAAATGAAGTATCGTCGCCGTATTTACTATTCATCCACGCAGCGCGCTGAGATTTGGGATCGTTGGCAACGCGGAGAGTCAATGAGTTCGATTGGCCGAGTGTTTGACCGACAGTCATCATCGGTATTTTCCGTAATTTCGCCAACGGGCGGCATTCGCCCTGCGGACCGGAAACGCGGCAAGCATGCTTTGAGCCTTGCAGAGCGCGAAGAAATATCCAGAGGACTGTGTATTAAACATTCGCTGCGTGCAATTGGGCGGCGGTTGGGTCGATCACCGTCAACCATTAGTCGCGAAGTCAGGCGCAATGGCGGGGCTTCACAGTATCGGGCTACAACTTCGGAGCAAGCGGCGTGGGATCGTGCTCTGCGACCAAAGGTTTGTAAACTGGCTTGCTACCCGTCTTTAAGCCGCGCAGTATCAGCCAAGCTACGGCGCAAGTGGTCACCCGAGCAGATTGCGGGCTGGCTGAAACGGGTCTTTCCCGAGGAGCCACATAAACAGGTGTCACACGAAACAATATATCGAAGCCTTTATATACAGGCGCGTGGCGTCCTGAAGAAAGAGCTGTTTGAACATCTGCGGGCTAAACGTACAGTCCCTAGATCGAGGCACGCCAGCCTCAAACGGAAGCTGCTTGGTCAAATCAAAGATGCCGTATTGATCAGCGAAAGACCTGCATCGGCCGAGGACCGAGCCATTCCAGGGCATTGAGAAGGCGACCTTATCGGCGGCTCAAAGAACAGCGATATTGCAACGCTTGTAGAGCGTCATTCGCGCTATGTCATGCTGGTGAACGTTGCGAATAAAGACGCTGAAAGCGTTATCTCGGCATTGATTAAATCATCTAAAAGATTGCCACGCGAGCTCTATAAATCCCTAACGTGGGATCGTGGCAAAGAGCTGGCAGATCACGCGCGTTTGACGATGTCGACAGATGTTGAGGTGTACTTTTGCGATTCACAGTCACCGTGGCAACGTGGCTCAAACGAAAACGCCAACAGGTTGCTGAGACAATATTTGCCGCGTGGAACTGATTTATCCGTGCATTCTCAGACTAAACTCAGCACCATCGCTCGCCAGTTCAACGAGCGCCCGCGAAAGACCTTGCAATACCAAACGCCAGCGGAGAAGTTTGCACAGTGTGTTGCGGCCATCAGTTGCGGCCATCAGTTGATCCCACCGCGAAAACCCGACATTTTGCTGCTGTTGCTCTAACGTCCGCTTTGATGCAAGCGGGATAGATTTCGACTCAACAAAGGTGTTGTGCGGGGTGGCAGAATCGCCGATGTTGCAACATGGCAACAGAAACAGAGTTTTCCTTCGCAGCGTTAACCGGTTCGGCACGACGGCACATTCGGGTGTTTCAGATACACCAGTTTCTTGATCGTTTTGCGATGGGTTTGACGGTTGCCGTTGTTGTTCTTGCGTTAACCGACCGGGGTATGGACCTCTTTCAAATCTCGCTTCTCTTCGGGGTTTACGCGCTGACAACCATGGCGATGGAGCTGCCTTTCGGCGGCTTGGCAGACAGTATCGGACGCAAGCCGGTCTTTCTGACAGCCGTCGTCGCCAGTTTAATTTCGCTCACGCTCTTTATCTCAACCAGTGAATTCTATGTTCTCGCACTTTCTTTTGCGTTCATCGGTTTTGGACGTGCGCTGCGGTCAGGGACGCTTGATGCGTGGTTTGTCGAAACTTTCATGGCCGCCGCGCCAAATGTGGATGTCCAGCCCGCGCTGGCCAAAGCGCAATGGGCCAATGCCGTAGGGTTGGCCATTGGCGCGGTCTTGGGCGGTCTTCTGCCCGATATTTTCGGCTCGATCGCGGAAAGCATCGGTTTCAGCATCTATGATGTATCCTATGCAGCAAGCTTTGGTGTGATGCTGGGCGTGTTTGTTTTCACGATGCTGGCCATTGTCGAAAAACCACGCCCAAAGAGCCCCGGTGCACTCAGACAGGGGTTTGCAAACGTGCCAACGGTGATCAAAGACGCGGGTCTTCTTGCCCTGAAACATCGCACACTATCAATCCTATTGGCAGCGCTGGCGTTCTTCTTGATGGCAAGCAATCCGGTCGAGGTGATCTGGCCAACCTTTGCCAAGCCCATGTTAGACCAGCGCTACGCAAATACCGTCATTGGCGCCCTGACCGCGACCTACTTCTTTTCTATCGCTTTCGGCGCATCTCTGTCTCCGCACATCAGCCGGATCTTCAAGCGGCAGCACGCAATGACGCTTGCGGCGACGTTTGCCTGCCTTGCAGGCGTTCAGATCGCATTGGCATTACAGGGCAGTATCCTCGGCTTTGTGACCGTTTTTATTCTGTATTCTGTGTTCCTTGGTGTCAGCGAGACACCTGCCAGCAGCATTCTGCATAGTTGCGTAGAAGACCGTCAGCGGTCGACCATGCTGTCACTAAGGTCGCTGATACAACAGTTGGGGGCCGCATTGGGTTTGGTGTTTGCCGGAACCATCGCCGAAATATACTCCACACCCATCGCATGGATTGTCGGTGCGGTGTTTCTTTTCATTGCTGTGATACTGTCCTTGATTTTGGTCAAACTACTGGCCGTAGAAGCCGATATCTGACATTCGCGCGCCGTGCAGCATCGGGCAATCTGGGCTCAAAACGGTCATCTGCGAATATTAGTCGGATGACCATTTTCGGGTGTTGCGCCCCAAAAGGGCACATTATGCAGCTTAAAGGGACAATCTATGCTGCACGGGACACAAAGCATGGTTTTCAACCGGGCTGCCCTGCGGGCCGTGGCTTCGGCTGCGCATGGCCGTTAATGCTGCGGCAATTCCGGCCTATACAAACCCATTTTTAAAGCCTACAACCGCCCCTTGCCCCAAGCATGGGGCGTTTTTGCTGGAAAGGCGGGCCGTGAATGACGGCAGCCGGAAACACCAGTCCCTGTTTGGAAAGAAACACCGTGATACAATCCCTATCTGATGCGCTGGCGAAGCGCGGCTACGAAAGCCTGACCGAAGTACAAGAAGCCGTAACGGCTGAAGGGCTAGAGAAAGCGGACCTGCTGGTCTCGGCCCAAACCGGCTCTGGCAAGACCGTTGCTTTTGGCATGGCGATTGCGCCGACTATTCTGGATGGAGAGAGCTTTGGCCCCGCCGCCACCCCCCTTGCGCTGGTAATTGCGCCAACGCGCGAGCTGGCTTTGCAGGTGAAGCGCGAGCTTCAGTGGCTATATGCCGAAGCCGGTGTGCGGCTGGCATCCTGCGTGGGCGGCATGGATATGCGCGAAGAGCGGCGGACGCTTTCTCGTGGTGCTCACATTGTGGTTGCCACACCGGGGCGTTTGCGCGACCACATTATGCGGCGCTCGATTGACCTTGGTGACATTCGCGCCGTGGTGCTGGATGAAGCCGACGAAATGCTGGACCTTGGTTTTCGCGAAGACCTTGAGTTTATTCTGGAAGCGGCACCAGAAGACCGCCGGACGCTGATGTTTTCGGCGACCGTGCCAAAAATGATCGCCAACCTCGCGCGGAATTTCCAGCGGGATGCTATTCGGATTTCGACCAAGGACGAGCGCAAGCAGCACGCTGATATTGAGTATCGCGCGCTGAATGTAGCGCCGCGGGATGGCGAGAATGCGATCATCAACTTGTTACGGTTTTATGAGGCCAAAAACGCGCTGGTGTTTTGTAACACCCGCGCGATGGTAAACCGCCTTACGACGCGGTTTTCTAACCGTGGTTTCTCGGTGGTGGCGCTGTCTGGCGAGCTTTCGCAAAACGAGCGTAGCCATGCGCTACAGGCCATGCGTGATGGCCGTGCGCGGGTATGTGTGGCCACCGATGTGGCGGCGCGGGGCATTGACCTGCCCAACCTTGAGCTGGTTATTCATGCCGACCTGCCCTCCAATTCCGAAACCCTTCTGCACCGTTCAGGCCGCACCGGCCGTGCGGGCCGCAAGGGCGTAAGTGCGCTGGTTGTGGAGCCAAAAGCCCGCCGTAAGGCCGAGCGTTTGCTGGGTGGGGCCAAGGTGAAGGCCGAGTGGTCCTCCCCCCCTAGCGCGTCCGATGTGCAGGCGCGGGATGATGAGCGTTTGATGGAAAACCCATCATGGAACGAGGCCGTAGAAGACGCCGAGCGCGCCACCGTGGATGCCTTGATCGAGCGCTTTAGCCCCGAACAGC
>WTAL01000129.1 GCA_013139635.1 Paracoccaceae bacterium
CCTTGATAAACAAACGCCAGACGAGGCATACTTCAACAGCGATGAAATCAAGAAAGCGGCATGATAACTAATCCCGATACACCTTAGCTTAGCCGCAAACCTGTTCGGACAAAGCAGGACCACTTCAACCATCCCTGTCGTTAAGCATTCCATCTTGCCTGTCGTTAAACGGCACACGTGTCAAAAACTTTTGGAAGCTTTTGTTTAAGTCGCCAAACTGCAAAACCTTGCCGTTAGCGTCTTTTCTTTGCCCAAACCAAACCCAGTCGTTTTTTCTTTTTATGCGGGGATATTTCAAACCACTCTTTTAAAACTTTATTGGCGGTTGGCTGGGTTTGCACATTACGCGCCTGCCCCTTTTTCGTTTCCTTGCTCACACGCACTTCTGCAATGCGCTCGTCCAAGCCTTCAACTTCAATACCAAACTTAATATCGCTCCAGCGCATTTCCCGCGCTTCGCCAATGCGCAATCCACTATTCAAACTAAACATGACAAGGTGATACAGTTGCTTACGCTGCATACGGTGCCACGCATTTAAACGTTTATCCTTAAAGCGCCCAACACTGTCCCTGTAACTACGCAAATTACGTATCCGCGTCGCAAGCTCTGTTCCGCTTTCAAACCCAGCACGTCTGTTTGGCGTTCTGTCCTTTTCGTTAACACGCATTTTAATAACTTGCTGTATGCGCCCGCGCTCCGCAGCATCAAAGAATATTTGATTAAGTGCACTTTACTCCATCAGCAGTGTTTTTACAGCTGGGTTTTCTTTTGCATTGCCTGTGCCAAGTGTTTTTGCGCCACGACGCTTGGGGTTATAATCACGCAGTTTTTCAGCTTTATCCTGCTTCCAGTAATTCTTGCGCCAATCCCAATATTCTGCTGCGTGTTGTATGGTTATGTCGTTAAGCAGCATTGAGCTGTTATCAGCATTTGAAAAATAGTCTTTGAAGTAACGCTTGAAATAGTTTTTGTGCCAGTTAGCCCGTTCTTCTTTCCAAGTGCCGTTGCGCTTGTTGCGTTCAAACCAATCATTCCAGTGCTTTTCAAAAGTGTATTCATCCATGCTGTGACCAAGCTTTGCAGCATGTTGCAAGCGCAGTAGTTCGCCCTTAGCAAACTCGTAAGCATCTTCGTAAATTGTCAGCTTCGTAGATTTCGTAATGTAGCCTTTGCGCCCAGCCACTTTTAAGCGCATGTATCAAGTTGGCTTACGGTGATTTTTGCTGTTGGGAACGGCGGTGGTGAGATTACGTGTAAAAAGCACTAATGCTCCGTCTAGGTGCTCTCGTTTGTTTTCGTAATATGCCACGCAAAACCTGCCAAATAGATGCCTTAACTGCTACCATTATGCTAAAACCGCTAAACCAGTTAGTCAATAATATCAACGGACTGCTAACAAGCTGCTACGCATAAAAAAAGGGCTGCGAAAACGCAACCCTTTGTAATTGTTATATTATTTGCACTTTCGTACTTAGCGCTTCGAGAACTGGAAGCTCCGACGCGCTTTGCGGCGGCCGTATTTCTTCCGCTCAACAACACGTGCATCACGTGTCAGGAAGCCAGCAGCCTTTAGCGCAGGGCGCAGGCTTGGTTCATAAAGCTGCAATGCTTTTGCAATACCGTGCTTAACCGCGCCAGCTTGGCCCGAAAGACCGCCGCCTTTAACAGTGGCCATCACGTCAAATTCACCTTCAACACCGGCAACCGAAAAAGCTTGCGCAAGCAGCATTTGCAGCACAGGGCGGGCAAAGTATTCGTTCATTGGCTTACCGTTAACGGTGGCTTTGCCTGAGCCAGGCTTGATCCAAACACGGGCAACCGCGTCTTTACGCTTACCGGTGGCGTAAGAGCGACCAAGCTCGTCACGCACAGGCTCACGGGCTGGGCCAGTGTCTACGGCCAGCTCAACGGCAGCTTCGGAAACGGCCTCTTTCAGGTCGTCGAGCGATTTGATTTCATCATTCATGATTAAGCGCTCCGAGTGTTTTTAGGGTTCATGGATGCAACATCCAAAACTTCAGGCTGCTGGGCCTCTTGGCCGTGCTCGCCGCCTGCATATACGCGCAAATTGGTCATTTGCTGCTTTGAAAGCGGGCCACCGGGCAGCATACGCTGAACAGCTTTAGTCAGCACGCGCTCAGGGAAGCGGCCTTCAAGGATTTGCTCGGCGGTGCGGTGCTTAATGCCACCGGGGTGGCCAGTGTGCCAGTAATAGCGCTTGTCGGCACGCTTGTTGCCGGTCATTTGCACTTTTTCTGCGTTAATCACAATCACGTTGTCGCCCATATCCATGTGCGGTGTGAAAGTTGGCTTGTGCTTGCCGCGCAAGCGCATGGCGATAATGGAGGCCAAACGACCCAGAACAATGCCTTCAGCATCGATCAGGATCCATTTTTTCTCGATATCGGCCGGTTTGGCTGAATATGTTTTCATGGTCTCGTTTCCGTTTTCGGAGGGGAAGCGCACAGGCTCACCCCGTACAAATTCTGATACGGTGGTTTTAAGGGTTTAAGCGGTGCAGTCAATACAAATAATATGGATATAGTGCTGCGTTTTCAATGCCTTACGAATTGGGTATTATTATACCCCATACATTACGCCGTTGGCGGGATCGAAAATGTGATGTTGGCATGGGCCACGGGTTTATCATGCGCGTTTGAATAAAGCATCACATCGCCCACACTCAACGCCCGCCCGAGCTTTAATATCCGCGCTTCCGCCCACATGCCGCCTGCCTCGGGCTTGCGCATATAATTAATAGAGGCCGACGTTGTAACCGTAAGCGCCTTTGGCCCAATCATTGCCAATGTGGCTACATAAAACGCCAAATCAGCTAGCTCAAATATGGCTGCACCTGAAAGGGTGCCGCCGGGACGGAGGTCTCTTTCATTGGACAACTTATCCACAATCGCGCCCATTGCTGGCAGTTCGCGCACCACATAGCCGTTACAGACCTCGGGAAACTCTGCTGCAAAAAAGGCGTTCATTTCGGAAACGGTCATCACTGGCTGCATTCTGGCTTTCCCTTTTTGAAGTTATGCGCCACATTGCAGGCGAAGCTGATAAGGATCAAGACCATGGCCGAAATTCTTTTACGTAGTGATAGCAATGCGATAACCACGTTAACGCTTAACCGCCCCAAGGCGCTGAATGCGCTTTCTGAGGAAATGCTGACGGCGCTGCAAAGCGAACTTGATTCTATTGCTGAGGATCGCTCGATCAGGGCCATCGTTCTAAAAGGCGCCGGAAAGGTGTTTTGCGCAGGGCATGACCTGAAGCAGATGACGGCGGCGCGGCAGGTCGAAGATGGCGGCAAAGCTTATTTTAACGCGCTGTTTAAGCAATGCGGCCATTTGATGACGACGATCACTAAGCAACCGCAACCTGTCATTGCCGAGGTGCACGGCATCGCGACCGCCGCCGGCTGCCAGCTTGTGGCGAGCTGTGATCTGGCCATTGCCGCCAAGGGCACCCGCTTTGGGGTTAACGGCATTAATATCGGGCTTTTCTGCTCCACACCAATGGTAGCGCTCACGCGCAATATTCATCGAAAGCAGGCCTTTGAAATGCTCTCCACTGGTGATTTCATCGAGGCTGACCGCGCCGCTGAAATTGGCCTAATTAACCGCGCTGTGCCGCTTGATGCTTTGGAGACCGAGACCAACGCACTTGCTGAAAAGCTGGCGTCCAAGCTGGGCGTAGCGGTAAAAATCGGCAAAGAGAGCTTTTACAAGCAGCTCGAAATGGGGCTGGAAGAGGCCTATGCCTTTACTGGTGCCAACATGGCAGACAACATGCTGTTTCGCGATACCGAGCGCGGCGTCGCGGCCTTCCTTGATAAGCGCAAACCGGAGTGGGACCAGAATTAAGCCCGCGCGATTTTTTGCTCCTCAGGGAATGCCGCGTGGAAACGCGCCCGAATGATCAGCACAAATAGCGCCACCGCGCCCAGTTGGTGGGTCAGCGCAATATCAAGCCGCGCCAGATAAAGCACGGCATATATGCCAAGCACCACCTGCGCCAGCATCATCACGGCCATCACGGTAAACGCCCCGCGCGTAGCCGCCACGGGGCTGCGGCGAGCTTTCCACCAAAGCGCCAGCCCCAGCACAAAGGCAATATACCCCATCAGGCGGTGGTTAAATTGCACCAGCGCGGGGTTCTCAAAAAAGTTGCTCCAAAGCGGCGTGTAGCCAAAGCTTTCAGAGGGCAGAAACTCGCCCGCCATATCGGGCCATGTCGGGAAACTGCGGCCCGCATCAATGCCCGCCACGAGGCCGCCAAGCAAGATTTGCACAAAGAGCACAACCAGTAGCGCGGTGGAAAAAGCCATGAGGCCCCCTTCCCTGCGTCGCCGCGCTTGCAGCAATTCAGCGCCCGATTTCCGGATGCTCAACACATACCATGTGATCAACCCCAGAATAACAAACGCCAAGCCAAGATGCAGCGCTAGTCGATAGCTCGCCACATCCACCATCCGGCCCGTGAGGCCAGAAGACACCATCCACCAGCCAAGCGCGCCTTGCAGCCCGCCGAGCACGCCAAGGGTAAGGAACTTTCCGGTATACCCCGTGGGGATTTGCTTGCGCGCCAGAAACCAGAAAAAGCCGATGGCCCACACCACACCAATGAGCCGCCCAAGCAGCCTGTGGCCCCACTCCCACCAAAAAATTCCCTTAAACTCCTCAAGGGTCATGGCGTGGTTTTGCAGCAAAAACTCCGGTGAGGTCTGATATTTGCCAAACTCCACCGTCCAGTCGGCGGCATTCAGAGGCGGAATAGCCCCCGTAATCGGCTTCCATTCGGTAATAGATAGCCCGCTATCAGTCAGCCGCGTAAGCCCGCCAATCGCGATCATCGCCAGCAGCATCACAAAGATGGTGCCCAGCCAAATGATGATCGCACGGCGCGGCACGCCCTTGGCCTTCTTCACAATCGGCGTGGCCTGCTTTTCGCCCACGTCCTCAAAAACATTCCGCTTTTCAACCATTATTCTTCTCCCGCAAGCGGCCCATGCCGGCGCTCGGCTATCGCTTTAATTGCCCCATGCAAAGTGCGCACGTCTGCATCTGTTAAAGGTAGGCGGCTAAACATATTGTTCAAGTTTTCCAACATAGAAACCCGCTTGTCCGGCGGAAAGAAAAACCCAACATCATCCAGCCGCTGCTCCAAATGCCGCACAAAAGCCTGCACCTCACCCGATTCCGCATAGCGGGATTTGCTGAGGTCAAATTGCTCTGCCTCCGTGCCAATGAGCCGCCGCCATTCATAAGCCAGCAGCAACACCGATTGCGCGAGGTTAAGCGAGGCAAACGCCGGATTAACTGGCACAGATATAAACGCATTGGCATGCACAATATCTTCATTCGCCAGCCCCGCCCGCTCTGGCCCAAACATGATGCCAACCGTCTGGCCGCTCGCAATCAGCTCATGCGCCTTTTGCATGGCGTGCTCCGGAGACATCACCACCTTGGTAAGGTCACGCTTGCGCGCCGTGGTGGCAAAGATAAAGTTAAAGTCCTTGGTGGCCTCAGCGGTCGTTTTCGACACCTGAATCTGGTCGAGCACCCGCCCCGCGCCGGAGGCGAGCGCAATCGCCTTAGGGTTTGGCCAACCATCGCGCGGGTCCACCAGCCGCATCCGGTCCAGCCCGAAATTCCACATCGCCCGCGCCGCCGCGCCGATATTCTCGCCCATCTGCGGCTTTACCAGAATAATCGCCGGCGTTGGCCCCTGCCAACCCTCATCCTGCCTATGATCCGTTCCCGACATTGTGTTTCCTGTTTTGCTTGCCAGCGTGATACGATGCGCACAAACCGGATGCAAATATAGATTGGGTATACTGCCGTATACCGCTCTTTCCTTTTGCACCCAAATAGCGTAAAAGCATCCGAATCTTTCTTAAAGGGGGCAGAAATGGCCAAGATTAAAGTTGAAAACCCAGTAGTTGAACTTGATGGCGACGAGATGACCCGCATCATCTGGAAATTTATCAAAGATAAACTCATCCTGCCTTACCTCGATATTGACCTTAAATATTATGACCTCGGCATGGAATATCGCGACGAAACCGATGACCAAGTCACGATAGACGCGGCCCACGCTATCCAAAAATACGGCGTAGGCGTAAAATGCGCGACCATCACGCCCGACGAGCAGCGGGTTGAGGAATTTGGCCTGAAGAAAATGTGGAAATCGCCCAACGGCACCATCCGCAACATTCTCGGCGGCACAATTTTTCGCGCGCCGATTATCTGTAAAAACGTGCCGCGCCTCGTGCCGGGCTGGACACACCCGATCGTCATTGGCCGCCACGCCTTTGGTGACCAATATCGCGCCACCGATTTCCGCTTTCCCGGCAAGGGCAAGCTCAGCATGAAATTTGTTGGCGAAGACGGGGCCGTGATCGAAAAAGATGTTTATGACGCGCCATCTGCCGGTATTTTCATGAGCATGTATAACCGCGATGATAGCATCACCGATTTTGCGCGGGCTTCTATGAATTACTCGCTCAAAATGGGCTGGCCGCTGTATCTGTCAACCAAAAACACCATCATGAAAATTTATGACGGCCGCTTTAAGGATATCTTTCAGGAGATTTTTGACACCGAGTTCGCCGATAAATTCGCTGAAGCTGGTATCACCTACGAGCACCGCCTGATTGACGACATGGTGGCCTCGGCCATGAAATGGTCCGGCAAATTTGTGTGGGCCTGCAAAAACTACGATGGCGACGTGCAGTCAGACACCGTGGCGCAGGGCTTCGGCTCGCTCGGCCTGATGACCTCAGTTTTGATGACCCCTGATGGCACCGTGGTAGAATCCGAGGCTGCGCACGGCACCGTAACCCGCCACTACCGCCAGCACCAAAAGGGCGAAGCGACTTCGACCAACTCTATCGCCTCGATCTATGCGTGGACAGGCGGCCTAAAGCATCGCGCCAAGCTGGATAGCAATGACGCGCTGATGAATTTCGCCGAAACATTGGAAAAAGTGATTGTTGATACCGTTGAAAGCGGCCACATGACCAAAGACCTCGCGCTTCTGGTTGGGCCAGACCAGAAATGGCTCACCACAGAGGGTTTCCTGGAGAAGATCGACGAAAATCTGCAAAAAGCCTTGAGCTAAAATATTTGGCGCTCGGGCATTCCGAGCGCCTTTTTTAACTTTAATACATTTTCTACCTATGCCACATGCAGGCCGCGCAATAGCCCTCATAGGTAGCACTCATGCAGATCCTCCCACACGATACCGCCCGCTCAGCGCGCATCGCGACCAAAGCGCTCATACTTAGTATTTGCACCGCAATCGCGTTTGATCTCCTAGGCCTTTGGGAAAATCAACAGCTTCGGATCATTATGTCCGAAAACACACCTTATTCAAAAGCAATGGCTCTCGCAGATAATGTCGACTCCTTAATGTTCATATCGGGCATCGCCCTTATCGTAATTTCCACTTTCAGCTTTATTATGAGCGCCATCTGGATTTTTTCGTGCCAGCAAAAATGCCACCATTATGGACCCATACCCCGGGCGTATCCGCCCCGGCTGGGCTGTTGGCTGGTATTTCATACCCTTCGCCAACCTGTGGAAGCCTTTCGTTGCGATGAAAGAGATATGGAACAGCTCTTTTTCACCAGCGCTTTCCCCCATTGCCCCCGCTACAGCTTTATTAGGCTTTTGGTGGGCCGCCCGAATAGCCAACAATATATTTGTTATTGGCCTTTTACGAAAACAGCGGCGGACCGACGATATCGAACTTTATATGACCATAAACAACGCCATGCTTATCTCAACCGTATTGAGCACCATTGCCGGCATTCTGTTTATTAAGATTATGCAACAGGTTTCTGCACGGCAAATGGATTGGTCTGGCACCGAAGATTGACCTTTGCGGCCATAGTGGCCATAATTTGCGCAATCCCCCCTGCGCGAGAGGCCATCATGCCCATCCAATACGTCTACCTGTTCATCGCTATTGTTACCGAGGTTATCGGCACCACGGCCCTGCAAGCCTCTGAGCAATTCACCCGGTTCTGGCCGTCCGTAATCATGGTGGTCGCCTATGCGGCCACATTTATCTTCATGGCCTACACCCTGAAATATATGCCGGTTTCCATCGTTTATGCCATCTGGTCCGGCCTTGGCATCGTTTTCATCGCCCTCATCGGCTATTTCTGGTTCAAACAAGCGCTCGACGCCCCTGCGATCCTCGGGCTTGCCCTGATTATCGCGGGCGTGCTTATCATCCACTTGTTTTCAAAAAGTGCCACGCATTAGCGCGGGTCGTTAAGCCGGAGCAAAAGTCTCCGACGTTACGTCCCCGTCCTCAATACACAAAAACGTATTGGGCGGCACCGCCTGCCAGTTTTTGTCGCCAATGTCCAACGGCTCAGAAACCAGCGTATGCCCACCAAATTTGCACAGCTTGCGCAAGTAAAGCGTGGGCGCGAATTTATCAGACGCATAGCGCACGGCAAACAGCCGCTTTCCATCTGAAAATGCCGCCGTAAAGCGCATAAAAGGCCGCTCGTTTGAGGCGCGTGCAAGGGCTTCCAGCTTTCCAATCGTGCGCGCTATAGCGGCTTTCGGATCATCCATCAGCCCGTCTCCAAGCGCAATCAAAAAGGCAGCCTCGCTATCTGTCGCACCTTTTCTCTGGTCATAAAGCGCGTCTGGTATCATCTGGTCCACAGCTTTGCGAAAGCCATTATAGCCGCCCACAACGCCATTATGCATAAATGACCAGTTTTTATAGGTAAACGGATGGCAGTTATTGCGGCTCGTCGCGCTCCCCGTGCTGGCCCTTACATGCGCCAAAAACAAGCCCGATTTAACGTGGCGCGCCAGGCTCAGCAAATTGGGGTCAGACCACGCCGGATAGGTATCCCTAAATTGGCCGGGCTCGCTGCGCCCCCCATACCAAGCCATGCCAAAACCATCACCATTGGTGTCAGTTTTACCCTCGTCCGCATGCAGGCTTTGCGAAATTAACGAGTGTTCTGGCCGAGAAACAATCTCTTCAAGATAAATCTCCGGCCCAGCATAAGCGGCCCAGCGGCACAATCAAACACCCTCAACAAAAGTATATTCGCGCTCGGCAGCCGGCAGCCCGTGGCTCAGCGCCTCTTGGTATTCCGGTCCGTTATAAAACGCCTTGGCTGTGTCCCAATCTGGAAACCGGATAATCACATTGCGCGCGCGCCCCGTGCCTTCCATTTGGAGACACTCGCCCCCCCGCGCCAAAAACTCACCGCCATACTGCGCCACCGCAGGGCCAGCGATTTCAGCATATTTTGCATATGCCTCCGCGTCTTTCACATCAATATGAACCATTGCATAAACAGCCATTTAAGCCTCCAACATTTGAACTACGGCCGCTATGGCCTCTTCTGCATTTTCCGCACTTGCGCCACCAGCCTGCGCCATATCTGGCCGCCCGCCACCACCCTTGCCGCCAAGTTTTTCAGCCGCAACGCGCACGATATCTACCGCGGAAACCCCCAGCCCGTCTGATACACCAGCCGCAATAGCGGCGCGGTCGCCGGTATCGGCGATCAAAAGCACAACGCCCTTGCCAATCTGCTTTTTGTGCTCGTCAATCATGCCGCGCAAATCTTTGCCCGAAACACCGCTCAGCGTTTGTGCAAAAAACGGAATACCGTTTACATTCCGCACACTCACTTCCGCCTGCCCTGAGCCCGCCATCGCTAGTTGCTTTCTGAAATTTGCCAGCTCATTTTGCATCTGCTTACGCTCATCCAGCAGCGCTTTAATGCGCGTTGGCAGCTGCTCTGCGGTAGATTTCATCGCCAATGCAGCATGTGCCAAATGAGAGTCATTCATGGCGATATAGCCCATAGCCCCCGCACCGGTAAGCGCTTCAATCCGGCGCACGCCACTAGCCGAAGCCCCCTCAGACACCAGTTTAAACAGGCCAATTTCACCCAATCGCTCCACATGGGTGCCGCCACAAAGCTCTAGCGAGTAGGTTTTTCCGTCATTGCCCTTGCCCGAGCCTTCCAACTCGCCCATCGAAACCACCCGCACTTCATCGCCGTATTTCTCACCAAACAGCGCTTGCGCCCCGAGGTCACGCGCTGCATCCGGCGTCATAATCCGCGTTTCTACCCGCGTGTTTTGCCTAATATAGCGGTTAACTTCCATCTCAACATTGGCCAGTTCATCGCTTGTCATCGCCTTGGCATGGCTAAAATCAAACCGCAGGCGGCTCGCCGCATTCAAGGAGCCCCGCTGCGCCACATGGGTGCCAAGCACATTGCGCAGCGCCTCATTCAGCAAGTGCGTAGCCGAGTGGTTAGACCGAATTGACCGGCGGTTGAGGTGGTCCACCTTAAGCTCGGCCACTTGCCCAACCGTTATCTCACCCTCAATAACCTTCCCGATATGCACAAACACGCCCGCTTTTTTGCGAACATCAGTTATTTCAACCTTGCCGGTTTCCGTGATGATCAAACCTTCATCGCCAACCTGCCCGCCGGATTCGGCGTAAAACGGGGTTTGGTTGAGCGCAATTTGCACCTCGCCGCCAGATGTTTCCACGGTTTTACCGTCGTTAACCAGTGCCACAATATGGCCCTCAGCCTCTTCCTCAATATAGCCGATAAACTCGCTTGGCCCGTGCTGGTCTACGACCTCAAACCATACGTTTTCATCTGCCGCTTCACCAGAGCCAGCCCACGCCGCGCGGGCTTTGGCCTTCTGTTCGGCCATGGCCGCATCAAAGCCATCGGTGTCCACTTCGCGGTCTTTCTCCCGCAATGCATCTTGCGTAAGGTCGAGCGGAAAGCCGTAGGTGTCGTAAAGCTTAAAGGCTGTTTTCCCCGGCAATGGTGCGCCCGCGTCTAGGTTGACCAACTCACCATCTAGCAGTTTCAATCCACGATCCAGCGTGGTTTTGAAACGGGCTTCTTCCAACTCCAGAGTTTCTTCGATCATGCTTTGCGCGTGGGTGAGCTCTGGGAACGCCTGCCCCATTTGCACCACAAGCTCGGGCACGAGCCGGTGCATTACCGGGTCTTTTGCCCCCAGCAAATGCGCATGCCGCATGGCGCGACGCATGATGCGGCGCAGCACATACCCACGGCCTTCATTGGAGGGCAGCACCCCGTCGGCAATCAAAAAAGCGGTGGAGCGCAGGTGGTCCGCAATAACACGATGATGCACGTTGCCCTCGCCATCGGGCTCAGAATTGGTCGCATGGGCCGAGGCCTCAATCAGGCTGCGCATCAAATCTGTGTCATAGACATCGTTTGAGCCTTGCAAGAGCGAGCTGATCCGCTCAAGCCCCATGCCGGTATCAATGCTCGGCTTCGGCAGGTCGAGGCGGGTGCCATCTTCCTGCTGGTCATATTGCATAAACACAAGGTTCCAGATCTCGATAAAGCGGTCACCATCTTCATCTTTTGATCCCGGAGGGCCACCCCAGATATGATCCCCATGATCATAGAAAATTTCGGTGCAGGGGCCGCACGGGCCTGTGGCCCCCATAGACCAGAAATTGTCATCGGTCGCTATGCGAATAATCCGGTCATCTGACAGGCCCGCATATTTTTTCCAAATATCGGCGGCTTCGTCATCCGTATGGTAAACCGTAACGAGGAGCTTGCTTTTATCAATGCCCAAATCTTTGGTGAGCAGGTCCCACGCGAAGGGAATGGCATCCGCCTTAAAGTAATCGCCAAAGCTGAAATTGCCGAGCATTTCGAAAAAAGTGAGGTGGCGCGCGGTGTAACCTACATTATCAAGGTCATTATGCTTGCCCCCTGCCCGCACGCATTTTTGGCTTGTGGTCGCACGCGTGTAATCGCGGTTTTCCAACCCCGTAAACACATTTTTAAACTGCACCATGCCCGCATTGGTAAACATCAATGAAGGATCATTCCTTGGCACAAGCGGTGAGCTTTCCACCTCCGCATGGCCGTTTTTCACGAAGGAATCGATAAACGTGTTGCGGATATCATTTACGCTAAGCATAGGAACCCCTATTTCTTCAATTTGCTTTACAGAAGAGCTCTATAATGAAGTGGCGGGGCTGTCCACAGGGGGCATTAAAAAAGGCGGCCACAGGGGCCGCCTTTTGTTACTCTTCCAGCACGCTATCGTCTGATCCGTCAAAATCAAGGCCATGCGCGGCGCGAATTTTATCTTCTATATCATGCGCGATATCCGGGTGCTCTTGCAGAAATGTTTTAGAATTCTCTCGGCCCTGCCCAATGCGCTCATCTCCATAAGAAAACCAAGAGCCCGCCTTGCCAACGATCCCGAGCTTCACGCCCATGTCCAAAAGCTCTCCGGTTTTGGATATTCCCGTGCCAAACATGATATCAAATTCTACCTGCTTAAAGGGAGGCGCAACCTTGTTTTTCACCACCTTAACGCGGGTCGCGTTGCCAACGATTTCATCCCGATCTTTCAGCGCGCCAATCCGGCGGATATCCAGCCGCACTGACGAATAAAACTTAAGCGCATTGCCACCAGTTGTGGTTTCTGGCGAGCCAAACATAACCCCGATTTTCATGCGAATTTGGTTAATAAAGATCACCATACATTTCGAGCGGCTAATCGCACTCGTGAGCTTACGCATCGCCTGAGACATCAGCCGTGCTTGCGCGCCCATCTGATAATCCCCCATGTCGCCTTCCAGCTCTGATTTTGGAGTCAATGCCGCCACAGAATCCACGACCACCAGCGATACAGCCCCCGAGCGCACAAGTGTTTCCGTTATTTCAAGCGCCTGCTCCCCCGCATCTGGCTGCGAAATCAGCAGCTCATCAAGATCGACGCCTAGGTTTTTAGCATAAGACGGATCAAGCGCATGCTCGGCATCAACAAAGGCGCAAATGCCGCCAATCTTTTGCATCTCGGCAATCACATGCAGTGTCAGCGTGGTTTTCCCTGAGCTTTCCGGGCCATAAATCTCAACAATCCGCCCTTTGGGCAGCCCGCCTATACCAAGCGCAATATCCAGGCCGATAGAGCCGGTAGACACCGCCTCAATATCGGCAATCGCGCCTTTTTGGCCAAGCTTCATAATTGAGCCCTTGCCAAAGCTACGCTCAATTTGGCTTAGCGCCGATTCCAGAGCTTTATTCTTATCCATGTTGCGTTTGCTTCCCAAATCCAAAAGTGTATCAGCCATCTGTTAACCCCTTATCTCATAATCAGCCCTCACGGGCAACGCACCTTGTGTTCTCTTATTGTTCTATAGGACCAAAAAGAGAACAAATCAATTAAAATTTTAGTAATTAGATAGTTACCGTAAAACCTTTACAAAACGTGAATCGCAGAAAAAAGCATTCTTAGGCATCGTTCGAAACAAAAACACCGCGCAAATTCCCGTTGGGCTGTGGAATCAGCAGCGCGCGCGCCTTACATTTGCAATCGCTGCCCCACGCTGTCGCTCAACTCCGCAAGAGAAAACGGTTTTTGCAAAAAACCGGCATCTTTAATATCGGGCTTGCCATCCTCAAATGCGTCTTCAGCATAGCCTGACATAAAGATGACTTTGGTCTCTGGGTGTTTTTGCAGGGCTTCCCGCACCCAAGTGGGGCCATCTTTTCCCGGCATAATAATATCTGAAATATAGAGATCATACTGCGCGCCATTTAAAGCCAATAGCTCTAAAGCCTTTTCAGCACTCTCAGCTTCGTCCACTTTGTAGCCTCGCATGCGGAGCGCACGCGCCGCGAAAGACCGCACGGGGTCTTCATCTTCTACCAGCAATATTCTGCCAGAAAGTTCGGCTTCTATCGACATGGCTGGCTGGACTTCACTCTTGACGGGCTCGCTCGAAATTTCCCCAACATAGCTGGGCAAATAGACAATAAACTTTGTGCCCTGCTCAAGAATCGAATCAACAAATACAAACCCGCCAGTTTGTTTTATAATGCCGTAAACGGTTGAAAGGCCAAGCCCTGTGCCCTCTCCCACGCGCTTAGTGGTAAAGAAAGGCTCAAAGATTTTGGCGATATTATCAGGTGAGATGCCGGTGCCGGTATCCTTAATGGTTATGCAAACATAATTGCCGGTAGGTACCGTTGCCCTGTCTCGCTCAAATGGCTTCTTTAGCTCCACATTGTCGGCAGAAATCATCACGTCGCCACCGTCGAGCATAGCGTCACGTGCGTTCACAACGAGATTCATGATCACTTGCTCTAATTGGCGCTCGTCAACGCGCACCAAGTTAAGGTCTTCAGCAATGTTAATTTTCAGATTAACCTTTTCCCCCAGCAACCGATTGAGCAACTGTGAAAGCTGGGCCAGTGTGCGCGCAAGTTTCAAAACTTTGGGGCGCAAAGTTTGTTTGCGAGAAAAAGCGAGCAACTGGCGCACGAGAGCGGCTGCGCGGTTGGCATTTTGCCTGATTTGGATTAAATCGCCATAATCCGTATCTCCGGCTTCATGGCGCAGCAAAAGCAAATCACAATGGCCATTAATTGCGGTGAGCAAGTTATTGAAATCATGCGCAACGCCGCCAGCCAGCTGCCCAACAGCTTGCATCTTTTGGCTCTGTACAAATTGGGCTTCCAAAATTTTGAGCTCGGTTTTATCGCTCAAAACCACCACCAAGCAATCTCGATTTTCGAAACGCATCGCCATTAGCGAAACCTGCAAGAAAATCTCTTTACCGTTTTTTAGGAATCGCCCCATCTCGGTAGTCCGGATACCGCTTCCCTTTAGCGCCTCGGCAACCCTTACACGCATAGACCGGCCAAGCCCTTCGATCTCCTCGCTAAAATTTTTCCCTACAAGGTTTGCATTGCCCAGCAAAACCCTTGCAGCCCCATTTACCCCGACAATTTCACCGTCGGTCGAAAGGCGTATGAGCGCTACGGGGAGGTCATCAAGGATGATTTGGAGAGATTCTGTACCAACCGAATCATGCTCAGGCCCGCATTTTTCAGATATTTCCGGCGCTTCTAGCCCTGATTTTTTAAGCCCATAAATGGCGGCGCCAACCAGCAACAAAGCAAAAACTGTAGCGAGGGCTTTAAAGCCAAGCGCAAAAGCAATGCCCAAACCGGCAAGTGCACAAGAGTAAAGCAGCAGCCAGAATATGGCTCTCAGTCGTGTCGGGCGTTCTGAACCTAAATACATATTCCTAATTTTTACCACAAATAACGTAAAGCGCACAATTATTATCACTTCACAACCAATAGGTTAAAAATATATGAAAAAATTACAACAAATATTTAGCGAGATGTCCGACAAAGCACCGAAATAAAGAACCCATCTCCGCCAGTTATGGGGCTAAGGCTTTGTTGATGCGTTACTTTCCAGCCATCGTATTCACTCAAAAACCACGTAATTTGGTCTGAATTTTCAACGGCAAAAAGTGAGCACGTTGCGTAAGCCAAAACACCGTTATTGCCAACCCTAGCTTGCGCTTTTTGCAATATTTCACGCTGAAGCGCCACCAGTTCACCCAATCTTGTGTCGGTAATCCGCCACTTACTGTCAGGGTTTCGCCGCCATGCGCCGCTGCCCGAGCAAGGGGCATCCACAAACACCAGATCACATTTTGGTGAATTTTCGATATGATCAGGTGAAATAACCTGAATATCAGCGCCGGCGCGGCGTGCGCGCTCTGGAAGGTCTTTCATGCGCAAAGGGTTGGCGTCATGTGCAAAGATCTTGCCACGACCTTGCATTTCTGCCGCCAAAGCCAACGTTTTGCCACCACCACCGGCGCAATAATCAAGCACGGTTGTACCGGGTGCCGCCCCAGCCAACTGGCTCACCAGCTGGCTTGATACATCCTGTAGCTCAACAAAACCGTATTTGTAAGCGAGCGAGCCATTGAGCTTGCGCGGGTTTTCCGTGATGCGAAGCGCCGATTTCACACCAGATATTGGTTCGGAAAAAATCAGGTCCCGTGCCAGATAGTTCTGCGCTTCCTCAACTGTCGTTTTGAGCGTGTTCACCCGCAGGTCCACCGGAGCCCGAGACTGCATCGATTGCATAATCTGAGGCAGGTCTGCGCCAAGGGAGCGCTCTAATTCGGTGTTAAGAAAATCGGGGTAATCTAGCTTAACCGGGTTGGGCGCCACACCCGGATTGGCAAGCTGTTCAAGTTCAGGCACGGTGACGGCAGCCGGGGCAAACCGAAAGTCTCCAAACAGCTCTTCAAGCGCTTCGCCGTTGCTATATTGCTGGGCCATTACGAGGCCTCGGCCTGTCATCTCTCCGGCCAAATGCGAAAGAGAGCGTTTTCGGCGTAAGGCGTCAAATACGATATCCCGCACCCCAGCACGGTCTTTTGAGCCAGCAAAGCGAGAGGCCCGCGCCCAACGGGTGAGCGCGCGCTCGGCGGGATCTCCGGTGAGAATCTGGTCAAGCAGCGTAATGGCGGCTGAGAGGCGGGCGGTTGGGGTCATGCGCAGGATTTGCCTGTGATTGGTGTGAGACGCAAGCAAAATTTGGCATATACTGGAAGTAAAGAAAACCCCGCGCAACAGGAATTGCGCGGGGCTAAAACTTTAGGCGGCAAATGGATGCCTAGTCGCCTGGGTAAAAAGCGGAATAACCGCGGCGGTCAAAGGTCACGCCTTGACCAAAAAAGCTATAGCCAATGGCAATGCCAAAGGTCGCCTCTTCCCCGGTAGAGCCCTGAAAAATGGTGTTGGTGTAACTCACCGTGGCATAAAGGCCAGAGGCCATATGGTAAGTGCCTTCGATTTCCAGCACATCATATTGGTCAACCGGATCGTTAAAATCAGTCCACGCGCCACGCAAATAGCTTGCGCCCAAATTGATGCTATCATTCACCATATAATCAACCCCGAGGCCGATCATTTTGTTGTCGAGATCGTTGAGTTGGTTCAAATATATACCGGCAAAAGCTTCAAAAGTTAACCTGCTGTCCAGAAAGCCGGGGGTAAACTTGGCCTCAAGCCCGTAAGTGGCATAATTTGCGCCGCCGCCACCCCATAGCTCTTGGCCATAATACCCGCCCAACACAAGTTTTGGCGAGAGGTTATACATGGCAGGCACGGCATAGTAGGTGGTGTCCCACGGGTCGGAATCATATCCAAAAGCGCCCAAATCAGCTTGAACTGCAAAATCATCCTAGGAGGCAGGCCAAACACATCGCACAATTACGGCGAAATAAATGCAGCTAAAAGGCGTATGTGCTAATTTTACAGGGTAATAATTTGATACCCAAGCGCCAGCCAAAACAAGGCAAGCGCCGCAATACCATACACAAACACCATAAACCGCTTGCTCACACGGTTATGGCGCACATGAATCCAGCGATGCCAGAATCGGGTTGCAAGGTAAGCCACAGCGGCCCCCGCCATAACCCAATTGGCGCCAACAGACA
>WTAL01000065.1 GCA_013139635.1 Paracoccaceae bacterium
TTTTGCTGGGGCCATCCAACCAAAATACGCTCTGGCTAGATGCTGGGCCTTGGGAGGTTGAGACCTTTGATATCACTGAAGATTTGGCGATTGAGCCGAAGCTTGGGCAAAAGCTCTGGAAGGCGGGCTTTCCGAAATCTGTGGCCGCGGTTGCGGTGCCGGATGGCTGGGTTGGCTTGCTGGAAATTGATGGCACGTTCACGCGGGTTTTGCCTGCGGGCACGCACCATTTTTGGGCGGTTGCGCAAACGGTAAAAGCCAAGTTGGTGGATACCCGCTGGCGGGCGCATGATGTGACAGGGCAGGAGATTCTTACCAAAGACCGGGTGACACTGCGGGTAAACCTCGCGGCTGATTTCCGGGTGGTGGACCCGCTAAAAGCGGTCACTACGGTTAAGGACTTTGAGGAAGCCCTGCACCGCGCGCTTCAGTTTGCCTTCCGCAAAACGCTGGGGGCCCGCACGCTGGACGACTTGCTGGCCGAAAAGGTGAGCGTTGACGCCGAGGCGGCTGATAAGGTCCGTGCTGAAATGGCCCTGATCGGGGTTGAACTGGGGGAGATCGCGTTGAAAGATGTGATTTTGCCGGGTGAAATGCGTGATATCCTGAACCAAGTTGTGGCCGCAACTAAGGCCGCTGAGGCCAACGTGATCAAGCGGCGCGAGGAAACCAACGCCACGCGCTCGTTGCTGAACACCGCCAAGGTGATGGCCGAAAACCCTGTGATGCTGCGGCTTAAAGAGCTGGAAGCGCTGGAGGTGATTGCGGGCAAGGTGGAGCGCTTGACGGTGCATAACGGCACCAATGGGCTGATGAATGACCTTGTTAAACTGCGCGACTAAAACTGACCCCGCCCGAGAAATCGGGCGGGGTTTTTGCCCTTGTTGGAATCAATAAAGCCTGACAATATGCGCCGTGAAGAAGCCGATAATGGCTCAGAGGAGACAGGGCAGTGGAACCACGACATTTTGTGCGGCGCTTGATTGCGGTGATCATAGATATAATCCTGTTGAGCCAGCTGGTATTTTATATAACGGTGCCGTTTGCTGACGGAAATACCGTACGGTTGAGCGGCGGCATTTATCAATCAGTTGCCTGCCGCACTGTGCCGCTCGCCCCTGAGTCGCAGGCCTATTTTATCGAGCGTGGCGTTGAGGCTGAAAATGGCAGCTTGTGCAGCGCCTCTCAGAACGGATTTTTTGCAGGCTCAACCCTATTGGTGAGTAGCCACACCAATGCTGAGGGCGGTATTGCAGATGATGCCATCACCATTACCGTGGCTTTGGATGATGCTGGGCAACAGGTTTCTCCTGTATTTCCAGTGGCTTACTTGCAGCCAGTGCTTGTGCTGGCGCTTTTGATTCTCACCACCTTTTTACTGCAAGGGCAGACCCTAGGTAAAAAGGTTACCCAAGTTCAGGTGATCCAGCTTGATGGTGATTACCCGAGCTTTGTTCAGGTGGCACAGCGAGAGATACTCAAGTTTGCCCCTGCCATTGCGTTGTTTTTAATCGGTGTATTTGCGCCGGCTTATTCGCTAGAGCTGGTCGTGCCGCTTTTGCAAAAGGGTGAAGATATCGCGCTAGTGCTCGGCTTTCTCGGGGCGGCCACGTTTATTTACATCCTCTGGTGGGTGGCGCCCATGGTTTGGTGGAACGGCTCAATGCCCTATGATAAGCTCAGCAAAACACTGGTTGAGCGCAGCTATTAGGCTCTTTTCTATTGTAACTCCGCAAAAAGGCGCTATGTAGAGCGTCTGCTAATGTTGCGGCGTTGTATTGGAGAGAGAAAATGGCGGATTATAAACTGGGCGATATCGTTGCCCTCACAGCGGGCTCGCCCCGCATGGCGATTGAAAGTGTTGAAGGCGATATGGTCTCAACAATTTGGTGCAACGAAGGCACCATTCATCGCGACACATTTAACGCATTGCTGGTTAAAAAATGGGAAGTTCGCGAAGGCGGCGGCGGCTATAAAGGCGGCGGTGATCGTGGTGGCTACAAAGGTAGCAGCGACCGTGGTGGTGACCGTGGTGGCTATAAAGGCGGCGGTGATCGTGGTGGCTTTGGCGGCGGTGATCGTGGCGGCTACAAAGGTGGCGGCGATCGTGACGGCGGCGGCTACAAAGGTGGCAGCAAGCCATATGGCGGAGACCGTGACGGCGGCGGCAAATCTTTTGGCGGCGGCGATGATCGCGGCGCCCCTAAAGGCAAGCCCGGCTGGGATGGCAAGCCACGCGAGAAGAAATTCTTCCGCAAAGACTAGGGTCTGCCCAAGCTAAAGTATTCGAACAACGCGCCGTGAAAACGGCGCGTTGTTTTCGTTTAAAGTCCGCCGAATATAACCACCAGCACGCCGGCGAGAATGATAGCCGCCATGCTCCAGTTAAACGCCCGCAGCCGTGCCGAGGTATGCAGCCAGCGCGCTAGTATCATGCCAAACCACGCCCAGCCCGTGGCCGATGTGGCCCCGCCGAACATAGAAATCGCTGCAATTGTGGCGGCACTGGCCACAGGGTTTTCGGGGTTCAAAAACTGGGATGAAATGCTGATGCACATGATCCATGCCTTGGGGTTTATCCACTGGAAGGCTGCGGCCTGAATTAGCGTAAACGGCTTGGTGGCCGCGCCTGCCTCGCCGGGGCGTTTGGCGGTGGCAATTTTCCACGCCACCCAGATCAGCATCAAAGCCCCGCCCCAACGCAGAATTTCGTGCAATATTGGATAGCGGATAAACACGCCGCCTAGTCCGAGGGATATTGAAAATATCATAAAGCCAAAGCCAAGGAATACGCCAAAAATATGCGGGGCGGTGGCGCGCAAACCATAGTTTACGCCAGACGCCGCCAGCATCATATTGTTGGGGCCGGGCGTCCAAGCCGAGGCCATGACGATGCCCAATAAGGCAAGAAGACTATCAACAGACATGGGGAATTCCTTTAGGTCAACTTTAGTGACCTTTTCAGGGTTTCACCATCTTGTCAAGCGCTGCGGCCGTAAGCGTAAAGCCCGAGGCGATCCAGAGGGTTTCAAGCCGCTTCAGCTCTAGGCCTAGGGCTTTTCCGGGGGGGATTCTGTCCATTAAATATGGAGCTTTGAGCGGAAAAACCTCCTGTGAAGCGGCTTTGATTTGGGAAATCAGCCAAGGGTCCACCGGCATGGTAATGCTGGCGGATTGCACCAAAAGTGCATCAATGGCGGCGGCTTCTCCCAGCCGGTAGCCCGCCTCGGTCAGGCTGGGCAAGGTCATTGCCGCGAAAATATCCGCCAGCCCTTTTGCCTCGGCTTTCGAGAGCCGCCAGCGCTTGGCGGGGGCTTCGCCGCCAAGCGCAGCCAGCCGCCGTAGCCAGCGCAGGGGTAGGCCATCTTCTATGGCTACAAGCGGCCCGATAAACCGCGGATCAGCGCCTGGCAATATCCGTGGCAACACACCTGTTTGCGCCATCAGGGCCAGTGCGACCTCTGGTTCTGAAGCACTTAATAGCTTGCGCATTTCAGCACCTACGCGCTCGGAAGACAACGTATCCAGCATGTCTATGCTGGCTGAAATGGCAGCAATCGCCTCCATATCTGGCCCGTCTAGCGGGTCACGATACTGAGCATAAAACCGGAAATAGCGCAGAATGCGCAGGCTGTCCTCTTTGATGCGCTCAAAGGCGTTTTCAATAAAGCGGAGCCGCCGTGCTTTGGCGTCTTCCAAACCGTTAAGGGGGTCTATCACCTCACCATCGGCCTGCACATAGAGCGCGTTAAAGGTAAAATCCCGCCGCCGCGCATCGTCCAGAATATCGGTTGAAAACGCCACCACAGCGCGCCGCCCGTCGGTTTCTACATCTTTGCGAAAGGTGGTAATCTCGTAGGCTTCACCGCTGCAAACCACGGTCACCGTACCATGCTCAATGCCGGTTGGAATCGCCCGAAAGCCTGCTTTATTGGCCAGTGCCATTACGGCTTCGGGTAGGGCGTCCGTTGCGATGTCTACATCGGCGATGGGTTCGCGGAAAATCTCGTTGCGCACGCAACCGCCCACGGCGAGCGCGCGGTGGCCCGCACCTTCCAGCATGGCCATCACTGGCGCGGCGTCTTCCAGCCATTTTATGCTTGTTAATTTCACAGCCGTTCCGCCAAATTCCTGATCATCCGCGCACTTGCGCCCCAAATGTAATGCGGCCCGTAGGGGATAGCCAGATACCCGCGCATATGCCCGCGCCACGGGCGCTGGTGTAGGCACATATTTACCGGATTCATCAAAAAATCAAGCGGTACCGTAAATACTTCTTCCACTTCAGAAGGGTCGGGTCGCGGGGTAAACCGCCCCTTTACCAACCCCACTTGCGGGCTTATTTCAAAGCCGGTTACGCTCTCATGCCCCTGCAAAGCCCCCAAGTTTTGCACCTGTGCCAGCCCGATTTCCTCTTCGGCCTCGCGCAACGCGGCCTGCCATAAACCCGCATCACTCTCCTCAACTTTCCCGCCGGGGAAGGCCACTTGGCCGGGGTGATTGCGCAGATGCGCGGCGCGGCGGGTGAGAATAACCTCCAGCCCGTGCGGCCCTTCCATAAGCGCGATTAGCACTGCGGCCGAGCGCAGCCCGCTGGGTTTTCCTCGCAGGCTGGGCGCATAATCATAGTCGCTTGAGGCTGCCGGGGCAGGGCGCATCAGCGCCCGCTCAATGTCTGCCGCAGAAATCATTGCGCTAATTCCAGTAGGGCATCAATGTCAATATGGGCCTCTATATGCGCCGCTAGCGCATCCAGCGCGTCCTCAACCGCCGCGCCATAAGCGAGCGCTGATGCGCCCGACCCGTGCGCTGCAAGCCACGCCGCGCGGAACGCATCGGCGCTAAACAGCCCGTGCAGATAGGTGCCTGCAACTTGCCCATTAGCGCTTATCGCACCCTCGGGCTGCCCTGAAATACTAAACAATGGCCGCGCCCTGTCGGCCCCGTTTGTGGTGCCGATATGAATCTCATAACCACTCACCAGCGCGCCGGAGGCTAAATGGATGGCCTCAATTTCCGTCACGCTCTTTTCCGGCACCATGACCGTTTGCAGGTCCAAAAGCCCTAGGCCTTTTACCCTGCCCGCCGGCCCCTCAATGCCTTCAGGGTCCGCAATGCTTTGCCCTAGCATTTGGTAGCCACCACAAACGCCTAGCACCTTCCCGCCTCGCCGCAGGTGCGCTTGCAGGTCAATCTCCCAGCCTTGAGCGCGAAAAAATGCGAGGTCTTTGATGGTGGATTTGGTGCCGGGAATGAGCACGAGGTCTGCATCTCCGGGTAGGGCTTTCCCCGGCGGCACCATGGTCACCCGCACATTTGGCTCTTGCGCCAGCGGGTCAAGGTCATCAAAATTGGCCATGCGCGAAAGTTGTGGCACCGCGATATGAAAATCCCCTGTGCCTGCCGAGCGAATGTCCAGCGCGTCCTCTGCCGGTAGCTTATGGGCATCTGGAAACCATGGCAATGTGCCAAGCCCGCGCCAGCCCGTATGGCTTGCAATCGCCTCAAAACCCTCATCAAATAGCGAAGGATCGCCGCGAAATTTGTTGACAATAAAGCCCTTGATCCGCGCGGCGTCGCTCTTAGAAATCACCGCTTTTGTGCCTACTATCTGTGCAATTACGCCGCCGCGGTCAATATCGCCTACCAGCACAACCGGCACATTTGCCGCCTCGGCAAAGCCCATATTGGCAATATCACCCGCGCGCAAATTCACCTCGGCAGGGCTGCCCGCGCCCTCAATCACCACAATATCGGCCTCTGCTTTTAGCCGTGCAAAGCTTTGCAAAACCTTAGGCATAAGCGAGGCCTTAAGGCTACCATATTCGCGCGCCTTTACCGTGGCCAAGCGCTGCCCCTGCACCACCACCTGCGCGCCGGTTTCAGATTCGGGCTTGAGCAAAATCGGGTTCATATCCACGCTGGGCTTTACCCCACAAGCCATGGCTTGCAACGCCTGCGCGCGGCCAATTTCACCGCCCTCGGCAACAGCGGCATTGTTAGACATATTTTGCGGCTTAAAGGGCCGCACCTTCAGGCCGCGCTGGTGCAAAGCGCGGCAAACCCCTGCCACCAGCAGAGATTTTCCGACATTGGAGCCGGTGCCTTGAATCATAATGGCGCGGGTTTTTTGCATAGGTTTGAGTGACATACTCAAAACATAGTTTCAACCAAATACAGCACCTAGCTATCGGGCCTTGCGGTGCCCCAATAATTAAATCCTGCAAATTTAGGGCTGGCAATATACCCGGTTTCCAGTGTTTCAATCTCAAATCCAGCTTGCTTTACCAGCGCATCAATCGGACGGTTTAGGTGGCAACCACCAGAAAATTTGCCCCAGATCGGGTCTAGCCTGTCTTGCCAGCGGCGCACGGAAGGGTCCGGCGCTTGGCCGTGCTCGCAAAATATCAGCTTGCCCTCGGGTTTTAGCACACGGCGCATTTGGCGCAGAGCGGCGGCAACGTCGGGAATGGTGCAAAGCGTGTAGGTGACCAACACGGTATCAACCGAGGCATTCTCCAGCGGAATTTCCTCGCCCGAAAGCCCCAGAAACGAGACCGGAATCGCGGTTTTTGCCGCCACCTTAGCCGCCTTTGCCCGCATTTCAGCGCTTGGCTCCAAGCCCCAAATCTTGCTCACCGCGCTACTGTCATAAAACGGCAAGTTCAGCCCCGAGCCGATGCCGATTTCCAGCACCTCGCCCCGCGCCTGTGGCACCACAATCTCGCGCTGCGCCTGAATCGGTGATCCGCCGCAGGCTTTATCAATCAAAAACGGCAAAATTTTGCTGTCGTAAAACCCCATTTAACCCTCCGGTGCCAGTACTTTTATAAACATGCCCATGGCCTTTTCATTAAAGGCATCAAACTCGGCTTTGCTATAGTTTTCAATATGCTCAATAGCCCAACGGTCAATCGCCATCCCCATGCCCATGGCCGCTTCAATTAACAGCGAGGTTGGCAGGTCATCGCGGATGGTGCCAATCACTTTGCCGTGCTCCAATAGCCGGCTGACAAGCGCCAGCGGGGCTTCCATCATAGCAGTGCAAATGCCGCTTGGCTCGTTTAGATTGCGATGAAACATCCGCCCGACATCAAATATTTCGGGCTGGTTTATAATCATTTCACTACTACCTTCCGAAGCCGAAAGAATGGCCGGCCAAAAGCTCTCTTTCGTGAGGGTTTCCGGCTCAAATGCGTTTGCGATTTGCGCCAACGGGGCCAATGTTTGCGCAAAAATCTGCTGGAAAAGCTCGGTTTTATTGGCGAAATAGTGGTAAAAGCTGCTTTTGCTCATGCCCACGTCGCCAATAATCCGGTTTAGGGAGGCTTGTTCAAAACCAAGCTCGGAAAACTCCCGCGTGGCGGCGGCAAAAAGCTTGTCCCGACGCTCGGGCTTCATCTTGAGGGACGGGTGGGGCTGCATAGGGTTGACAGGGCCTTTGGGCAGGATTAGATGTTAATGGACCGAGTGGTCCATTGCACTGTAGCGACCCTCGCCCCTCGACGCAAGTAGGAGCCTGATATGCCTAAGTTGACCCGCCGCCACCTGATGATGATAAGCGCTGCCGCTATGCTTTTGCCAAGTGCTGCCATGGCGCAAGACCCGACCGCGATATTGCAGGCGGCCTTTGATAACTGGCGCGCCACCAGCTCTCACGCCGTTGCCGAGATGACCATTCGCGGCAGCTCTGGCACCCGCTCCCTGACCATGGAAAGCTGGACCCAAGATAGTGACAACGCGCTGGTGCGCTTCATTGCCCCCGCGCGCGATGCGGGCAACGCTACGCTGCAAAGCGGGCGGCGAACTTACGTGTTTAACCCCAAGCTTAATCAGGTAATCCAGCTGCCCGCCTCGGCGATGAGCCAAAGCTGGATGGGCTCTGATTTTAGCTATAGCGACCTCACGAAAACCGAGCAACTGGTGAGTGATTACACCCACAGACTCATCGGCACCACCAGCCATAGCGGCCATGCAGTTTATGTAATTGAGAGCATCCCCAAGCGCGGTGAGCCGATCGTTTGGGGTAAGCAAATCGTGCATGTGCGCGATGATTACGTGCTGCTCCGGCAAGAGTTTTATGACCAAAGCGGCAACCTTGTGCGCACCATGGTGGCGGATCGCGTAACCACTTTGGGCGGGCGGCCTTATCCGAGTGAGCTGACCATGAGCAGCGTGGCCACGCCGGGGCAATATACCAAGATAAAAACGCTGTCAGCGGAGTTTGATATTGACCTTCCGGACTATCTTTTCACCCGTTCCAACCTGCAAAACCCGAGGTAGATGATGC
>WTAL01000154.1 GCA_013139635.1 Paracoccaceae bacterium
GGAAAAGCGGCTTTCATGGCATAAACCAGCGGGTATTCCAGCGGCGGCACATCGCGATTTTGCTTGGGGCTGAGGCCTTGCAGCCATGCCTTGCGAGCGTGAATGGTGAAGCTTTGGACGCCCGCGCCCGAGACTTTCTCTAGGAAATCTGGCAGCACATCACGCGGTTCTTGGTCATCCACGCCAATGCGGCACTTCACCGTAACCTCGGGGCCATGCCCCTGCATAGCCGCCACGCAGTCCGCCACCAAATCTGGCTGCTCCATAAGCACCGCGCCAAAGCTGCCAGATTGCACGCGGTCTGACGGGCAGCCCACGTTGAGGTTGACCTCATCATAGCCAAAATCAGCGGCAATGCGGGTGGCTTCTGCCAACTCGGCGGGCTGCGAGCCACCAAGTTGAAGCGCCACGGGGTGCTCAACGGGGTGAAAGCCTAGCAGCCGCTCACGGTTGCCGTGAATCACCGCTTTGGCGGTCACCATCTCGGTGTAAAGCAGCGTTTCACGGCTGAGCAGCCGGTGAAAATAGCGGCAGTGGCGGTCTGTCCAGTCCATCATCGGGGCGACAGATAGTTTGCGATTAATGCTCATGGCCCCTCCGGCTGGTAGCTGGGCCAATTCGCCCCTTTAAGCGTTGCTCATAATATGTAATCGTGCCGGAAAACAAGGGAGACTTACGAATGACACTTATCCGCCCCAGCCGCCGCGACATCCTGAAAATGACCGCCGCCGCCCCGATGCTTGGCATGGCCGCGCCCGCCATGGCCAACCTGAGCGGGCCAGATGGCCAGCAAAACAGCCACTTTCGGTTTACTTTGGGCGAGGCCCGCATGACCGTGGTGTCTGACGGATATTTCACCGCGCCGCTTTCGGGCGTGGGCATTAATGCCGACCCCGCCGAAGTGCGCGCCTTTTTGGAAAAGCACTTTCAGCTGCAAGATGACAATGTGCTGAACCACACCAACCATATTATTATTGAGCTAGGCGACGCCAAAGTGCTGGTAGACGTTGGCTCGGGCAAGCGGATTTATGAAGACACGGCGGGCAACCTGCTGGAAAACATGGAAGCGGCTGGCTTTGCGCAGGAGGACATTACGCATGTGGTGCTGACCCACGCGCACCCTGACCACATTTGGGGCACGCGGGACGATTTTGACGATGTTATGTTCCCCGATGCGGAATATATCATCGGCGCGTTTGAGCACGATTACTGGATGAAGCCGGACTTTGTGAACGAGGTTCCGGAAGGCTTGCAGCAGATTGTGGTGGGGGCTGTGAACTCGCTAACGCCGATTCAGGAGCAACTGACCATGGCCGAGGATGGCCATGAGGTTGCCCCCGGCATTACCATGATCGCGTCGCCGGGGCATACGCTTGGGCATATGTCGCTGCATATTGAGAGCGAAGGCGAGCAGCTTTTGGTGCTGGCGGATAGCTCTCGGCAGGCCTTCCTGAACTTTGCGCACCCCGAATGGGTGGGCTCGGTGGATATGGACCCGGAGGCCACGGTGAGCACCCGCAAGCGGCTGCTTGATATGGCGGCGACCGATAAAATGGCGGTGCTCGGCTACCACTTCCCCTTCCCCGGCGTGGGGAATGTGGTGAAGGAGGGTGCGGCGTATAGGTTTATTCCGGCGCTTTGGCGGTGGGAGTAAACGTATTGGAAAGAATACCTACCAGTATCATCGGGCTGCTGAGCCAAATTTTTCCTGAGCGTTATACTCAGGCTGAAATTGATTCATTGTTCATGTATTCTGGCGCCCCTGAACCAATTCCAGACGGTAGCAAAGCTGTAAAAGTAAAGGAGTGGCTACGCCAAACTAATAATATGTCTGATGAACCATTGAGCGTTCTCGGTTCAATCCTTGATGATTTCATGGAAAAGCAAAACCCTGGAAGCTCATTTTGGCTTAACCAAGATGAAGACCAAGTTGCAAAAATGGCGGCCGAAAAGGAAAAGATCATTGCAACCCTAAGCCGTGACAACCTCAGATATTCAAGAGGCGGGCAAATCACCAAAGGCGGGTCAACGTCGACAATCTCTCTTGAGGAAAGCGTTAAAAAGCACGGTTTAAAATCAGTTGAAATCGAAATTAAGCGCGCTTTGTCTCAAATTGACAGTGACCCACATGCTGCGGTCCAGTATGCTGGAAACGTTTTAGAAGCTTCGCTAAAGGCTTACCTAGATTCCAAAAAGAAAGAGTATAGTAACAACGACACACTATCTCAGCTTTGGAGCCTCGCAACGGCACAGATGGGGCTGCGGCCCGCTGACTGGGATAATAAAGACCTTAAGAAAATCGCTACAGGGCTAAATAGTATTGTCGATGGAATATGCCACTTAAGAAACAAAAAGAGTGGTGCACATGGAAAATCAGAGGAGCAGACACGCAATATAGCTATTAAACCACGGCATGCACGCCTAGCAATTCATTCTGCGCACACCGTTGCCGCCTATGTTTTGGAACTGGTTGAATAAACCAGATTTTCGCCCTAGCTGAGCGCAATCACCCGCCGCATATCGGCCCCAAAGGCCTCGAACAAAGGCCGTGATACCTCATCATGTGCCGCGTTATATTCGGGGTGCCATTGCACCGCGAGGGAGAAGGCGGCGGCGTCTTTGATGTAAATCGCTTCGGGGGTGTTATCCTCGGCGCGGCCTTCCACCACCACGCGCGCGCCGGGCTGGCAGATGCCTTGGCCGTGCAGCGAGTTCACCACCACCTCGGCCGCGCCAAATACTTCGGCAAATTTCCCGCCGTAAAGCAGCGACACCTTGTGGCGATGCGCGAATTTCTCGTCAATCGTGCCATCAGGCGGCATCCGGTGGTTCATCCGGCCCGGAAGCTCTCTGATCTCGGGGTGCAGCGTGCCGCCAAAGGCGACGTTGAATTCTTGGAAGCCTCGGCAAATGCCAAGGATCGGCTTGCCGACTTCCACACAATGCCGGATCAGCGGCAGGGTGAGGTTATCGCGGTCCATATCAAAAAAACCATGCGCCTCGGTGGCCTCTTCGCCGTAATGGCAGGGGTGCACATTGGGCCGCCCGCCGGTGAACACAAAGCCATCGCAGGCCGCTGCCACGTCCTCAATGCTGCCGATCGAAGGCATCGCCGGAATAATGAGCGGCAGGGCATCCGCCACCTGCGAAACCGCATCAATATTCATGATCCCCACGCTTTGCACGGGATAGTCTTCGTCGAGCAATTTAAAATTGCCGATAATGCCAACAACGGGGCGCCTCATAATATTCTCCTTTGTCTGAAATATGCGCCTTCATTTGCGACAGATCAAGGCGTGCGGCCTCAATTCCCCTCACATTATGGGGGCAACATATAAAAAGGGAGCAAATATATGTCTCATACCCCAAATGAACTCGCCGAGCAGTTTCCGCAGGCTGTGGAAAAAATGCATGATCTAAAAACCTCAGACGCGCATTTTGCCAAGCTTCATGATGATTACCACGAGCTTAACCGTGATATTCACCGTGCGGAAACTGACGTAGAGCCAACTGACGACTTCCACTTGGAAGACATGCGTAAAAAGCGCTTGGCCTTGCTGGACGAAATTTCGCCCTACCTACGCTAGCTTTTTAGCCAGTCGACCGGCGTGGAGCAGTGGCTCGGTATATCCCGAGGGCTGCTCTGCGCCTTTTAGCGCCAGATTGAGCGCAGTGGTAAAGGCGATGCTGGTAAACTTAGGGGCCATGGCCTCGTAAAGCGGGTCGGCTGCATTTTGTGTGTCCACCACTGCTGCCATGCGCTTAAAAGCCTCAACCACATCGCCCTCGCCCACCACGCCGTGGTGCAGCCAGTTGGCGAGGTGTTGTGACGAAATCCGGCAGGTTGCGCGGTCTTCCATCAGCCCGATATTGTGGATATCCGGCACGGTGGAGCAGCCGATGCCCTGATCAATCCAGCGCACAATGTAGCCGAGAATGCCTTGGGCGTTATTCTCAATCTCATCCATAATTTCATCGGACGTCCAGTTTTTGGTCGCCAGTGGGATCGTCAGCAAATCAGCCATCCCGCCGCGTGGCCCTGAGGCCTGAAGGGCGTTTTGCACCGCCTGCACGTCCACCTCATGATAATGCGTTGCGTGCAGCGTGGCCGCCGTGGGGCTGGGCACCCATGCGCAATTGGCCCCCGCCTGCGGGTGCGCCAGCTTTTTGATTAGCATCACTTCCATCTGGTCTGG
>WTAL01000026.1 GCA_013139635.1 Paracoccaceae bacterium
CCGATTTGATAAAGGCATAGTGGCCTTTGCGGTTTTTGTTAATTTTGTAGGCCATAGTTTTAAGGCCCCAATATTCGCTATCAACAACTTTGCCGCCGTTGTCAGCGAGGATCCCGCCGAAGTGCTCAATCAGAGCCTCGGCTTGCGTGTTGGACAGGTCCTGACGCGCGATCATAACATGCTCATATAGAGACATATCATATTCCTTCATTTAAGCGTGCTTCAAAATGCGGGTTCTAACATCCCCCATCCGCATACGAGAGGCATCCGCGATCATAGATAGCGGGGGATTGGGGGGTTATAGCGGGAGTGGGGGGGAATGCAAGGGGCTAGATGGGTTTAAGGCGGGGGCGCAACCATTGGACTACAGTTTCAGAGTTTGCCTGACCGGAAGCAAGTTCAACAGCTAGGTTTTCTAGCTCTAAATCTATGTTTTCACTTTCAGGAATTGGCGAAATCCAACACTTACTCATTGTGATAAAGTAAAATAAAAGGAAAGCTGCGGTGCGCTTATTTCCATCCACAAACCCGTGGTTTTGAATGATTGCCTCCATCAATACAGCGGCTTTTTCTTCGAGCGTATCAAAATATCCACAATATGGTCGGGCAAGAGCAGAAAGCAGGCTGGGTTCGTTCAATACTCCGCTTCGGCCACCTGAAACCAAAATAACCATTTCATGGCCAGCGATGGCATCACTATACTTGACGATGTAATGCCCACTACTTGTGTAGTGTTCACTATCGGTCGGCAAGGCGTTTCAGCATGTCGATTTTATCTTTTGCCAGTTGTTCCATGATTGCGGTGCGTGCCCCATCAGCGGTAATTTTTTTAGTTTTACCTGTTGCAACTTCTTGCATTTCGTAGATAGCACCACCATCTTCGGACCGGCCGATCTTCTCGACAGTCCATTGAGCATCTGTATGTTTCATTGCGAGAGTCATATTCCGTGTCCTTTACCAATAGTTATTTTATAAGCAATTCCTTAGCAAATGTAAAACCCTCAGGTCGCACCCTTCATCCGATACCGAAAATCACAATGCGGCGCGCCTTCCATAATCGTCTGGGTGCGCGTTAGCTCCATGTCGTTGGAATACCCCACGCAAAAGGCGGCGTCTCGGTTGCAGCTTAGCAGGTGGCCGATCTCGCCGAGGCCCATTGCTTTATACATGGCGGCGTATTCGCAGCGGGTTATGTTATAATCTAGGCGCTCGGGGGCGGCGTGCAGCACGGTGCGCTCTAGGGCATCATTGGCATCCCACGCGGCGGCGTGGTTGGCGAAGTCCTCTAAGTCGGGGGCGTGGCCGACGGCCTTGGCATAGGCCTCGCCTTGGCGAATGGCGGAGCTGGCGATGGCCTCACGGATGATCTCCTGCGCGGCGGCTTTGGGCATGGTTTTGAGCAGAACCTCATAAAAATCGCGGACTAATTCGGCCTCAATGCGGCGTTGTTCTATCATCGGAATCATGGCTTATACCTTTGTTTATCTTGCAAACGGGTGAGGATGAGGCGCGAGCGGGCCACGCGCTTAACGAGGCCGTGCAGCGGGATTTCGCGGGGGGGCTCAAACGGCAGCGCGCAGGGCTGACCGTTGATTTTACTGGCAAACTCGCGGCCAATGGGCAGGGTGAGCGCAAGGCCGCGGCCATTATAGCCTGTGAAGCTGTAATAATTCGGGCCAAGCTCATGAAAGCGCGGAGTGAAATCAGCCGTGATGCCCACAAAGCCGTTCCAGACATGGGAAAAACTTAGCGGTGCAAGGCTAGGAAAGGCCGTTTCTAGGCGGCGCTTGAGCAGGGCCTGCAAGCGCGGCTTGGCACCGGCTTTCAGCAAAAGCGCCGCGCCGGTCACAAGCCGATGGTCGCTGGTGTAGCGAAAATACCAGAGGTCGCCACGGGTGTCCGAAATCGCTTCGCGCGCTGGGATGATTTCGGCACGCTGGGCCTCACTCAGCGGCTCCGTCGCCAACTGGTAAGCAGTAAGCGGCACCACCGAGCGGGCAATGCGCGGCTCGATGCTGTCGCTTGTATAAGCGTTGGTGGCGAGCAGCACGGCGTTGGCCGATATATCCCCCTCCGGCGTGGAAATCAGCCAGCCATCGCCTTTTGGGGTGATGGCCGTTGCGGGCGTTTGCTCAAAAACCTGCACACCGCTTGCCGCACACAGGCGCGCCAGCTCATGGCTAAGCTTCAGCGGATTTATGTGGCCGCCAGTGCGGTTAAGCATACCCCCATGCCAATGGGCGGAGCCAAGCAGCGCATCGCCCGCAGGCTTATCCAGCAGCTCAGCCGCCCCGCCATGGGTTTGCCAAGCGTTTACGCGAGATTCTGAAAGTCCAAGGTGATCAGGCGAGTGCGCGGGCTGAAACCAGCCGCTTTGCTCGGCGTCACAGGCAAGCTTGTGGCTGCGAATAAAATCAAACAGCTCGCCCGCGCTATCGCGGACCATATGGATAAACGGCGCGGCATGCTCGCCATAACGGCTTTGCATGGCGGCGGGTTCCATCGCCGCAAGGGTCGGAATCACTTGGCCATTATTGCGCCCCGAGCCACCCCATCCAATGCTGCGCCCCTCAATAAGCGTGGCCTTACGGCCCGATTTAGCGAGGTGGTAAGCGGCACTCAACCCCGTGAGGCCGCCACCAATCACAACCACATCAGCGCTTAGCGCCTGTTGAAGCTTCGGGGCGGGCTGGCGGGCAGGCGCAAGCTGCTCCCAGATCGAATTATGCAGGTCAGGTTTCATGGCGGCACACTCGCAGATTTGGATTGGCTTTGAAAGCGCCATCGACTGCCACATGCGCCCCACAGGGGGAGCGTATTTACGCGAGGGGGCGTGTCGCCCCCCACTAGCTGGCCAAGCCGCGCCGCGCTAGCGTTTAAGAACCAACCGCCCCAAAAAGCCTTTTGCCTTAGGCGCGGGTGCAGGCCTCGGGTCTGGCTTGGTTTTGCTCAAAATATAGCGCGGAAAAATCATGTCGTGATCGCCGCCGCAAGATGTCCCCATATTGGTCGGGTCAAATATTTTGATAAAAGCAGGGGCCTCGCGGCTGTCTATGTATATAGCCCCGCTATGCGAGCGATCACGGCGCGCGTTCACCAAAGCCTCGGCTTGGGGTAGGAACGCTGCAAATTCCGCTGCGGGCATCGGAGCCGTGGGCGGCGCGACTTCAAGATCATACACAAACCAGCCCTCGGGCTGTGCGCTAAGCTGCGGCCACAGCGCGTCTACATCTTTCCAATCAATTAAGCCAGCGGCGCGGCCTTGATAGGCGCGCCAGTAAGCGGTGTTGGGAAGGGGGGGTGCTTGGCTCATATAGGGAGGCTAACTGAGTTTGCCGATGGCGGCAACTAGCCGACCACCGTGCCAAATATCCGGCCTACAATCGCGGTAGCACCCATGGCAGCTGCGCCCCAAAGGGTAACGCGGGCTATCGCTTTCACAACGGGTGCGCCGCCGGCTTTGGCCGAAAGCAACCCAAGCACGCCAAGCACCAGTATCGAGATCACCGTGGTGATCCAGATCAGGCTGCCAAGCGGCATGTAAATGACGGCGAGCACGGGTAGGCTTCCGCCTGCGGTAAAGGTCGCCGCCGACGTAAGCGCGGCTTGCACAGGGCGGGCTTTGCTGAGGTCGGTGATGCCGAGTTCGTCACGCGCGTGGGCTTCCAGCGCGTCATGCGCGGTGAGTTGAGCGGCAACATCCAGCGCCAGCTCGGGCGTTAGGCCGCGCATCTCATAGATGGTGGCCAGCTCACTAAGCTCGGCCTCGGGGTTGGCGTCCAGCTCGTTTTGCTCACGCTCAAGGTCTGCCTTCTCGGAATCAGACTGTGAAGAAACTGACACATACTCTCCGGCGGCCATAGACATCGCACCCGCGATCAAGCCTGCAAGCCCCGCCAGTAAAATCTCTGTCTGGCCGGTGCCTGCCGCGGCCACACCAATAATAATGGAGGCCGTCGAAACAATGCCATCATTTGCGCCCATCACGGCCGCCCGTAGCAATCCGGCGCGGGTTACAAAGTGGGATTCGTCGTGGTGAGAATGCATTATGTGACTCCTGACTTACTTGGACAGAGATATAGCCAAGCTGAGCGCAGAAATAAAGATGGAAATAGACCGATGCGCCAAGCCTTTGCTACATCACTCAACCACAAGGCGAAAATGACTTCACTAAACTGGTTTAGTGAAGTTATAGAGATGCAAATAAATGAATATAAAACAAAGCATTAAGCTGTTATTAGCGCGAAGGTATTTTCGCGTGCCATGTTACCTTAAATCCTGCTTTTACCGGTAAAGCCCACCGGTTTTTGTCGCCAAAAACGCCTCAAGCGATATATCTTCCTGCTTCAGGAAGCCGTGGTTGGGCAGCGTGCCACCGCGCACCATTTCGATAATCGCGACCACCGAGCCAGCTGTTGTCCAGGCAATCGCGGTTTGCGGGCCGCCTGCGACATCTATCGGCTTATAGCCCCGCACAAACTCCTCGCGCCGTAACTGGCCATCAGTCAGCCCCTCGGCGGCCACATGGATGTAAACCACGTCGTCATTCACCGGCGGCTTGGCATGCACTAAAATCTCACCCGCTTTTTCACGGTCTTCGCGCATGAGTAGCTCATGGAAGAAGAAGTTCATCAGGTCCATGTGACCCGGGTAACGCATCGTTTTGTAGTCAATATTAGCAACGGTGCCGAGATATGTCTCGCACATTGTGCCCAAGCCACCAGAGGTGGTAAACGCCTCCAGCTCCAAGCCATCAATGAAAACCTTCTCTTTCCATTCCATCGGTGAAACCCACTTTTGCACGCCTTCCTCAATGACCTCACAATCGTTCAGATACTCGTTCACCACCCCCGCAGGGGACCAGTTAAATGCATAGCCAAGCCCGCCGGTTGGGTGCTGCGGCAGTGCGCCGACCCGCATTTTAATTGAGCGACAGGTGTCAAACTTGGCGATATACGCCGCGCCGACAATGCCGATAAACCCCGGCGCCAGCCCGCATTGTGGAGCCATCAACCCTTTGGCGGTTTTGCTCATTTCAATAATGGCTTTGGTGGTTGGCACGTCTTCCGTGAGGTCAAAATAGTGGATGCCGGCATCATGTGCGGCCTGTGCTATCACCGTGTTGAGGCTAAACGGCAGGCAGGAAAGCACCGCATCAACATTCGCAAATTCAGCGGCCAGTGCCTCGGGGGAAGTTAGGTCGGTATCCTTAACGGGAAAGGGCAGGGCGCGGGGGCGGATGTCATATCCGGTGACGCTAAAATCAGCGTCATGCAGCAGCTTTCCTGCCAGTGTGCCGACTTTGCCAAGGCCGAGAACGGCGATTTTGTTAAAGCTCATGATACGCTCCTAAATGTCAAATTTGATGCCCTGCGCCAGCGGTAGCTCGCGCGAATAATTGATGGTGTTGGTTTGGCGGCGCATATAGCCGCGCCACGCGTCAGAGCCGCTTTCGCGCCCGCCGCCTGTATCTTTTTCTCCGCCAAAAGCCCCGCCGATTTCAGCGCCCGAGGGGCCGATATTGACGTTGGCAATGCCGCAATCAGAGCCGCCTGCCGAAAGGAAATATTCCGCCTCGCGCACATCAGTGGAGAAAATGCAGGAAGACAACCCTTGCGGCACATCGTTTTGCAAAGCAATCGCGGCGTCTAGGTCGTTGTATTTCAGCACATAAAGGATCGGCGCAAAGGTTTCCTCGCGCACGATATCGGTTTGGGCGGGCATTTCAGCAATGGCGGGGTGGACATAGCCTGCCTCGGGCAGGGCCTCGCCGCCAAAAACATCGGCCCCGTCAGCCTTGGCCGCGCTCAGCGCCCGTGTCATATTGGCCAGCGCTTCTTGGTCAATCAGCGGGCCAACCAACATGCCGTCTTCCAGCGGGTTGCCAATGGGCAGGCCTGCATAGGCCTTTTTCAGGCGTTGGAGGAGGGCGTCATAAATGTCTTCATGCACAATAAGCCGCCGTAGGCTGGTGCAGCGTTGCCCTGCCGTGCCTACGGCTGAAAACACGATGGCGCGCAGGGCCATTTCAAGGTCAGCCGACGGCGAAACGATCATGGCATTATTGCCGCCTAGCTCCAAAATGCAGCGCCCAAAGCGCGCTGAAAGGGCGGCGCCAACAGCGTGGCCCATGCGGGTGGAGCCGGTGGCAGATACCACCGCCACATTGCGCGAGGTTGTGAGGATTTCACCCGCTTCGCGCTCACCAATCAGCACTTGAATAAGGCCCGCGGGCGCATCGCCAAACCGTGCCAACGCGCGGTCACAAATCTTTTGCACGGCGAGCGCACAAAGCGGGGTTTTTTCGGAGGGTTTCCAGATGACTGGGTCCCCACACACCAGCGCCAGCGCCGCATTCCAGCACCATGGAGCCACGGGGAAATTGAACGCCGTAATAATCCCGCACACGCCCATTGGGTGCCATGTTTCGCGCATGGAATGGCCGGGGCGCTCTGAAGCGATGGTAAGCCCGAAGAGTTGGCGCGAAATGCCGACGGCAAGATCACAAATGTCGATCATTTCCTGAACCTCGCCGAGGCCCTCTTGCAGGATTTTGCCGCATTCGAGCGTAACGAGCCGCCCGAGATTTTCCTTCTCGGCCCGTAATTCCTCTCCCAAAAGCCGCACTAGCTCGCCCCGCCGCGGGGCGGGCACCAGCTTCCATTCAGAAAAAGCTGCTTTGCTTTTGGCAATAATTCCATGCGCTTCATCGCTGCTATGCACGGCAAGGCTGGCGATCACTTGCCCGTTGATCGGGCTGCTTACGGTCAGCGTGCCAGACTCCAGCTCAGCATTCGAAAAACCGGCATTGTTTAGAATTGCAGAAAATTCCATCATCTATCTCCGTTGATTTACGGAAAAAACTAGCGTGAAATGCAGCCTGCGGACAATCTGGTGGAATAGCTTATTTTCTGGTAAAAATAGTTATTTCAACTATAGTAATTGTGAAATCATCTAGGGCCGTACCATGGATCTATCCAACAAAGACGAACACATGATCATGCTGCTGCGGGAAAACGGCCGTTTATCGGTTTCTGAACTCGCGCGGCAGCTTTCGGTTTCACGCACTGCCGCGCAAATGCGCCTGCAAAAGCTGGAGCGAAACGGGGTGATTGAGGGGTATTCTGTGCGGCTCTCTGATGAGCACGCTAAAAACCGTGTGCGGGCGCTGGTGATGATAAAATTTCCACCGGGAAAGCTGGCCAATATTCAGCAAGCGCTTACGGAGATTTTGCATATCACCACCGTTTACTCGATCAGTGGCCAGTTTGACCTTGCGGCGGTTATCGCCGCGCCTTCCATGGCGGTGCTGGATGAGGTGATCGACCAAATTGGCTGCCTTGAGGGGATAGATGACACCATGTCGTCTATCATTCTCTCAACCAAAATTGAACGCTAGGTGTAAAATGGTGCCCAGGGGCGGCATTGAATTGCCATTTCAGGCCGTTTCAAACGCAATCAGTTTTGCAAAAAAAATCTAATAAAATAAGGGTAATTAAAAATCAGGCGGTTTCAATTGTTGTCAATCTATACTGTATGTAGGGGTGGATTGAAAGGTGGATTGAAAAATGGCACTGCAAAAACTGACAGCAATTCAGGTTAAGAAATCGAAGTCCGGTAAATACGCGGACGGCGGCGGGCTTTGGCTGGTCAAGCGCGCTGATGGCGGTGGGCAATGGGTGTTGCGGGTTACCGTTCACGGGCGACGCCGCGAAATGGGCTTGGGGAGCCTTGAGGCTGTAAGCCTGAAAGAAGCGCGGGAGGCAGCCGAGCAATGGCGGGCGGTGCTTAGGCAGGGGAAAGACCCGATCAAAGAGCGGGCGCGGCTTAGGCGTGAAATGACAAAGGGCGGCAACACGCTGGCCACGGTAGCGCTTGAGGCTTTTGAAGCACGCAAGGCGGACTTAAAAGATGATGGCGAGGCGGGGCGCTGGCTTTCGCCACTTGAATTGCATGTGTTGCCGAGGCTTGGCAAAATTCCGGTGGAGGAAATTGACCAGCAAGATATTAAAGCGACGCTGGCTCCCATTTGACACGAAAAGGCGGATACCGCCCGCAAGGCCATGAATCGGCTGTCTATCGTAATGCGCCACGCGGCGGCTATGGGGCTTGAGGTCGATATTCAGGCAACAGACAAGGCAAGGGCGCTGCTAGGCAAATCTCGCCACGTTGTGGCCCATGTTCCGAGCCTTCATTGGAAAGAGGTTCCCGAATTTTATGAAAGCCTGACTGATGGCACCCTTACGCATTTGGCGTTGCGGCTTTTGATCCTTTCCGGCCTACGCTCCAAGCCGATTAGATTTTGCAATCTTGACCAGATTGAGGGCGACGTGTGGACAGTGCCCGCCGAGAACATGAAGGCCCGCAAAGGCAAGGCCGTTGATTTCTGCGTGCCGCTATCTGGCGAAATGCTTTCTATCATCGAGCAAGCCAAGCCATTTTCCCGTGAAGGGCATTTATTCCCCAGTGTGCGAAAGGGCGTGATGTCCGACGCTATCATGTCTCGCCTGATGGAGCGCAGAGGCCTAGAGGTGCGCCCACACGGCTTTCGAGCCAGTTTGCGGACGTGGGCCGCAGAAACAACAGATGCGCCTTGGGAGGTAGTTGAGATGTTGATAGCGCATAGTTTTGGCACCAAGGTTGAGAAAACATATCTGAATGCTGATTTTCTTGAGCAACGGCGCATTTTGATGGAGCGTTGGGCGGATCATGTGACAGGGCAAATGGGTGCTGTGATTAGGTTGGCAAAATAATGGCAAAGCGGAATGAAGAGAAATCAAAACTAATCGTCAAAAAGACAGATTTTCCGACGCTTTCAGGTGACGAAGTTGGGACTAAAACAAAGCTTTCCAAAGGCACTGTGCAATTCTCTTCAATTTCTTTTCCATTAGATTATGCAAAGAAAAATTCGGGGCACAAGAAAGATGAAGACGGTAAAACCGCTGGCGTCGCGTTGAAAGCCGGAGATTATGAACACGGATCAAGGATCACAATTTACCGGTGCTGACTGGATTACGACCCTGACAGATACTGAAATCAAAATCTCAATGGACGGGCGTGGGCGCTATCTCGACAATATCTTTA
>WTAL01000003.1 GCA_013139635.1 Paracoccaceae bacterium
TCGCCATTTTCTATCCAACGAGTGGAAGGGGCTGAAGCTGCCGAATAATCGGGGCGCCGCACCTTGCCAATATGAGGAATTTACATGACCGAGCTCAATACTGTCACCCTCCCTGTTTTACCTCTGCGCGATACCGTGGTGTTTCCACATATGATCGTACCGCTTTTTGTTGGCCGCGAGAAATCTGTGCGCGCGCTTGAAGAGGTGATGGAAGACAATAAAGAGATTTTGCTTTCCAGCCAGATGGACCCGGCGGAAGATGAGCCAACGGTGGATAGCATCTACCGTATGGGCGTGCTGGCCAATGTGCTGCAACTGCTGAAACTGCCCGATGGCACCGTAAAGGTGTTGGTTGAAGGCAAGCAGCGGGCGAAAATTTCCGAGTTTCTGGATAACGAGGACTATTTCGAGGCCGAGGCGGACTTGCTGGAAGACCCGACCGAGCGCTCGGATGAGATCGAGGCGCTCGTGCGCTCGGTAACAGCTGAATTTGGCCGCTATGCGAAGCTGAATACCAACGTGCCGGATGAAGCGCTGGAAGCGGTGAAGGAAGCCAAAGACCCTGCTAAGCTGGCTGATACCGTAGCTGGGCATTTGAGCGTGGAGCAAGAAGACAAGCAGGCTTTGCTTGAGATTGAAGGGCTGGAAGCGCGGCTTGAAAAAGTGTTTGAGCTGATGCACAGCGAGATGTCTGTGCTGAAGGTCGAGCGCAAAATCAAGAGCCGCGTGAAATCGCAAATGGAGCGGACCCAGCGGGAATATTACCTGAATGAGCAAATGAAGGCCATTCAGAAGGAGCTGGGTGATGGCGAAGAAGGCGGCGGCGAAATTGCCGAGCTGGAAGCCAAAATTGCCGAGGTGAAGCTTTCGAAAGAGGCTGAGGAAAAGGCGGCGGCGGAGCTTAAGAAGCTTAAGTCGATGTCGCCCATGTCGGCCGAAGCGACTGTAGTGCGCAACTATCTGGACTGGATTATTTCCATTCCGTGGGCCAAGCGCACGCGGGTTAAGAAAGACCTGAATGCCGCACAACTTGTGCTAGATACGGACCATTACGGCCTTGAAAAGGTTAAGGAGCGCATTGTGGAATACCTCGCGGTGCAACAGCGCTCACGTAAGCTGAAGGGGCCAATCCTGTGCCTCGTTGGCCCTCCGGGTGTGGGCAAAACCAGCTTGGGTAAATCTGTGGCGCGGGCTACAGGGCGCGAGTTTATTCGCATTTCGCTGGGTGGCGTTTCGGATGAAAGCGAAATTCGTGGGCATCGGCGGACATATATCGGCTCTATGCCGGGGAAAATCATCCAGTCGATGAAAAAGGCCAAAACGGTGAACCCGCTTATTTTGCTCGACGAGATCGACAAAATGGGGCGTGACCACCGTGGGGATCCGTCTTCGGCGCTTTTGGAAGTGCTCGACCCAGAGCAAAACAGCACGTTTACAGACCATTACCTTGAGGTCGAATATGACCTTTCCAATGTGATGTTTTTGACCACGGCGAACACCTATAATATGGCGGGGCCGCTCTTGGACCGGATGGAGATTATTACGCTGGCGGGCTATACCGAGGATGAGAAATCCGAGATTGCCAAACAGCACTTGATCGAGAAACAGATCAAGGGCCACGGGCTGAAAAAGGGTGAGTTTACGCTGGAAGATGGCGCGTTGCGGGACATTATCCGCTATTACACCCGTGAGGCGGGCGTGCGGAACCTTGAGCGCGAAATTGCCAAGCTGGCGCGTAAAGCCGTGACCAAGATTATCAAGAAAGAGGCGGAAACTGTGACGGTATCCTCCGATAATATTGAGGATTTCCTTGGTGTGAAGCGCTTTAAGTTTGGCCTTGCCGAAGACAAAAACCAGATCGGTGTGGTCACAGGGCTGGCATGGACAAGCGTGGGCGGTGATTTGCTGCACATCGAGGCCCTGCGCCTGCCGGGCAAAGGCCGGATGAAAACCACCGGCAAGCTGGGCGATGTGATGAAGGAAAGTATTGAGGCGGCGTCTAGCTTTGTGCGCTCCAAGGCCACTACGCTCGGGATTAAACCGCCTGAGTTTGAGAAAATGGACATTCACGTGCACGTACCGGATGGCGGCACGCCGAAAGACGGGCCGAGCGCAGGCATTGGCATGGTGACGTCGATTGTATCTGTGCTCACGCAAATTCCGGTGAAGCGGGATGTGGCGATGACAGGCGAAGTAACGCTTCGCGGCAATGTGCTGCCCATCGGCGGATTGAAAGAAAAGCTGCTGGCGGCGCTGCGGGGTGGTATTAAAACCGTGCTCATTCCGGCGGATAACGAGAAAGATCTGATGGAAATTCCTGACAATGTGAAGGAAGGGTTGAAGCTAATTCCGGTATCCAATGTGATGGACGTGCTAGAGATTGCACTGGAGCGGATGCCCGAGCCGATTGAATGGGACGAGATGGCCGCAGCAGCTGCACTTGAAGCGGCCAAAGGGACCGAGGCGCAAATAGCGCATTAAGGCGAACTGGTTTTGAAGATTTTAGGCACGCCAGAAATGGCGTGCCTATTTTTGTTTTATAACTTAATAAACCCAATTATATCAATCCATTAGGTGATGATGTCAAAACTACTAACCTAGTTTAGTAGAGCAAGGCATGGTGCCAAAACCCTCAAAACTGAAAATAATTCTTCACATACAAAAAAACTGTCATAAACTGCCACTACTAAAAAAACGGGAGCCAGATTCGAAAAGGACTCTCGATCATTCACGGAGGATACTATGAAAAAATTTGCACTCGCATCTGTGCTAACGCTTGGCGTTGCCGCGCAAGCTATGGCCGTTGAGCTTACGGTTTATACAGCCGTCGAAGCCGAAGACCTGACCCGCTATGCCGAAGCCTTTAACGAGGATCACCCCGATATCACTATCAACTGGGTGCGCGATTCCACCGGCGTTATTACCGCTAAGCTATTGGCTGAGCGTGATAATCCGCAAGCGGATGTGATCTGGGGCCTTGCTGCCACTTCGCTGCTGCTCATGAAGGGTGAAGACATGTTGGAGGCCTATGCCCCCGCTGGCGTTGAAAACCTCGATCCAAAATTTGTGGATAGCTCCAACCCACCAGCATGGACAGGTATGGACGCTTGGGTGGCCGCGATTTGCTATAACACCGTTGAAGGCGAAGCCAATAATGTGCCGGCCCCAACCAGCTGGCAAGACCTGACAAACCCAGTTTATGCAGGCCATATCATCATGCCAAACCCGAATTCCTCGGGCACCGGCTTCCTCGATGTTTCGAGCTGGTTGCAGATCTTTGGTGAAGACGGCGGCTGGGAGTATATGGACGGCTTGCACGCCAACATTTCGCGCTATACCCACTCCGGCTCAGCGCCTTGTAAGCTAGCTGCGGCTGGCGAAACCACCATCGGTGTTTCTTTCGCCTTCCGTGGGGCCAAATCCAAAGCCGCCGGTGCGCCGATCGAAATTATCGTGCCAAGCGAGGGCGTAGGCTGGGATATGGAAGCGACCGCGATTGTAGCGGGCACGGCCAATCTTGAAGCTGCCCAAACGCTGGTTGATTGGACCGTGACCCAGAAAGCCAACGAGCTTTATAACCAAGGGTATGCGGTTGTGGCTTACCCCGGTGTGGCGCAAGCGGTGGAGCATTTCCCCGAGGGCCTTGTGGATGCGATGATCGACAACGACTTCGAGTTTGCCGCCAATAATCGTGGCGCTATTCTGGAAGAATGGGCTAGCCGTTATGATGGCAAATCTGACCCTAAATAAGGGCATAGCATAAGCAATAGAGGGGCGGCTTTGCGGCCCCTCTACCCCTGTATAAGGAATACCCCATGCTCGATTCTGCGCCCTCCATTTATTTGCGAATAGAAAACCTCTGGAAAAACTTCGGAGATTTTACCGCGCTGCGGGAGATTTCCCTCGACGTTATTGAAGGTGAGTTTCTGTGCTTCCTCGGCCCCTCTGGCTGCGGAAAAACAACGCTATTGCGCGCCATTGCGGGGCTTGATCTGCAAACCACAGGCAAGGTGGAGCAGGCGGGGCAGGATGTATCCAACTTTCCGCCTGCTGAGCGTGATTTCGGGATTGTATTCCAATCTTACGCGCTGTTTCCCAACCTGACGATTGAGAAAAACATTTCTTACGGCTTAGAAAACGCCAAGCGGAGCAAATCCGAAATCAAGGCCCGCGTGGCAGAGCTATTGGAGCTTGTTGGCCTGCCAGACCAAGGCAAAAAATACCCCGCCCAGCTTTCGGGTGGCCAGCAGCAACGCATCGCGCTTGCCCGTGCCATCGCCACCAAACCCGGCCTGTTGCTGCTTGATGAGCCGCTTTCCGCGCTGGATGCCAAGGTGCGTATTTTCTTGCGCCATGAGGTGAAGGAGCTGCAACGCAAGCTTGGCATTACCACCGTAATGGTGACCCATGACCAAGAAGAAGCGCTTTCGATGGCCGACCGGATTGTGGTTATGAACCATGGCACCATTGAGCAGGTTGGCACACCGCTAGAGATTTACCGAGACCCCGCCAGCCTGTTTGTGGCCGACTTTATCGGCGCGATGAACCAGATGGTTGCCGAAGCCACAGAAAGTCAAATAACAATAGGAAACATAAAACTACACTGTGATAACATGGGGTTGACTGGGAGGGTCGTTGCGACTATCCGGCCAGAAGATGTGCTGCCTGTAGAGGTAGCCGGCGAAAACACCCTTGAAGCCACGATAGATTCTATGGAATTTCTGGGCTCGTTTTACCGCGCTGAACTGAGCAATTCTGAAATGGGCAAAGCCGAAATTTCGGCTGATTTTTCCATCAACGCTGTGCGCCGGCTTGGGCTGGAAGTGGGGGCGAGCCTTCTTGTCCAGCTCCCCGCTGATCGGCTCAAAACTTTCCCCGAGGCCAGCTAGATGCAGGGTCCAAAAGTTAAAGCCAAGCTCGGACGGGATGATTGGGCGCAGCGCAGCTTTATGCTGGTTATCGGGCTTTATCTGATAATCGCGCTGGCCTTGCCGCTTTATGCGATGCTGTCCAAAGCCTTCACCACCTACCATTTTGACCTTAGCCAATATGAAGTGCAAGTGAGCGACGAGAACGGCGCTTTTGGCGATACGCTTACCTTGTCAAACCACAATATGCTGGCTACGCCTTCGGTCGTGGAAGATCTTTCTACCAATACCAACGGGCGGCTCGGCGTTACCCAGTTTTTCCCCGATTTCAGCTTTCGCAGCCCTGTAAATTACCGCTTTCGGGGCGTCACGCCTGATGCGGTTTACCTGATCGGCTCTGAGCGTAACAAAGGGCCGGATTGGGTGGAGCTCGATAGCAACACCTTCCGGCGCATTGTGCTCCGCCCAAATTCCGAGCGCGGCTTAGCGAACTTCAAAACCTATTTTTCAACGCCTGCGCTGTTTCAGTCCGTGCAAAACTCGCTGCTGATCGCGGTGATTGTAACCGTGATCACGGTCTCGCTTGCTTTCTGGTTTGCGTATGCGCTGGCCCGCAGCAAAATGCGCTACAAAGGCGTGTTTCGGATGATCGCGATGATGCCAATTCTAGTGCCATCTCTCTTGCCCGGCATTGCGCTGCTCTACCTGTTTTCCCCGCGCCAAGGCATGCTGAAAGCCCTGATGTTTGACCATGATATCAACGGCCCCATCGGCATTGTCATTGGCTCGGTCTTTTTCACGTTCCCGCACGCCATGATCATCATTTCCACCGCACTTTCCATCTCTGACGCCCGCTTATTTGAGGCCTCCGAATCCCTCAAAGCCTCTCGCTGGCGCACGTTTTGGACCGTTACCATCCCCGGTGCGCGCTACGGCCTATTCTCAGCCGCCTTTGTGGTTTTCAACCTCGTGATCACCGATTTTGGCCTGCCTAAAGTGATCGGTGGCAACTTTAATATGCTGGCGGTTGATATTTTTAAGCAAGTTATCGGCCAGCAAAACTTTGAAATGGGGGCGGTGGTTTCCATGGTCCTGCTTGTTCCTGCGCTGCTCGCCTTTGGCATTGACCGCCGAATGCAGAAAAAACAGGTAGCACTGCTTACGGCACGCTCAGTGGTTTTTGAGCCAAAACCCAACAAGCGGATGGACTGGTTTTTCTTTGCCTATTCTAGCCTTGTTGCCATTTTCATTGCTGGCATTATTGCTGTCTGCCAGTTTGCGGCGCTTATAAAACAATGGCCTTATAACCTGTCGTTATCCCTCAAAAACTACGATTTTTCGCGGATGGATGGCGGTGGCTGGGGGTCTTATACCAACTCACTTTTGCTCGCGATTTTCACGGCCATTATTGGCACGGTTGTGGTGTTTCTAGGCGCGTATATGGTTGAAAAAACACGTGGTTTTGAGAAGGGCAGGGCGCTGTTTCAGGCGCTTGCTATGCTGCCAATGGCCATCCCCGGCATGGTGCTCGGCATCGCCTATATCTTCTTTTTCAATAATCCGGCAAACCCACTTAATTTCATTTATGGCACGATGATAATCCTTGTGGTTTCCACCGTTACCCACTTTTACACCGTCAGCCACCTTACGGCCGTTACCGCGCTAAAACAAATGGACACGGAGTTTGAAAGCGTTTCGCAATCCCTCAAACAACCATTTTATAAGCTTTTCTGGCGGGTCACAGTCCCCGTTTCCCTGCCCGCGATCCTCAGTATTTCGATTTATTTGTTCGTAAATGCCATGACGACGGTTTCCGCTGTGGTGTTCCTCTACTCCACCGATACAGCCCTTGCCTCAGTCGCCGTGCTCAACATGAATGACGCCGGTGACATCGCCCCAGCGGCGGCTATGGGCATGATGATCTTTTATACAAACGCGGGTGCGCGTATTCTCCACGCGCTTCTGAGCAAAGGCATTTTGGCCCGCTCAAATGCATGGCGACAAACCGGTTAATCCGCTTTACATCGGGCAAGATAAAGCTATCTTGCCCCATGCTGCGGGCGTGGTGGAATGGTAGACACGCCAGACTTAAAATCTGTTGGCCGAATGGCCGTGGGGGTTCAAGTCCCCCCGCCCGCACCACCGTTAAAAATTGGTTTAATCGCTACCAGAGAATTGCTCTTCCAGCTCATCGCGCTGCTCATCAGTAATTTTTGCAAAAAGCACGTCGGGCGTGGTGAAAGCATGGCCTGCGGGCAGAGCGCTGAGAGCGGCCTCGATATCTTCCGGCCATGATGCACCTTCGGCGTTTATGGCGGCAAGAATGGTTTTGGCTGCATCGGGGATGTAAGGTGCCGAAAGCACGCCGTAAAGCCGGATTAGGTTAAAGGCAAAGCGAACGATGGCCGCTGAATCCTCGGGGCTTTCCTTGAAGAGTGTCCACGGCGCAGCGGCTTGCAAATACTCGTTGCCTGCGGCCCAAATGGCGCGGAGGTCAGCGGCGGCTTTGCGTAGCTCCACCGCTTCCATATTGGCTTCATAGGCCTTTAGGCGCTTGGTAATGTCGGCCACCACAGCCGCCTCGGCGTCGCCATAGTGGCCACCTGCCGGGATTTCCTCGCCAAACTTGCCGCGGCAAAACTTGGTGACGCGGCTCACAAAATTACCCAGCACATCGGCGAGGTCTTTGTTAATGCCGCCTTGAAAGCTCTCCCACGTAAAGTTGCTATCGGAGCTTTCGGGGGCGTTGCTAAGCAGCCACCAGCGCCAGTAATCAGACGGGAAAATCTCCAAAGCTTGGTTCATAAAAATCCCGCGCCCTTGGCTGGTGGAGAACTTACCGCCCTCGTAAGTGAGCCAGTTATAGGATTTTATGAAATCAACCAGCTTCCACGGCTCGGCAGAGCCCATAAGGGTGGCGGGGAAGCTAAGGGTATGGAAAGGCACGTTATCTTTGCCCATAAACTGCACATAATGCACATCATCCGCACCTTTATCGGTGCGCCACCAGCGCTCCCACGCGGCATCTCCCGCGCCGGTATCATCGGCCCATTCAGCCGTGGCAGCGATATATTCGATCGGCGCATCAAACCACACGTAAAACACTTTGCCCTCCATACCAGACCATGGCGCGCCTTCAAATTGCACCGGAACGCCCCAATCAAGATCGCGGGTAATGCCACGGTCTCGCAACCCGTCACCATCATGCAGCCA
>WTAL01000063.1 GCA_013139635.1 Paracoccaceae bacterium
TACACATTTCGAACAAGTTAGGACATAGCGTGGAAAATCACGTTAAACCCGTTTGGCTGAACAAAACCACGCCCCCGCATGTGGTCACACTCGTGGCCATAGCGGGCATTGGCGCGCTGAGCATGAACATTTTCTTGCCCGCCCTGCCCGCCATGGCCAGCTTTTTTGATGTAGATTATGCGCTCATTCAGCTGGCTATTTCTGCCTATCTCGGTGTGGTGGCCCTGTTGCAAATCATCATCGGACCGCTGTCAGACCGCTATGGCCGCCGCCCTGTATTGCTGGGTGGGCTGGGTATTTTTGTGCTGGCAACCATCGGCTGCGTGCTCGCCACTAACATAGAAACTCTGCTCGGGTTTCGCATGCTACAAGCCGCCGTGGCCTCGGGCATTGTGCTTTCACGCGCCATTGTGCGTGACATGGTGCCGCCGGAAAAAGCCGCCAGCATGATCGGCTATGTGACCATGGGCATGAGCCTGATGCCGATGATCGGCCCTGCGCTTGGCGGCGTGCTGAATGATGCCTTTGGCTGGCAATCAAGCTTTATTATGCTTGGCGTTTCGGGCCTTTTGGTGCTGTTTCTGATCTATGCCGACCTTGGCGAAACCAACCAGCACAAAAGCGCCAGCTTTGGGGCGCAGTTTCGGGCCTATCCGGACCTCATCCGCGCGCGGCGGTTTTGGGGGTATACACTGACGGCGGGCTTTGCCTCGGGCGCATTTTTCGCATTCCTCGGGGGCGCACCCTTTATCTCAAAAGAGATTTTAGGCCTGAGTGCCACTGAAATGGGCGGCTATTTTAGCATTGTGGCCTTTGGCTATATGCTCGGAAATTTTTTCTCGGGCCGCTATTCCCAGCGGGCGGGCATTAACCGGATGATGGTGGCAGGCAGCGTTGTAGCCACGCTTGGGGCGCTTATCAGCCTTGGATTGTTTGAGCTTGGGCTGCTGCACCCGCTATCGCTATTTGGCCCGATGCTTTTTGTTGGCATAGGCAACGGCATGACCCTGCCCAACGCCAACGCTGGCATCGTTTCGGTGCGCCCACATCTGGCGGGCAGTGCCTCTGGCCTCAGCGGGGCCATCACGATTGGCAGCGGCGCGGCGCTTTCGGCGCTTGCTGGGTGGCTGCTAACACCGGAAACTGGGGCCTTACCGCTTTTTGCGCTTATGGTCGCCGTTTCGATACTGGCGATCTTCGCCAGCTTTTACGTGATCTGGGTGGCAAAGCACGCCGAGCCGCTGGGGAAAGACGGATTTTCGTAATCCTTTCGCAGGTGCAGCATTTTTGCGGTTGACACAGAGACGCAAGATTGTGACTACTGGTCGCAACTTAGCGCAACATTCTATCGCAGGAAAATCACATGAGTTTCAAGGTCCAGCCCGCCAGCCCCGCCCAACCAAACCGCTGCCAGCTTTTTGGCCCCGGCTCCCGCCCCGCGATTTTCGAAAAGATGGCGGCGAGCGCGGCGGATGTGATTAATCTTGATTTGGAGGACAGCGTTGCACCTTCAGACAAGACGAGCGCGCGGGCGAATGTGATTAAGGCTGTCAATGAAATTGACTGGGGCAACAAGACTTTGAGCGTCCGGATTAATGGGCTTGATACCGAGTATTGGTATAAAGATGTGGTGGATTTGCTGGAGCAAACCAACGGGCGGCTTGACCAGATTATGATTCCGAAGGTCGGGAATGCGGGCGATATTTACGCAGTTGACGCACTGGTTTCGGCGATTGAAATGAGCAAGCGCGCTGAAAAGGCGATCAAATTCGAGGTGATCATCGAAACCGCCGCTGGCCTTGCCCATGTGGAAGAAATAGCCGCCGCCAGCCCGCGCATGAACGCGATGAGCCTTGGTGCAGCGGACTATGCGGCCTCTATGGGCATGCAAACCACCGGCATTGGCGGCACGCAGGACGCCTATTATATGCTGACGCCGGATGGCGAAAAGCATTGGGGCGACCCTTGGCATGCCGTGACCGTGGCGATTGTGGCCGCTTGCCGAACCCATGGTTTGCTGCCGGTGGATGGGCCATTTGGGGATTTCTCGGATGATGCGGGCTTTACGGCGCAGGCGCACCGGTCGGCCACGCTGGGGATGGTGGGAAAGTGGGCCATTCACCCGAAGCAAATTGCGCTGGCGAATGAGGTTTTTACGCCGTCAGAGGCGCAAGTTACCGAGGCACGGGAGATTTTGGCGGCTATGGAAACGGCCAAAGCCGACGGCCAAGGGGCCACGGTTTATAAGGGGCGGCTGGTGGATATTGCCTCAATTAAGCAGGCCGAAGTGATTGTGCGGCAGGCTGAATTAATCAAGTAACGGCAGGCAAATATCGCTGCGCAGCTCGTTTGGGGAAACCTCACGCGGGTCGTCCAGAATCATGGTATAAATCGGGGCGTCTGATAGCTCGACACCATTATTGGGCACCCATTGGCCATACAGATATTGGTAAGCCTCAAAAAGCCCAACATAGGGGCCAGTGAAATGCAGCACCGCACAACGGCTTGCTGCAATGCGGTATTCGCTGAAATCATCGGGCAAGGCCGTTTTTTCAGAAAGAATAAAGCCGATATCGCTGCGTAATTCTGGCTCGGCCACCAAAAACGGGTCATCATGCAGCACCGCGGCTGAAATCGCGCACTCAAGTTGCACTTCGACCTCTCGCAGCGCCAAGCGGGCGTGCAGCTGCGAAATGGTACGGCCCAACATCGTGTAGTCCCCCTGATGGGAATCGGCCACGAGCCGGATTTCGGGTTGCTGCCTGATTTCAATGTCAAAGGCCTTAGGGGCCGAAAGTTTGGGTGGGTCAGAGGCGCGGTAGGCAATCTCAGATTTGCGAAATTTTGAGGGGGTCAGGCCATAATCAGCCTGAAAACTGCGGGCAAAGCTTTGCACATTACCATAGCCGCACTGGGTAGCGATTTCGGACACGCTCTGCTTGGTTTGCAGCAGCAAAAACGTGGCGCGGTCCATGCGAACGCGGCGAATACAGTTGGCCAGCGTTTCGCCCGTGACCCCGTAAAAAACCCGATGCCAATGAAAGGGCGACATGCAAGCAACCTTGGCCAAGGTATCAAGGCTGAGATCCCCGTCGAGGTTATCATGAATATGGCTGAGCACCCGTAATATGCGGCGCTCATAGGTTTGGCTGTGGCTGCTCACCGGTTTCCCCTTGTTTGGCTTAACTTAAGCTTCGCGGAAACTTGCTGCAAGGGGGGATTGGGGCGTTGCAATCTGCCCCGCTGCCCGCCATATATAAGAGGAATTTGCACGGGGTTGATATGCGAAACTATCTGGAATTTGAAAAAGGCTTGGCCGAAATTGAAGGCAAGGCAGAAGAGTTGCGCGCAATGGCGCGGCAAAACCCCGAGATGGACGTGGAAGATGAAGCGGTAGCGCTGGATACAAAAGCCGATGCCCTGTTGGCTGAGCTTTATGCCGCGCTGACGCCGTGGCGCAAATGCCTAGTGGCCCGCCACCCAGACCGCCCCCATTGCAAAGACTATATTGAAGAGCTGTTTCAGGAATATACGCCCTTGGCCGGTGATCGGAATTTCGCGGACGACCACGCCATTATGGGCGGCCTCGCACGGTTTAATGACCGCCCCGTGGTGGTGATTGGCCATGAAAAGGGCCATGATACCAACACGCGGATTAAGCGAAATTTTGGCATGGCGCGGCCTGAGGGCTATCGCAAAGCCACCCGCCTAATGGACCTTGCCAACCGTTTTAAGCTGCCGGTGATCACGATTGTAGACACCCAAGGTGCCTACCCTGGCAAAGGGGCCGAAGAGCGGGGGCAGTCAGAAGCGATTGCGCGTGCCACTGAGAAATGCCTGCAAATTGGCGTGCCGCTGATTGCGGTGATTATTGGCGAGGGCGGCTCTGGCGGGGCCGTGGCCTTTGCGGCGGC
>WTAL01000199.1 GCA_013139635.1 Paracoccaceae bacterium
TTCTGGTAGATGTTTTTCATGGTCGTTTGTGATAGGTCAAGTAGGGCCGGAACATCAGAAACCCGCGCGTGTAGCAGGGCCGCGTTTTTGGCTGGTCTAGCCCAGCGAAACTTTCTCCATGCCTACACATTCAAGGTCATGAGTGTTGCCATAACAGAGTCCTGCACATTTAATTTGATTCGCCTGAGTATGGACCCTCAAGCCCCTAGAGCTTCGAGCGGTTTTTTATTCGCTTGACACTGGTGGCTTGAAAATCAGAATGAGCGGGAACGTTTGGAGGCGAAAATGCCACAATTTCCGGAACTTTTTATTTTGCGCCACGGGCAAACCGAGTGGAATGTGTTGGGAAAGTACCAAGGCCAGATGGATTCGCCGCTCACAAAGCTGGGGTTGGTACAGGCGCGTTCGCAAGGCAAGATTTTACAGGCGCATGTGGCGAGTCGAAAATTGCAAGCCTATGCCAGCCCACTGCTGCGGGCCGCCCGTACTGCCGAGCTTGCGCTTTTGCCTCTGGGGCAGCACGCCCGCCTTGATTCGCGGCTAAAAGAGGTGAGTTTTGGCACGCGGGAGGGGAGAACGCGGGCTGAAATAGCCAAAATTGATGAATCTAGCAGATTGAGCAAGTTTGAGCGCTATTTTTCGGACCCGAAAGGCGAGAGTTTTTCAAGATATTGAAAGCCGCTGTCGTGCATTTTTAGAAAGCCTGAGCGCGCCGAGCATTCTTATTACCCACGGTATTACCTCGCGCATATTGCGCGGATTATGGCTGGGGATTGCTGCGGAAGAGATGCTAGAACTTCCCGTCGGCCAAGGCTGTGTTTACCATCTTCATGCGGGCGTGGAGCGCTGCTTGCAAGCCGTGCCTGCCCACACGATGTCTTCCACAAAATAAATTTTCACCAATGAAGTGGGAACCGCTTGACGCCCCCGCCCGCTAGCCCTAAAACGCGCCTACGCTAGAAGCTTGCTTTTGGCAATTTGTAAATGTGCGGTTGTAGCTCAGTTGGTTAGAGTGCCGGCCTGTCACGCCGGAGGCCGCGGGTTCGAGTCCCGTCAACCGCGCCATTTACAAAACATAAGATTGCGCGGTTGTAGCTCAGTTGGTTAGAGTGCCGGCCTGTCACGCCGGAGGCCGCGGGTTCGAGTCCCGTCAACCGCGCCAATCTCTTTTATATCTCACGGCAAGTTCGCTACGCTCACGCCGCAGGGTGGGGCGGCAAACGGTTGCCGGGGCATGGTCATGCCCTTGGTCGGTAACGGATGCTATTTGTTGTTTTCGGGAGTTGAAATGAAAACAATAGTGAAGCAAACACTCGCCCATAAGAGATGGCCCCACATTGGCCCCACCCCGATTGATAGACCAAATTGAGCATTTACCCAAAGTGCCGCAAGGGCGGGTAAGAAGAGAAACCCAAATGCAGAAAACCCGTTTTTCAAACGCGCTTCAAACTCCGATGTCTCTTTTACTAGGTGTAAATTAAGCAGCTTTCCAAGCATCCTGCCGATGCCAATACCCACTATAAAACTGCTCCAAAATATAAAGGCCCCAATACCTTTGGCGACTTCACCATCCCAAACTGCATACAATGGAAAACCAAAGATCGGAATCGCGCCGACCCAAGGGAGTATTTTTGATCTGCCTAGTTTTTTGAACAAGCTCTCTATCATTTCTGATTTGTATCAGATGTCTGGGGCTTTACCAAATGGCATATTCCAAAGGATTTTCTTGATTTAAAAGGTTACAAACATTGGGTTTTGACTTCGGCTCTCTTGCCGTTTTTAGTTTGCCACTGGGCGGTTTTACCTGCGCAAATGTCGGTATTCCGTGGCTTGATGCCCGAGGCAGGGTTGCCTAGAGTTAGCTTAACAATCAGGAGCGGGCTATGCAGTCGGATTTTATCATCATTGGGTCTGGCTCGGCTGGGGCGGCGCTGGCGTATCGGCTGTCTGAATCCGGCAAGCACTCGGTGCTGGTGCTGGAGGCGGGCGGGAGCGATATTGGCCCGTTTATCCAAATGCCCGCCGCGCTGTCTTACCCGATGAACATGAAGCGCTATGATTGGGGATTCAAAACCCAGCCCGAGCCGCATCTTGGAGGGCGGTCCCTCGTGACCCCGCGCGGCAAGGTGGTGGGCGGCTCCTCCAGCATTAACGGCATGGTTTTTGTGCGTGGCAATGCCGAGGATTATAACCATTGGGCCGAACAGGGCGCTACGGGCTGGGATTATGAGGGTGTGCTGCCCTACTTCAAGCGCATGGAGCATTGGCATGGCGGGCGCTCGGATACTCGCGGAGACGCTGGCCCCCTGCACGTTACCCGTGGCCCGCGTAGTAACCCGCTGCACAAGGCCTTTCTAGACGCCGGCCAACAGGCGGGCTTTCCCTATACCGAGGATTATAACGGCGAGCACCAAGAGGGCTTTGGCCCGATGGAAATGACCGTCTGGAAGGGTCGGCGCTGGTCCACCGCCAATGCCTACCTTAAGCCCGCGCTGAAGCGGCCAAACTGTGATCTGCTCCGCTGCTTTGCCCGCAAAGTGGTTATTGAAGAAGGCCGCGCGGTGGGCGTTGAAATCGAGCGCGGCGGTAAGGTCGAGGTCGTGCGGGCTAACCGAGAGGTGATCGTCTCCGCCAGCTCCATCAACACCCCTAAGCTGCTGATGCTTTCTGGCATTGGCCCCGCCCAGCACCTCGCCGAGCACGGCATTGAGGTGGTGGCCGACCGCCCCGGCGTAGGGCAAAACCTGCAAGACCATCTGGAGCTTTACATCCAGCAGGCCTGCACCCAGCCCATTACGCTTTTCAAGCACTGGAACCTGTTTTCCAAGGCGATGATCGGGGCGCAGTGGCTGTTTGCCAAATCAGGCCTTGGGACGTCTAACCAATTTGAAACCGCAGCCTTCCTGCGCTCGCCCAAGGCTAGCTACCCCGATATCCAATACCATTTTATACCTATCGCTGTGCGCTATGATGGCCAAGCCGCTGCCGAGGGCCACGGCTTCCAAGCCCATGTCGGCCCCATGCGCTCCCCCTCGCGCGGTGCCGTCACACTGGCCAGTGCTGACCCAGCGGAGGCTCCCGAAATTCGCTTTAATTACATGGGCGAGGAGGCCGACTGGGAAGATTTCCGCCATTGCATCCGCCTAACCCGAGAGATTTTCGGCCAAGAGGCTTTCAAGCCATACGCAGGCAAAGAGATCCAACCCGGCAGCGCCCTACAATCTGACGACGAGCTAAACGGCTTCATCCGAGAGCACGCCGAAAGCGCCTTCCACCCCTGCGGCACCGCCCGCATAGGTGCCGCAGATGACCCCCTCGCCGTGGTTAGCCCCGATTGCCGCGTCATCGGCGTCCAAAACCTCCGCGTCGCCGACAGCTCCATCTTCCCCCGCATCCCCAACGGCAACCTGAACGCCCCCAGCATTATGGTGGGCGAAAAGGCGGCGGATTTGAT
>WTAL01000116.1 GCA_013139635.1 Paracoccaceae bacterium
CGTCGCCGTTCTGGCTAAATGCACAAGGCAAACATCTAGCGCTGCAAGCGAACATAATATACCAGCACGCTTTCCATTTCGCATCTGAAATAGCTTCAATGCCAACCACAACCTTGCTTTTCGCAACGTACTGAACTTCGATATGACAATTACTGATCGCATTCATGACAACCCCGTGTCAATGAACCAACACCCACCACTAAAGCTATTTATGACAAATGATACGGTTTTAACAAATACATTTGAATTCAAGGATATTGGAGTTTTTGCGACTTACCGGTTGATCAGAATGATAGGCGTAAGAAGTTGCACCTCCTTAACTCTGGTTGCAAAGTTTAGACACGATAAGTAGGCTCGGCTACCGCCCAAACAGAAATCCGCCGAGGCCGCTCTTTTTCTTGGGGGCTTCGGGGAGGTGTTTGTTGAGCTCGGCGTCTATCAGCGCGCCGTCAATCTCGGTGGCGCCCGCTTCCACCTGATCATTCAGGAAGGTTGCGATGGGGAGGATGGCGTCGCGGTAGGCCTCGTCTTTGAAAATCTCCAAAGCAGTGTCTTCAAGCTCAAACCAGACGTCGTCTTTATCGTTGGTGCCGCTGAGGCCCGCAATCAGGTTGCATAGCTCATCTATGCGGGCGACATCACCGCTACAGCAGCTATTGGTGCCACACAGGTGGTCTTCGGCGATTTGGCCGCCAAACAGCTCAATCACACGGTTTTCGAGGGTTTTAAGTAGGCCATCTATGCCGTTGCCGCTGATGGTTTTATCAGAGGCCAGCACGGGGGGGCGGGGGCGCATGCGCACGTGAATTATGTCAATCCCGAGGGCGCGCGCGGTAAGGGCATGGCCGCTTTCATAAATCGCGAGGCGAAAGGACTCATCAGCGCAAAGGCCGGCAGGGATGGGGCAGGTGGCTTCCATATTCATACGGTGACCTTTCTGTGACCTTTTGCGGCACGCCCCGTGCTTGCTATTTAACGGGGTGATTCTGTAGAATGCATATATTCATATAGGAGTGTATCATGGGAAGCGTTTTGATAAAACGATTGTTTGTGGTTATCGCGTTGCTGTGGCCTTTGGGCGCAATGGCGCAGAGCGTGCCAGTATATGGAAACTGGTGTGGGCTAAACCACCCGAGCAACCCTTTGCTGGCTGGCCCGCCGGTAAACGCGCTAGATGCCGCCTGTATGCGCCACGATATTTGCACCGCCAACCAAGGCCGCTTTGATTGTGGCTGTGATTTGGCGTTTATGAATGAGCTGCGCAGTACCCGCTGGCAAAACCCCACCCTTCAGTCGATCGCGCGCGGGGTCTATGATGGTATCGCCGTGATCCCCTGCTCTGACCCCCTAGGAACTGCCGAAAAGCAAAGCCTGTTTATGCAGGATGCGATGACGGATGTGTTTAATGGCAACGTGGCTCCGATGGACATTATGGAGCGCTGGCGGCGGGTGATTAGTGCGGTGCGGGTGGAGTAGGGGTTAGCCCTATTGACACCCGGAGTAAGTTTTGATTTTCCTTGGCGTATCTGGCGATTCACAAATTCCGCTAGTTATGCATACAAATATTTGGTCAGCCAAATCGGGTTGTCGGACAAGTAGGTTTCTTTCAAGCCCTCGGTCTAATTGTGCGGCCCTATACAACTGAGATTTAGCGAAGAAAACAAAAGAAAGATGCTTAATGAATTCGTGATCTCCTACATCTAATTCGCATGTAGAATCACAGCCATCATAATACGTACTGATGGGAATCAATAGATTTAGGCCCAAGTCACATGTATCATTGCAGACAATGTGAAGATGTTTTTGGTCTGGGCTATTCCGAGGCCCAGAAGGAACCAGCAAAGTGCCTTTACGGTATACCATAGATCAGAGTGAAGCCAACAGCGTGGAGGCGTGATCGAGGCTTTCCAATTCACGTGTCCGTTCTATTGGTTTTTCCAATCCGATGGCGGTCATAATTCTGTCAAGTGGAATTGGTGTAGAAGAACCGTTTGGGTCTTGCCATTCTGCGATGTTATTATGCGTCCAGTCTGCTAGGTCAAAACGGTCCAGTGAACCGAATTCAGCCCAAACGTCATCAAGAATGCTCAAATCTCCGTTGCTTAGGGAATCAAGAGATTCTTTGCCCATGTTTGAATCCGCGAGTCCTACGTCATTATTAGCACGATCTTGCAGGTAGTTAGACCAGCCACCGTCGTTGCGGTAAGCCCCGTTTAAATAGTCTAGAGTTGTAGAATTGACAGGGCCATGAGGCATGGAAACACGAACCTCATTTTGAATAGAATGGCCACGTCGCCTCAAGCTTTCTCTGTCAGCCAGATACACGAGTTTTATCACCTTCAAAATATTGATGGCGTTTCCTTCGTGCATGGCAAAATACGCAATGGTTTGCGCCGCTTTTTGAGGGTCGTATGGCATGGTGTGTTTGCTTCCTTCAGCGCCAATATACACATTCAGTGGAATTTAAACAATATGTCGTCTAAAAATGTGAACAAACTGTTACATATGCGTATGGTCTTAAGCAAAATTGGTGATCAGCTTACATCCACCTTTTCCACCTCAATCGTCTTCCCCGAGGGGTCCGCATACAAATCATTCAAGCTCTGGATGTGGTTCGCCAAAGTCTCCCTGATTTGCCGCAGCCGCTTGGCGGGGCCGTTGCCCCAGCCTGCCGGTTCAGGGGTGAAGATGGAGTGCATCCAGCCCGAGGTTTTCAGGAAGGCGGCGCGCAGGTTTAGCTCTAGCTGGCCGTATTTCGGCGTGAGTTTGCGGGCGATGCGCCGCGCGAGGTTGCCGCGCAGCCAGAAGTGGAAGGCCAGTGCGAGGATGGCGATGCCAACGCTGACGCCTGCGATGTCTAGCCAGTTGGCGGAGATCCATTCGGTGGAAAATATCTCGGCGGGGGGCCAGAGGTTGAAGGTGGACATGATGCCGATAGCGGCGGCAATGAGCAGCCCCAGCGCCACGCCGTCGCCAATAAGTACATGCCTGCGCCACTTGGCTTTGGCTTTGCGGAGCTGTGGTAGGATGTCGTTTTCCAGCTCATTACCCACCGTTTCCAGCACGCTCACGATGCGATAATTCCGCTGCACTTCGATTTCGTCCATGCGGGCGTGAATCTCGCCTAGGTCAGCATCTCGTTTGCGCTGGAAGCGCTCGCGCAGGGCATCGTCTTCAATCGGCACGGACGCCGCCTCGTTATAAATGGTGTAGAATTTGCCCGCCGTCAGGCCCGCTTGGGCAATGGCGCGCTGCCATGCGCCGACTACGGCCTCGGAGTTATCTTCCTTGGCGGCGGTGTCTATCTGGTTGAGAACATAGGTGAATTTGCTGGCATCCGTGCGGGCGACGGTGCGGGAAACGAGGTGTTCCAACGTGTCTTGCATCGCGCCCGGCTCGGGGTGGCGGGCGTCAAAAAACACCAACACAAGATCTGAAAGGTCCAAAATATGGTCGGTAATCCTCAGGGTGGAGGTGCGCTGGTCGTCCGCGTCAAAACCCGGTGAATCTATCAGAATACGGTTTTTGATCTTGTCGGAATTTGCGGTACGCAGTTGCAAATAACTCTCAATTCGCTTGCCCTCGCCTTTGGCAACCTTCTCGATTTCCCGCGAAATGCGGAAAAACGGAAAGCGCGGGTCGGCGTCCAGCGCCGAGCCGGGGAGGGTTTGGTTGGCGGTGCCAGCCGAACGATAGCTCACCACCGTAAATTTGTCATCCACGGCTTGGTTGCCGGTGTCTTGAATGTCTACGCCGATATAATCGTTGATAAAAGTCGATTTCCCAGAGCTAAACGTGCCCAAAACCGAAATCAGCGGCCACCATGAAATACGAGATGCAAGCGAGCTTTCCTTATGCAGCAAGCCGGTGCGATAGAGTAGTTTGTCCATCTTATAATACGTCGGCAAAACCTCCAGCAGGGCGGGGTTTTCCTTGTTTAGGTGGTTTTCGAGGCTGGCCAGCCGCTTTTTGAGAAAATGGCTCATGCGGAAATCCTGTATTTTTGCGTTTTGGCCAGTTTAGCCAATTCCCCGCCTAAATACAGTAAATTCCACGCCGTTTTCGGGATTAACCCTTTTCGTGCCAGCGTGGCGAAGCCATGCGAAGCTCCCGAGCGCAGCGAGGCCACGGCGCCGCAGCCGCATTTTTATTTTAATGAAAATGCGCCAACGGTTGATCTGGGCGAAAAGGCTGAAGGTTAAGCGCTATTGCCCAGCGTTCAGCGTGGCCTGAAGCTCGGCAGCTTTGGCGGGGGCAATGCGCTGGAGCAGGCTTAACATGCTGCCAGCCATTTGCCTGTTGCCATCGCGGCCCGCAATTTCGCCAACGGCTTGGTAGTGGACAGCGGCTTTGTTGAACTGGCCGAGGTTGTAGTAAAGATTTCCGGTTTCGCCGCGCAGGTCGGCGTGGTTGGGGAAGTCGACGGCCAGTGCTTCATAAAGCATGGCGGCCTCGGCGGGGTTGCCTTGGCCAAACACTTCGCGGGCTTTGGTCCAGCGGGCAACCATGGTGTCTTCGCTAGGGGCAGCAGGGGCGGCGGCAGTTTGGCCTCGGCCGAAATACTGCGGGGTGATCTGGCTGCCAAAGGTGGGGCGCGCTATGGTGGCGGGTTCTGGGGTCGGGGCTTCGGTGGCCGAGGCTTCAACCGTCGCATCAAGATTTTCCGTCGGGTTAGCCTCGGGGGCAGCACCTGCGCTTGGGGCGGCCATCTCGGATTCCGGCGTGGCGAAATACGCCATGAGGTCATCGCGCTTCAAAAACGCAAAAATGGCAGCGCCAACAAGGGCATAGATCGCCAGCAGGCGGACAAAAGGCATCATCATCATGGTAGGTTCCCCTCGGGCTTACGCCCCGTAAATTTCGGTTGCGAGTTCATTCAATTCAAAGGCGGCTTTGCCTGCTGGCTCTAGTTCATTCACCGCAAGCCCTTCGGAAAACGAGCGCCTAAAGGCGAGGCGTTGCACCAGTTTGGCCTCTAGCGGCTTAATGGTGCCGAGCATTTCGAGCGCCTCAAATGTTTCAGTGTTTTCGCGGGAGCGCGGGTGCGGGTCGGCGCGGTTTATGAAGGCACGCACGGTGGGCATGCGGGCTTTGCCGCGCTCTTTCTTGATGATTTCAAGGAAGCGCTGGGTGGCCCAGATATCAGCTTGCGAGGGCGTGACCGGAATCACAACCTGCGAGCAGGCGCGGATGGCGTCGCCCACGGCGGCCATATCAGACGTGCCTACATCAATCAGCCAATCACCACGGGCTTTGCCTTTTTCGGGCAGTTTGTGCACCACATTCAGTGCTGGTTCATGGCCGTCTTCTTCGCGAATGGCGGCCACGTCGGTAACTGTGCGCTGGGGGTCAAGGTCACAGACCGTGACCTTCTCGCCTTGGGCTATCCGCCACATGGCCATGTTGAAAACCACCGTGCTTTTGCCGGTGCCGCCTTTGAAATTCGCGAAAAGAGTTAGCATGGGTTACTCCTGTGGGGGCTGGACGGGCGCGTCAACGCGCTGCCAGCCATCTGGCACTGTAAACTGGCTCGGGTCAACCGGGCCGACGGTGATATTTTGCAAATGGCGGTGGGTGCCGTCGGGCAGGGTTTCGCGCAATACCAGTTTTAGCTCAAAATCATACCACCACTCGTTTCGCAGGGTCGCCACGCCTTGGCGGGAAATCTCGGTGACCCAATGCTCGGCCTCGCGGCTATCCACCTCTTGCATGCCAAGGAACGTCATCTGCACCAGCGTGCCGTTTGACATTTCTTGCCGCAGGGCGCGTTTACGCTCGGGATCCCAGAGGATGAGCATTTGGCTCGGGTCGCCATCAGCGCCGATATGCCAGCGCTCTACCGGAATGCTTTGGTAAACCTCAAGCCCAAGGCGGCTGCAGATCAGCCCGTTTTCCTCAGACTCGGTGGGGCAAGGCGGGCTGTAGCTGCCGGCAAATTCTTCGGGCTGTTTGGGGCCGCGCTGCTCGATATAGGAGCTGCTGGCGGGGAAAAGCACATAGGTGATGCCCTCGGTGGGGCGGAGAATTTGGATGATTTGCTGGGCGTCTTGGGTGAACTCAAGCCGTAGAAAATTGCCGGATTTGGTGATGATACCAGAGCGATCAGGCTGATCGGGCGTGGTTTGCACGGTTTCGGCAGTATAGGACGGGAGCGATTGGGCGAGCGTAGGGCTGGCAAGGGAAAGCACAGCAATGAGAGCAATAAGCGGACGGAATTTCATGTCGGCAAGGCTCCGGAAGGGCTGGCTCCAAAAATGGAAAATCCGCCCCCTGCGTTCAGGGGGCGGATTAACTTAGATATTACTCGGATGCAGCAGGTGCAGCCGGAGCTTCAGCCGGAGCTTCCATTGGGGAAACTACGATTGGGTAAGGACCATTTGGACCCATCATCATCAGCTGGCCGTTAGGGCCCATGAAGATGCCAGTGCCGGAGTTGCCATACGCATTGCCGTAGCCTTGGCCTTCGCCAGAACCTTGGCCTTCGCCAGCGCCTTGGCCTTCAGCTGAGCCAGTGAAGCCCATTGTGAAGTTGCCAGTGCCGTTACCATTGGAGTTGCCGTTGAAAGGACCCCAGTTGTTGTTGCCGCCCCAACCGTTGTTGTTGTTGCCACCCCAAGGTGTGTTGTTGCCCCAAGGCATGCTGTTGTTGCCCCAACCGTTGTTGCTGCCGTTATTGCCGCCCCAACCGTTGTTGTTGCCCCAAGGCATCCAGTTGCTGTTGTTGTTGCCGCCAAATGGGCCCCAGTTGCTACCATTGTTGTAGCCCTGGTTTTGGTTAGGGTAGTATTGGGCAGAAGCTTCAGTTGCGGCAACAGCGCCCAAACCAGCTACGATAGCGGCAGAAATAAGAATTTTACGCATAGTATCCTCCAGCGTTGTCCCTGTTGAAAGGAAGCTTAGGCAACGGGACAACCGCCAGAAACTTCGTTCTTTACCGCATGTGCGGCCTGTTTTATTTACTACCAGAACTTAAACGCAGCCGGGTTAAACCCAAATTGCAAAGGCTGGTAGCCTCCTCCTAAACCATTGCCAAACATTGGCGTGGCCAAACTCATGCGAATACTTGGGAAGTTGAAGAACTCTTCATATCTTCTGTTATTCGAATATGTATCAATATATGCGAATTCTTGCACATAAGAAGATGACAAAATGCCGCGAGTCCGAATGGGGCCAAATTCCCTTGTTTTACTTGCTATACTTGCTTCATTAGTTACATCGGCAGGCGTAGGTGCTGAATTTATACTTGGGTAAAGCCGTAAATATAGCGAATCTGAAGCATAGATGGCCGCATTTTCATTTTGCGGGATGAGTCGCACAATGGGAGTGGATTCGATGTAGCGATAGGGCAGCGCGGGGCCGGCATTGGAATTCCAGACACTTGGATTGGCGGCTACCTGCAAGGGCAGCGTGACAATAGCAGCGGCAAGCGCGGTTTTAGCAAGAAGTTTCATTTTTGGTCCTTTTTTCACACAAGCTTTACGCGCCGTGCGTTAGGGGGTCGGCCACTTTGGAGGTGTGGCTGGAACAGCGGGCGCAGGGGCTTGGCCGCTATCCGGAAAGATTGACCAATTATTATTTGGCCGTAAAGCTTGGAAGGGCATAGGGGCTTGCCCGGGTAGCGGCGCCCAGCGATTGGGTGCTGCGTTAAATGCGGGTGGCGTGAAAAACGAGTAGCTCGGCTGTGCGTTTTGCGGGGCCGCGTTTGAGGGCACATCGGTGATAAAGCGCGCGGGGGCCTGCTGGCCACTCGGCGTTTGCATCCAAAATGGCCTTGGCTGTGCCATGGGCGTGGCCGGATAAGGCGTGGCTTGCGGTGCCGCAGCGCTTGGGAACTGCGGATTAGCAAAAGGGTATTGCGGCGCGGGCATGGTGAGAAACGGGCTTTGGCCGTTATTCATGTAGCCTTGCGGCGCGCTATAATTATTGTTGCCGCCAAACATACCCGGGAACATGCCGCCAACGGTATAGCCTGGAGCGTTGTTGTATTGGGCTTCGGCCCCTATGGGCGCAAAGCTAGTGGCGATAAGCGCCAAATATGGAAGCGGATTTTTCATGCTACTTAGCTCCCTCCGCCAGTGGGTTTAATGCGAATGCCGCGGCGGCCCGAGGTGGCCTTGGGCCGCTTGGCGGGGGCCTTTGCCTTAGGGGCCGCCTTGGCTTTGGCGGGGGCTTTTGCCTTGGGCGCGGCTTTGGTTTTGGCAGGCGCTTTCGGGGCGGCTTTGGCCTTGGCCTTTGCGGGCGTTTTTGGCTTAGCCGCTGGCTTGGCTTTTGCCTTAGGCGCAGGCTTTGCCGCTGGTGGCGGTGAGGCCACCTTGGCTGCGGGCGCTGCGGGTGCGGGCTTGGCTGGCGGCGGGCTTGGCGGGGCCGAGGGGCCGTCATCTTTGCCGCCAAACAGGCCGCTAATTAAGCTATATATCTTCTTGAAGAAGGTGAGAAGCAGCAGGCCGATGGTGAGAACGATGAGCCAGAGGAAATCCCCAAAGGCCAGCGCACCGCGCCAGAACGAGCCGCTTTTGTGGCGGTCGGTGATGGGGGCACTGATTTTCTCTTCTTCTTCCGGCATGTCGCAGGTTTCACATAGCGCTTTACGGAAGCTCACACAGCCGAGCGGAATTACTACGAGCGTAAGGATGGTAGACACCGCGCCGCCAAACATTAGCGAAACCGCCATGCCTTGGAATATCGGATCACTCAGGATGACCGAGCTACCAACCACCAGCGCGAGGGCGGTGATGATAATGGGGCGCGAGCGCGTGGCACAGCCGGAAATCACGGCGTCCACTACGGGTGTGCCGTTCTCAACGGCGGTGCGGGAAAAGTCGACCAATAGGATCGAGTTTCGCACAATAATACCGGCGAGGGCGATGAAGCCGATCATTGAAGTGGCCGTGAAAGGCGCGCCCATGAGCCAGTGGCCGGGGACGATGCCGATAAGGGTGAGCGGAATGGGGAACATCACAATGGCGGGCATGGTGAAGTTGCCGAATTCCCACACAACAAGGATGTAGATCAGGATGAGGGCGACGCCAAAAGCGATGCCCATATCGCGGAAGGTTACGTAGGTTACCGTCCATTCTCCGGTCCACTCCAGCGCCGATTGGCGGCTGTCGTCAGGCGGGGATAGGAAGTTGGTTTCTACGCGCACACCGTCGGGGGACACGTAGTCATCCAGCAGGGCTTCCATTTCTAGGATGCCGTAGATAGGCGCGCCGAGGCGCCCTGTGACTTCGCCGGTTACGTATTCAACCGCGCGCAGGTCTTTATGGTAAACTGGGTCATCCATTTGGAAGGGTTCAAAATGGCCGAGTTCCGTAAGCGGGATCATATTGCCGGTAGAGGTAGGAATGGGCAGCTGGCCAATGCGGCCAAACTGGCTGCGGAGCGCCAAAGGCATTTGCAGGATAATAAAGCGCGGCTCCAAGGCCCGCTCCATTTTGGTATCACCCAGAATAAAGCCACCCATGGCCATTTCGAGCTGCCGGTTGATGGTCTCAACCGAAACGCCGCGCCGTGAGGCTTTCTCGCGGTTGATCACAAAGCGCCAGCTTTCATAGGGCATTTGCAGGTAGCTGTCGGCATCTGTGATGGTTTCGGCTTCGTTAAACATACGCTCAACCGCGCGCGCAACTTCGCGGCGGGTTTCGGCATCGGGGCCGTAAATATCAGCCACCATGGTTTGCAGCACGGGTGGGCCGGGCGGCATTTCGATCACTTCAATGCGGGCACCAAGGCGGGTGGCGATTGGCGTTAGCATTTCGCGGGCCAACACGGCGAGCTCTTCAGAGCCGCGCTCGCGGTCGCCTTTGTGCTGTAGCTGCACCTGAATATCGCCCATCCACGGCTTGTTACGTAGGTATGTATGGCGCACGAGGCCGTTAAAATTAAACGGGCTGGCGGTGCCGGTATAGGTTTGCAGGGCGGTGACTTCGGGAATGTGGCGCAGCTCTTCGGCGAGCTGGCTGATGACATTGGCGGTGACCGGAAGGGCGGTGCCGTCGGGCATATTAACGGTGACGTTAAACTCGGGCTTATTGTCTTTCGGCAGCATTTTTACCGTAACGGCGGTGGTATAAAACAGCAGCAGGCTGAGCATGAAAACGATGATAAGGCCAGCCGCAAAGCCCCAGCCAACGATGCGCTTGGTGATGAGCGGGATGAGGAGCTTACGGAAGAAACCGTGTAGCCACTCGGCTTGCTTATGCTCGCTCTTTTGCGCTTTTTCGAGGCCCTTAATGGTGGGCTTGATTTGCTGCGCCAACCACGGGGTAAAGATGAACGCGGCAAAGAGAGAGAGCAGCATGGCGACGGAACCGAGGGCCGGAATGGGGGCCATATAGGGGCCCATCATGCCGGTTACAAAACCCATGGGCAGCAGGGCGGCGATAACGGTGAAGGTGGCGAGAATGGTGGGGTTGCCCACTTCGCGCACGGCGTCTACCGAGCACTCTTCGGAGCATTCACCGATCTCTAACCAGCGGCGATAGATGTTTTCGACCACCACAATGGCGTCATCCACCAGAATACCGATGGAGAAAATGAGGGCGAAAAGGGAGACGCGGTCAATGGTGAAGCCTAGAATCCAGGCCACAAATACGGTCATCAAAATCACGATCGGGATAACGACCAGCACCACAATGGCGGCGCGCATGCCGAGCGTAACCCAGATGAGCAGGGTCACGGCGGCGGTTACGATGAAGAGCTTAAACAGCAGCTCGTTGACCTTTTCATTGGCGGATTCGCCGTAATTTCGCGTGATTTCAACATTGACGTCATCAGGGATAAGCGTGCCTTTAAGCTGCTCAACCTTATCAAGGATCGACTGGGCCACGGACACACCGTTGGAGCCGTTTTTCTTGGCAAAAGCGATGGTTACGGCGGCGGAACCATTGGGGGCGAGCTGCTCGGAGCTATGCAGGTCAGCGTAGGCGGGGCCAGTGTAGTAGGACACGATATTGCTGGCGTCACGGGTGCCATCTGTCACCAAGGCGATATCACGAATATAGGTGGGCGAGCCGCTGGCCACGCCGACCATCAGGTTCTCAACGTCTTGCTTTGTGCGTAAAAAATCGCCGGTATAGATGGTGAAGGTGCTGTCTCCACTTTCAACCGAGCCAACATCGCGCGCGGAATTGGCGTTGCGGATGGTCATGGCCAGCTCGTCTAAGCCGATGCCAAAGCCCGCAAGGCGCTCGGGGAAAATCTCAATGCTTAGGGCATTGCTGCGGCCACCAACCACAAAGGTTTGGGCTGTGCCGTCACTTTGCTTTACGGCTTGAATTACGTCTAGGCCCAGCGAGCGCAGGGCGGCGTCGTCTACCGTGTGTGACCATAGTGTGAGCGTTACCACTGGCACATCATCAATGCCTTTGGGCTTGATAAGGGGTTGGGAGACGCCGGGGGGGATGCTATCAAGATTGGACTGGATTTTGTCGTTGAGTTTAACGAGTGAAGGGCCAAGTTCCTCACCCACATCAAACTGCACGGTAACCATGGCACCGCCGCGCTCTGACACGGAATAAACGTGGTCAACACCCGGAATTTCGGAGAGCATTCGCTCTAGCGGGTCGGTGGCGAGGGAGGCGACTTGGGTAGCGGTGGCACCGGGGTAGGAGAAGAAAATATCAACCATCGGCACCGAGATTTGCGGGTCTTCTTGGCGCGGGGTGGAAATGAGGCCCATGATGCCGAGGCCAAGGCAGGCGACCAGCAAAAGCGGCGAAAGCGGCGAGGCGATGAAGCCTTTGGCCATGGCTCCGGCAAGGCCTAGCTTGGCGGAAAACCCTGTCTTTGGCGTGTCGTCGTTTGGTGCGTCACTCATCGTTAAACCCTCCCTAATATGTTAATTGCCACCCGAAACCAGCGTGGCAGGAGGGTTGAGGATGACGGTTTCACCGCCGCTCAGGCCCGAAATAACGGAAACATGATCTTCGCCGATCGGGTAGCCAACGCGCACGAGGCGCAGGGATGGCTTGCCGTCTATCAGCACAAAAACCGAAGGGAGAGAGCCGCGCCATACTAGCGCTGCCGTGGGCACAGCCGCTTGGCCTTGCACCGGAATGGAGGTGTCGGGCACTGTTACCTCAACATACATACCCGGGCCGCCGGGGGTGCCGTAGGGGAGGTCAAACTTAATTTTAACGGTATGGCGCGCTTGGTCGGCGATGGGGAAGATTTGGGCAACGCGGGCCTCGATGGGCGCGCCGCCGATATCCAGCCGTGCTTGGACGATGACGCCCTCAGTCAGGCCAGCGGCGAGGCGCACGGGCACATCGGCTTCTACGCGCAAATAATCAGTGTAGGCGAATTTCAGCATTGGCATGCCGGGCTGGACGTTATCTCCCACTTCGACCATGCGCTGAATGATAACGCCATCAAATGGGGCGATTTGTGTGGCGTCCCGCAGCTGCACATCAAGCGCTTCGACCATGGCTTGTGCCTGCATCACGCCGCTTTGGGCTTGGTCTACGCCAGAAGTTTGCGCATAAAGATCGGCTTGGCGTTCTAGCGCTGAGTCGCTCTGGCCCATAGCATCGGAAAAGCCACGGGTGAAGAATTGGTCAAACATGCTGGGCATACCCATGCCGGGCATGGTGGAAACGGAGTTACTGCGGGGGGAGTACAGCTCTCGGGTATATTGCATTTGGGCGTTTTGCAGGCCAGCTTGCGCTTGGTAAACCCGCGCGAGGGCGGCGTTACGCTGGGCGACGATATCGGCGTCATCCACTGTGATCAGAACCTCGCCTTCGGCTACGCGAGTGCCTTCAATACCGGCCATCGAGGTGATGGCACCGGGGATTTGGGCTGAGATTGTAACTTCTTTAAACGGGATAACCGTGCCACCCACTGTAGCGGAGCCGCCGATTTGGGCGGTGCTCACAACCGCTGTCTGGAATTGATTCGCGTTGTTTTCCTGCGCGATCACGCCCGACGCCATGACCAAAGCTGCACCAGCCAGCCCTGAAAGCATTACATTTACCCGCATCCTTCTCCCCTTACATAGCATTGCGCCGCTTACGGCGTCCTTAAATCTACTATAGCCGACCTATTTTATAAATCTATTCTTTACGGCCACCACACATTCATTTGATTGTGCTTACCATATACACATATTTGAATGTGAATACATGGCAATTTGCCCCACATGGCTAGAAGGGCATCACATTCCCCCACATATATGACATCGGCTGGCTAAACGCGTAAGCGGCCAACCCAAGATCATATGACATTTTGCCGACGGATTGAGACATGTTGAGCATGATGGCGTTCATTTCGGGAATGGCTTCGGCCATCACTGAAATATCGCTGGTCATGCCCGTGATGGAGGTGTCCATCGAAACAACACTGCCGCTCATGGTGTGAATATCTGTGGCCATGCTGGAAATGGTTGTGTTCATAACCTTTATATCGGTGGACATGCCTACGACGGCGCCGGTCATCGCATCCATGTTTTCATTCATTTGAATCATCACATCGGACAGCACAAAAACCTGCTTGGCCATGCCCCACATAACCCACGTGAAAATGGCCATAACGACAACGATCAGAAATGTTGTCAGGCCAATAAAGCGGCCAGAATTGACACGTCGATACATTCGACACTCCCCAAAAAGGCGGGCGGCTTAAGTAAGCCTTAGATGCGCGCGCAATATATTCATGATTATGGCTGTAAAACAGACACATAACAAAGTATTCAAATAACTGTATATTAGTTCTACGCCAAAGTTAAGTGTTTTGTTGCCACAGGGCTTGCGGGCGGCATGCCCAAGTAGCGCGCTAACTCAAGGCTGCGCGTTTTGGCCCATTTCACCCTTCATCTGGGTGGCGATCTCGCTGGCCCAATCGCCGATAATGGGCAACCAGTCTATGCCTTGCAGTGAATAGATCACCACAGAAACCAAAACGGTCGCGCCAAAAACCGTGCCAAACCCCATGGCTAGCCCCATAAGAAAACGATTGAAAAACAGCCGCCACGGCTTGTTTTGCACACGCACAAACCGATGGTTATTGAAGGTTTCGATTTCGGCACGCAGGGCGCGGACTTCTGCGATCAGATTGTCGGTTTCGGCGGGGGGCGTGGCCATTGTATGGTCTCTGTATTGGAGGCAAGTGGAAAAACCTGCGCTGGAGGGCGCTGATTGTGCGGGCCTCAAGTCTGGGTGATCCTCCTCCGAAGTCAAGCTTAAACGGGGGGGCGCTGGTATGCGTATTGGCAAAAAGTGGCCTCTCAGCCCTTCACCCAATCCTCAACCTGCGCTGGCGTTGGCATGCCGCCCGCGTGCACGAGGGCCTCGTCTAGCACCACGCCGGGGGTGGACATAACGCCGTAGCCCATGATCTCTCCCATATCGGTGACCTTGATGATTTCGATCTCAACGCCTGCCGCTTTGGCTTTCAGCTCGATCAGATCAGCAGTATTTGCGCATTTTTTGCAGCCGGAGCCGAGGACTTTGAAGGTTTTCATGGGAGTCTCCTAATAGACGATGATTGCGTTGAACAGGTAGCCAACGGTGATGAAAGATACAAACAGGATGCCGGTGAAGGTGGCGATAAGCTGGGGCTTGAGCACTTTGCGCAGGATAATCATTTCCGGCAGGGAAATGGCGGCGACCGACATCATGAGGGCCAGCACGGTGCCAAGCGGTACGCCTTTGGCCAGCAGCGCCTCGACGATGGGGATAACGCCGGTGGCGTTTGAGTATAGCGGAATGCCGGTGAGCACGGCGGCGGGGACGGCGAAGGGGTTGTCGGCGGAAGCGTATTTTACGAAGAAGCTCTCGGGGATGTAGCCATGCAGGGCGGCGCCAATGCCAATGCCGATGAAAACGTAGATCCAGATGCGGCCTAGGATTTCTTTAACCTGCTCAAAGGCATAGCCGATGCGGGCTTTAAAACTGGTATTGGCTTTTTGCAGGGCGGCTTCGCCCATTTTGATCTTCCAAACGTATTCTTCCACCCATTTTTCCAGCTTCAGGAACTCGATCAGGAGGCCGCCGATGATGCCGACGGTAAGGCCAGCGGCGACATAGAGCAGGGCGTATTTCCAGCCGATGGTGGCGGCGAGGACGACGACGGCGACTTCGTTAATCATTGGGGAGGCAATGAGGAAAGCCATGGTGACGCCGAGGGGAATGCGGGCTTCAAGGAAGCCGATGAAGAGCGGCACCGAGGAGCAGGAGCAAAACGGGGTGACGGCGCCGAGGCCAACGGCGAGCGGGTAGGAGACGTAGCGCGGGCGACCAGCGACGACTTTGCGGACCCGCTCGGGCGTGAGCAGGGCGCGGAAAAGCCGATGGCGAAAACGATGACGGTGAGGAGAAAGAAGATCTTGGTGGTGTCTTCTAGGAAGAAGTGCAGCGCGTGGGCGAAACGGGTTTCGGGGGCGAGGCCGAGCAGGTCATAGGTGACGAGGTCAGCGAAGGCGGTAAAAATAGCAAACATATCAAGGCTTTCAGGCGGCGGAGCGCAGGGGGCGGTTAGGCATGGATTTAAGGCGGGTGAGGTCTTGGGCTGTGGTCGGGTTGTCCGTTAGGCCTTGCATGGCGGCGATGATA
>WTAL01000270.1 GCA_013139635.1 Paracoccaceae bacterium
GCATTTACATTTGCTTTTTTGGCTCTGGCCATGCGGGCCTCCTACGGGTAGTTTATCGTTAAACTACAGTATACAGCAGGCGGACAGGTTGTCACATGCATTTTTTGCATAGAGCCATGCAAAACAATAAAGCTGCGAAAAGGGCAGGGCTACTGAACGATTATTTCGTCACCACGAATAAGGCCAAGCACCTTACGGGCCTGCTCATCCAGCAAGTCGAGGTCCAGGTATTCGTCCGAAAGCCGGTAGGCGCGGTTCTCAGCGACAGTGCGCTCGCGTTCCAAAGCCTCAAGCTGTAAATGCAACTGCGCCTCTTTTGTCTCGATTTTAAAGAGGGTAAGCATACCGTAAGGGCCTTGAATAGCCGAGTATGAGAAATAGGCGACCAAGGCCACAACACTGACAGATGTCAGGTAGCCGATCACATGCCGAGATTTACCGGAGTCATTCATTACACTGCCTCAAAAAGCCCGATCTAGCGCCGGATAAGCTGAATCATGGCACAAGTGATTCGATTTGTGAATCCCGAATCGTATCGGAGTGGCAAAAAATATGTTAAATTCGGCCGCACAGTGGAGGAAAACAAATTTGCTATTAAACTTACGGAATAGAAAAGCGGTGATTATCAGCCTGTCCGTGGCACTATTTGTTGCCATTTCCTTTTCTTTAACACAGGTTTCAAAAGGCGAAACCCTGGACTTTGTAACCATAATTGAAGAAACCGACGACTATGTTTCTGTGCGCGCAAGAGAGCAAACGGGGCGGCTTTATAAACATTTTTCCTTTGGGTTTGAGGATCCGGATTTCCGCAACTGGTTTGGTGAAAGGCGCTGGAAGCAGATGACCCTACAATCTCCAGCAACGCCCAAGGTCGCAGATTATATCGCGCTTGGCCGGGCGGTAATTCACGAGGGGGCGGATTTCATTGATAACCAAGTGTTGGCTGAGCGTGAAAACGTAGCCGTGGGGCAGGGGGCTGCGCGTTTTGTTGCGGTTCAGCCGTCTGTGGGCATGGTGACCAGCAAGGCGGATATCCTAACGGGTCAGATGTGGTTTGTAAGCGGCGACGATCTGTGGTTTCGCGGGCGATTTCTGTTTGAAAACGGGGTGCCATATTCGCTGGTGGATTTCGAAGATAATAACGTGCGCGGTAGCCCGGGTATTCGAGTCGTGATTGATGGGCAGCGCTATTTCGGGGTTGAACTAAAGGCGGGTAGCAAACCGCGCTTACGCCAGCAGGTGGCCGAAATTCCCTTGGGTCGTTGGTTTGAACTGGTGGTGCACATTGGTTTAGATGAGGTCCGTGGACCGGTGCAGGTATGGCAAGATGGGGTTCTAGTGCTGGATGGTGAAATGCAGACGTTGCCTTCTGTCGGGTCGCTGCTTAACAGCTTTGAGTTGGGCATTACCGCCACCGATATGGCGGCGGTAATGTTGCTGGATGATGTGGAATTGGGCCATCACCGGCCGGATTAGCCTTCGAGCGCGGCAACGCCGGGCAAGGTTTTGCCTTCTAGCCATTCAAGGAAAGCCCCGCCAGCGGTGGAAATATACGTGAAGTCTTTCGCGGCGCCTGAGTTGTTCAGCGCGGCCACGGTGTCACCGCCACCAGCAACAGAGCTAAGAGTGCCTGCGCGGGTTAGCTCGGCGGCCTTTAGGGCGGCGGCATCGGTGGCCATGTTGAAAGGCTCGATTTCAAATGCGCCTAGCGGGCCATTCCATACAAGGGTTTTGGCAGCGGCAAAAACCTTGCCAACTTCCTCGACCGATTTTGGGCCGGCGTCCAAGATCATCGCATCCGCAGGGCAGGCATCCGCGGCCACGGTTTCTGATTTGGTATTGGCGGCAAATTCCCAAGCCACTACCACATCGACGGGTAAAATAAGCTCGCAATTTGCAGCTTTGGCCCGCGCAATAATATCCCGAGCAGTGTCCGCAAGGTCATGTTCGCAAAGGGATTTACCTACGTCTATGCCTTGGGCCGCAAGGAAGGTGTTGGCCATGCCGCCGCCAATAACAATCTGGTCAACCTTCGGAATGAGGTTGCCCAAAAGGTCGAGCTTGGTGGAAACCTTTGCGCCACCAACCACGGCCACCACAGGGTGCTCAGGCTTGGAAAGTGCGGCTTCAAGGGCGCTCAGCTCAGCTTGCATCAGGCGGCCAGCACAGGCGGGCAGCAGGCGGGCGAGCGCCTCAGTTGAGGCATGTGCGCGGTGCGCGGCTGAGAAAGCGTCGTTGCAGTAAACATCGCCAAGGGCGGCGAGGGACGCGGCAAAGTCAGTGTCGTTGCTGGTTTCGCCTGCATTAAAACGGGTGTTTTCCAGCAGCAGAACTGTGCCAGCGGGCAGGGCAGCAATGGCGGCAGCGGCTTTATCGCCGATGGTCTCATCGCAGAACTCTACTGGGTGGCCGAGGGTGTTGGCAACGGCCTCACGCAATTGCCCCAGGCTAAACTCAGCCACAGGCTTGCCGCCGGGGCGGCCAAAGTGGGCCATTAGCACAGGCTTGCCGCCTGCGGCCAAAATATCGTCAATCGTGGGTTTGATCCGCTCAATGCGCGTTGCATCTGTTACGCGACCATTTTCGACCGGCACGTTGATATCCACGCGGGTCAGCACAGTTTTGCCGCTTAGCGACATATCATCCAAAGTTTTCCAGCTCATTTTTTCACTCCCGTTTTGCCTGCGGGATTATCGCCAGATGGCCATCCACTCAAGGACGCGCACCAGCTGGGTTCCCAAAACTACAGGCAGGTTCCATTCCAGATAGAAATGGTCTAGCGCAAAAATGCCTATAATTAAAAGGAATATACCGAGTGCCCAGCGTGTGTTCATGTCGCACCCCCATTAGGTGTGTGGTCGAATTATGGAAAATCCCCCCGCGCGCGGCAAGGCGCGCGGGGGAAGGTTTAGCGTTAAACTATAGCAATGCCTCAGCTTGGGCTGCTACATTTTCAGCGGTAATGCCAAACATTTCGTAAAGCTCTTTAATCGGAGCCGAAGCGCCAAAGCTCTCCATCCCGACAAACGCCGCTTTGTTGTGCTTGCCGCGCTCGCCGCATAGCCAACGATCCCAACCGAGTCGGCCACCAGCTTCAACAGCCACGCGCACAGGTCCAGCAGGCAGCACGCGCTTGCGGTACTTCTCGTCTTGCGCCTCAAACAGCTCCCAGCACGGCATGGAAACCACGCGGGTGCCGATGCCCTTAGCTTGCAGAATATCCCGTGCGGCCAGAGCGATTTCAACTTCAGAACCAGAGGCCATAAGGATGACTTGCCGCTTGCCTTCCGCATCAGCTAGCACATAAGCGCCTTGTGCCGTCAGGTTTTTAGTTTTGTGCGTGGTGCGCACGGTTGGCAGCCCTTGGCGGGTGAGTGCCAGCGCTGAAGGCGTGGTTTTGCTGGTCATGGCAATTTCCCATGCCTCAGCAGTTTCCACTGTATCTGCGGGGCGGAAAACGTTGAGGTTTGGCGTTGCGCGCATCATGGCGAGGTGCTCCACCGGCTGGTGGGTCGGGCCGTCTTCCCCAAGGCCGATGCTGTCATGCGTCAGCACATAAGGCACGCGCAGCCCCATCAGGGAGCTGAGTCGCATTGCGCCGCGCATGTAATCAGAGAACACCATAAAGGTGCCGCCATATGGCGCGCAACCGCCGTGCAGCGCGAGGCCGTTCATGGCCGCGGCCATGCCGTGCTCTCGGATGCCGTAATTGATATAGCGGCCCTTGCGGTTGCTATCGTCAAACACGCCGAGACCCTCGGTATAGGTGTTATTGGAGCCGGTCAGGTCTGCCGAGCCGCCGATGGTTTCGGGCATCACTTTGTTGATGACAGCCAGCACGGCCTCAGAAGATTTACGGGTGGCCATTTTAGGGGCTTCTTCGGAAATCTGCTTTTTAAACGCCTTGATGGCCGCCGAAAGCTTCTTAGGCGCATCACCTGCGATAATCCGGTCAAACTCTGCTTGCTTCGAGGCCGATAGCGCGGCCCGACGCTCAGCCCATGCTGAAGCATCGCTCTGGCCGCGCGCGCCAGTTTCGCGCCAGTCTGAGAGCACGTCAGCGGGGATTTCAAAGGCCGCGTGTGGCCAGCTAAACGCCGCGCGGATTTTCTTGATTTCCTCAACACCCATTGGCGCGCCGTGGGCGGCAGAGGTGTCTTGCTTGCTGGGCGAGCCAAAGCCAATATGGGTTTTGCAGTCAATCAGCGAGGGCTTGGGGGATTGCTTGGCTTGGGTGATGGCGCGGTCAATCGCGTCTGGGTCATGGCCGTCGCAGGAGAACACGCTCCAGCCGGAGGCCTCAAAACGAGTGAGCTGGTCGGTGGTGTCAGAAAGGGACACGGCGCCGTCAATTGTGATGCCGTTATCATCCCAGAGCACAATCAACTTGCCGAGGCGCTGCATACCGGCCAGCGCGATGGCTTCTTGGGAAATGCCTTCCATCAGGCAGCCGTCTCCGGCGATTACATAGGTGTGGTGGTCCACGATTTTTTTGCCGTAGCGGGCCTGCATTGAGGCCTCGCCCATGGCCATGCCAACGGCAGTGGCTAGGCCTGCGCCGAGGGGGCCGGTGGTGGTTTCAATACCCTCTGCATGGCCATATTCGGGATGGCCCGCCGTGCGCGCGCCCTTTTGGCGGAAATTCTTGATTTCTTCGATCGTCATCTGCTGATAGCCCGTAAGGTGCAGCAGCCCGTAGATCAGCATGGAGCCATGGCCTGCGGACAGCACAAAACGGTCGCGGTCTGGCCAGTTTGGCTGGCTGGCGTCAAACTTCAGGTGGTTGCTGAAAAGCACCGTGGCAACGTCGGCCATGCCCATTGGCATGCCAGGGTGGCCGGAATTGGCGGCTTGCACGGCGTCAACCGCCAGCATCCGCAGAGCGGTGGCTTTGGCGAAGTGGTTGGGGTGACGGGATTTTAGATCAGCTATTTCCACGGGACTCTCCGGATTATGATTGAGGCTTAAGCCTTGTTAGCAGGCCGTTTGGGCGCGTCAAGCAGTTGGCTGGTGGTAAATCGCAAATTAAGGCGGCAAATCCTGAAATTAACGCTATTATAGCGCGATTACACGATTCGGGTTGAGGGAGGCGCGCATGGATGATCTGGAAACACTGGCGAAACGGCTGGAAACGGCAGTGGATACGCTAGCTTTGCAATGCAAGGCCGACGCGCGGGAGATCCTTGATTTGAGGGCTGAGCTGGAAATGCTGAAGGAAAAGCGCAAGGCCGATATGGCGGAGCTGGATACCTTGCTGGCGCACCTGAAACCGCTGATGGAGGCCGAAGAAAATGCCTGAGATAATACTCGAAATTGGCGGGCGGAGCTTTACGCTGGCCTGTGACCCCGGCGAAGAGGCCAGCCTGAAAATGGCCGCTGAAATGCTGGCCGTGGAGGCGCGGCGGCTGGAAGATGCTATCGGGCGGGTGCCTGAATCTCGGATGCTGCTTATGGCTGGGTTAATGCTAGCTGACCGCACTAAAGAGATGGAGACGGCCTGCCAGCTGAGCGATACACGCCTGAAAACGCTAGAAGACCGGCTGCTGGAAAGTGAGGCCAAACTGGCCGAAATGACCGTTGAAATGAATAAGCAGCCCGAACCAGCGGAAGAGGACCTGTTTAGCAATAGCGAAGAGGTTTCGGCAAGCTTAGGCAAAAGCGTGGCCAGAATTGAAGCGATGATTGATACATCGGCTTAAATACGGCAAAGCAGAGTTCTTGACACAAAGCCAACCCTACCGTAACCCTTATATATCCACTTGGTGCCTGTTCGGGATACCCGCTCAGGTGAAACGGGAAGATCGGTGAGCCTTTATGGCAAATCCGACGCTGCCCCCGCAACGGTAGATGCGTAAAACTGGCCATATGTCACTGTGCTGCAAGCACGGGAAGGCGGCCAAGTAGGTGTAAGCCACGCATAAGCCCGGAGACCGGCCATATGGTAAAACGGCACTGCGGCGGGCGGTTCCTATGGCTTTGGCCATCCGCTCCCGCATGCTTCTCTCAATCGGCGCGCGGGGTCGTGCGCCAAAGAAAGGACATATCATGCATATTGAACCGGGCGTCGTAGACGGCGCAAAAATGGCGCTAGGGGCCGCAACAGCAGCTGGGGCGGCTGGCCTTACGGCAAAGCTGGCAGCGGATACTGCCAAAGAAGGCGGCCTTGCTTCACTGGTCACGCGGAGCGTAATCAGCACCGCCGCTGTGTTTAGCTTTTTTCAGGTTTTGCCACACCATCCGGTTGGCGTATCTGAAGTGCACCTCATCCTCGGCTCCACTCTGTTTTTGCTGTTTGGCCGCGCGCCAGCCATGATCGGCCTTGCGGCCGGGCTTTTGCTGCAAGGGCTGCTTTTTGCGCCAACAGATCTGCCGCAATACGGCATTAACCTCACCACGCTGCTGGTGCCGCTCTATGCCATGAGCCTTCTGGCTGCACGGATTATCCCTAAAGGCACGGCCTACAAGGATATTTCCTATATGCAGGCGCTTAAGCTTTCGACCACCTTTCAGGCGGGCATTGTGAGCTGGGTGGCCTTTTGGGCGCTTTATGGTCAAGGGTTTGGGGTGGAAAACCTCGCATCGGTTGCCTCGTTTGGTGCGGCTTACATGCTGGTTGTTTTGCTAGAACCATTGGCAGACCTTGCCATTCTGGCCGCTGCTAAAACACTGCACGGGTATAAAGACAGCGGGCTATTTACGCCGCGCTTGTTTACAGCTGCTTAAAAGCTAAAGGCCGCACATAGGTGTGCGGCCTCCTTTCACATACTTTCCACCGAGGCGAAGCCGAGGCCATGGCCCGTTAGGGCAAAGGTTTTTGCTTGCAAAAACACGCCTTTGCTGAGCGGGGGGATGGGCGGCTACTTGCCCCCCATAACCAATCTAAGTGGCCTCCCCGAAGCAAAGGCGCACCTAGCTTGTGGCTGGGTGCGTTGCCCGTAGGTCAGCGGGGAACCCTCCGTCCATGCCCTGTTGCTTCGCAACAGAACAAAGACGTTTGGGCGGTGGCCTCGCTACGCTCGGCGGCCTTAGCCGTTGGCTTCGCGCACTTTGTCAGCAGCTTCTTTACTAAACGCGATGCCATTTTCTTCCAAAAGCGTGTCTAGCTCGCCTGAAAGCACCATCTCAGTAACGATATCACAGCCGCCTACAAACTCGCCTTTTACATAAAGCTGCGGTATGGTTGGCCAGTCAGAAAACTCCTTGATGCCTTGGCGAATGCCCTCATCAGCAAGTACGTTTACGTCTTTATATTCGATGCCCATGAAGTTTAGCACGCCGGCAATACGGCTAGAAAAGCCACATTGTGGGGCTTCAGAGGTGCCTTTCATAAAAAACACAACGGCATTATCTGTAATGTCGGCTTGGATTTGTTCGGCTGGAGTTGTCATTTGGTCTTCCTTTTCGGTTCTATTTGAATCTTACATTCATGCTTTTCAGCGCGGAAATCTCGTTGAGCTTTTGCGCTTTTTCTACGCTTTCAAGGTCTGTGGCTTCCATGCCAAGTGGTTTTTCGGTATCTGGTCTGTCTTTCATGCCGCTGCGCATCCGTTCGGCCAAGGGCCGTGGGGCCTTGCCTCGTTTGAGCCAAAGCTCAACCAATAGGGCAAGGCCGATAACAACGGCGATGCCGCCAAATACTTGCAGCGCCAGCATTATGTGGGCGCTTTTGTGGTGAGCGCGAGGGCATGAAGCTCGCCCGACGGACCGTCCATTTTGCCTTTAAGCGCTTTATACACCAGCTGATGCTGTTTTACGCGGTTCAGGCCTTTGAACTCCTCCGCCACCACGCTGGCCGCATAATGCGCGCCGTCTCCGGCGAGGTCATCAATACGCACTTCGGCGGTGGGGAAGGCTTCTTTTATCAGCGCTTCGATTTTATCGGCTGCAATCGCCATTTGGATACTCCTACTAATTTAGTAGGTTATTTAGTCCAATTTGGCACGCGGTTCAAGGGGCGGTTTGGCGCAGTTTCAGGCGACCAAGGCTGGCAGCCCGCTTTCAAACGCGTCTTTCACCGCCGTAAGCGGAATAAAGGCATCGGCCAACGCAACAAAATCTCCGCCAAATTGGCCGAGGCTTTGTATTGGTACGCCTGCTTTTCCGGCGGCTTCCAAAAGCACTTCAAGCTTTGCGTCCGGCACGCTCACAAGATACCGCGCTTGATCCTCGGCAAAGAGGAACTGAATCGCGGGCAGGGTGCTTGGATTCGCAACTTCCACGCCCGTATTTCCAGCGAGGCACATTTCAGTCACTGCTAGCGCAATGCCGCCGTCCGATACATCATGCACCGCTGAAAGCAGCCCAGCTTTATGCAGGCTGCGCACCAACTCTCCGGCTTTACGCTCGGCGCCTAAATCCACTTTTGGCGCGTCACCTATCTCTTGGTTAAACACGTCAGCCAGCAAAGCTGACTGGCCCAAATGCCCATGGGTTTCCCCGAGCAATACAAGCTTTTCACCGCTTTGCGGCTTCATGCGGATAATTTCGTCAGGGCTGCTCAACAGCCCGACCGCGCCGATGGTCGGGGTCGGGTGAATGCCCGTGCCATCGGTTTCATTGTATAGCGAAACATTGCCGGAAACGATGGGCATATCAAGCGCGAGACAGGCCTCACCAATACCTTTGATACAGCCCACAAGCTGGCCCATGATTTCAGGCTTCTCAGGGTTGCCAAAGTTGAGATTATCGGTTGTGGCCAAGGGCTTGGCCCCTGTGGCGCACAGGTTGCGATAAGCTTCCGCCACGGCCTGCTTGCCGCCTTCAACAGGGTTGGCAAAGCAAAAACGCGGGTTTACGTCGCTCGTGAATGCTAGCGCTTTCGCGGTGCCATGCACCCGCACAACACCCGCATCAGAACCAGGGCGGATAACGGTATCGGCCAGCACCATGTGGTCATATTGCTCCCAAATCCACGCTCTGCTGCCATGATTAGCCGAGCCAACCAGCGCCAACAGCGCTTCGGCGGGGGAAATATCGGGCACATCGGTATAGGGCGCAGGTGTGGGGGTTTCCACCCATGGGCGGTCATATTCGGGGGCTTCGCCCGAGAGCGCTTTCAGCGGCAGGTCGGCCTTAATCTCGCCATGCAGGCGCACCAGAAAACGGTCCTCCGCAATGGTCTCGCCAACGATGGCAAAATCGAGGTCCCATTTATCAAACACTGCCTTGGCTTCGGCTTCTTTTTCAGGGCGCAGCACCATCAGCATCCGCTCTTGGCTCTCGCTAAGCATCATCTCATAGGCGGTCATTTCTTCCTCGCGGCACGGCACCTTTTCAAGGTCCAAAATTACGCCTAGCCCGCCTTTATCTCCCATTTCAACTGCCGAGCAGGTAAGCCCTGCCGCGCCCATATCCTGAATCGAAATCACCGCGCCGGTTTGCATAAGCTCCAGCGTGGCCTCCATCAGGCGCTTTTCGGTGAAGGGGTCGCCCACCTGCACGGTGGGGCGTTTTTCCTCGATGGTGTCATCAAATTCAGCGCTGGCCATAGTGGCACCGCCCACGCCGTCTCGGCCCGTTTTGGCGCCGAGGTAAACCACGGGCATGCCAACACCAGAAGCGGCGGAATAGAAAATCTCGTCGGTATTCGCGAGGCCCGCCGCAAAGGCATTCACCAAGCAATTACCGTTATAGCTTTTGTGAAACCGCGTTTCGCCGCCCACATTTGGCACGCCAAAGCAATTGCCATAGCCGCCAATGCCTTCCACCACGCCATGCACAAGCTGGCGGGTTTTAGGGTGGGATGGCTCACCAAAACTCAGCGCATTCATGGCTGCAATCGGCCGCGCGCCCATGGTAAACACATCACGCAAAATGCCGCCAATGCCGGTGGCTGCACCTTGGTAGGGCTCGATATAGCTCGGGTGGTTATGGCTTTCCATTTTAAAAACCACGCACTGGCCGTCGCCAATATCAACGATGCCCGCGTTTTCCCCCGGGCCGCAAATAACCTGAGGGCCCTCAACCGGCAGAGTTTTCAGCCACAGCTTGGACGACTTGTAGGAGCAATGCTCATTCCACATCGCACTAAAAATGCCCAGCTCGGTCCATGTAGGCTCTCGGCCAATTAGCTCCCGAATAAGCTGGAATTCAGCCTGATTCAGCCCGTGCTTACGGATAATTTCGGTGGTGATAGCCGGCTCGGCGGCGGTCTCGGTGGGCATGGACATCTCCTGCGCTTTGGATTTGCGCCCTTTTAGGCAGGATTGCCCGTAATTCATAGCCCTTTTATGCGGCTTTACTGCGACACAGGGCGCAGAGCGCCTTACCTTAAGGTAAGGGCGGCCTTGATTGCTTGACCGCTGGGCCGATACGGGGTCAAATAGGGGGGAGCAATCAGGAGCCTGCCATGCACCAGCCCGTTATTTCCGGCACCGGAGTTTTTACTCCTGAAGAGGTGATTACCAATGACGAATTGGTGGTGGCCTTTAATGCCTATGCCGACAAGTTTAACGCCGCACATGCCGATGAAATTGCGGCGGGAGAGGTGGCGGAAGTGCCACAATCCTCCAGCGCATTTATTTTTGCGGCCAGCGGCATTGAGCGGCGGCATGTGATGAATAAATCCGGCATTCTGGACCCTGACCGGATGTATCCGACCCTAAGGCAGCGCAGTGATGATGAGCCGGGGATAATGGCCGAAATGGCCTTGGATGCTTGCCATAAGGCGCTGGCGCAGGCGGGGAAAACCGCCGCCGATGTGGATGCCGTGATCGTTGCGGCCTCCAATCTGGAGCGGGCCTATCCGGCGATTGCGATCGAGGTGCAAGACCTGCTTGGCATTGAAGGCTTTGGGTTTGATCTGAATGTCGCCTGCTCGTCGGCTACCTTTGGTATTCAAGCTGCCAGTGATATGGTCCGCGCGGGCTCGGCAAAGGCCATTTTGGTGGTGAACCCCGAGGTGACGTCTGGCCATTTGGAGTGGCGCGACCGAGATTGCCACTTCATTTTTGGTGATGTGTGCACGGCGACGTTGATTGAGCGGAAAGAGGATGTGTCGGGGCCGCATTTTGAAGTTGTTTCGACGAAGTGCCTTACGAAGTTCTCCAATAACATCCGTAATAATAACGGATTTTTGCGCCGCAACCGGCCTGATGGCGTGGCGGACCGCCGGGATATGCAGTTTATGCAAAATGGCCGGAAGGTGTTTAAAGAAGTGCTGCCGATTGTATCCAAGCACATTCTAAGCCATTTGGAAGATGCGGGACACAGTGCGGATGAGCTAAAGCGCCTTTGGCTGCATCAGGCCAACAAAGCGATGAACGATTTTATTGGAAAGAAAGTGTTGGGGCGGGTGCCGGAAGCGGGGGAGCAGCCCAATATTTTGCAGGAATATGCCAATACCTCTTCGGCAGGCTCCATCATCGCGTTTTCGCAATACTCAGAAGATATCGAAGATGGTGAGCTGGGGCTGATTTGCTCGTTTGGGGCTGGGTATTCAGTGGGGTCAGTGCTGTTGCGCAGAGTTGCACCATAGTGGCGCGGTGAGGTTTCTGTTTGTTGCAGCATTGCGTACGCGCCGCGCTGCGAACTTTGCGCTTACCAAGGGTGCTGCGGCGCGCCGCCTAGCTTTTCGCCGCGTGTTGCCGAGCCATAGCGCTATCCACATCATTCACCCCAACCAGCTTTGCCACCAAGCGCAAAAATTGGTTCTCAGTGTGATCACGGGTGCCATCGGCCAGCACAAGGCGCCACAGATCAACCACAAGCGCCTTTCTATCCTCATAGGGGATGGCCGCTTTAATAAGCCGGGTTAAGTGCACGGTATCTCCAGCCGTCGCCTCCACGTCTTCTGCACCTGTGCGCAGGGTTTCCGCTTCTGTGGGCGAAAGATCATATCTGTTAGCCAGAAGCTCTTCGATTTTTGTCTTTTCGCTTTCAGCGTAATCATGATCTGTGTGGGCAAGACGCACCAATAGGGCCGCGAGGGCAAGGCGGGCATCATTGGCCTCCAAAGGGTCGGGAGCGGGTTCGGCGCGCAGGCGCTTGAAGAGCGTATCAAACATAGGAGAAACTTAGCGGGTTTTGGCGCAGTTACAAGGGCAAGGCCGTGATTTGGCCGTGATGCACCCGCACGGCAGCGCCTTTTATGCGAATGCGCTGCAAAGCTCCGTTTTGGACATCAGCGGTAAGGCCGATGGCGCTTGGGCGCCCCATGTCTTTGCCTTGTGCTAATGGAATGCGGGTAATGCCTTCTGGCAAGGCCCCCGAGGCCAACAGCTGAGCCGCTAGAATAGCGCTGGCCGAGCCGGTCGCCGGGTCTTCGGGCATGCCATGCTGGGGCGCAAACATGCGCGCGGCATAGCCCTCGTCCTCACGGCAATAAATATAAACCGACTGGGTTTTGGATTTTGCGGTCATTTCAAGCCAACTGGCACTCGGCGCGGCCTTGCGGAGTGCTGCGCGAGACGCGATAGGGATGTACAGAAAATCTGGTCCACCTTGCCAATGCATTGGCAAATGCTGCGCAAAGCCAATGTCTTCAGGCCGTAGCCCAAGCGCGCGCGCCGCACTCTCGGGGCTTGGCGGTGTGCCGCTCGCAAGCAAGGGCAGCACGGGCGCGGTAAATTCGGCTTGAATATCATCTCCTACGCGGGAAACATTCACAGGCACTAAACCCGAAACTTCCTCTAAAGTGATTTCGCACTCAAAATCACCTTCATGCGCGCGCTCGGCTAACAGAATTGCGCAGCCAATCGTTGGATGCCCCGCAAAGGGCAGCTCATAGGCCGGGCAGAAAATACGCACTTTTGCGGTGTGCGAGGGGTCATCTGGCGTTTGCACAAAAATGGTTTCTGAGAGGTTGAACTCGCGGGTGATGGTCTGCATTTGGGCATCCGACAAGCCATCAGCCGCCAACACCACCGCAAGGGGGTTTCCGGAAAAGGGAGCCTTCGTGAACACGTCTAAAACATGGAAACTGAGCATTGAATACCTCCTGAAAGGCTGTGCGCTTTGAAAATTAGGGAAAACGATGTTTGCGCTTTAACGCGCGCTGAGCCACGCCTGATTGCAGGCCACCAAAGCTTGCGGTTGCGCCGCCCAGGATTGCAATACCAGCGTATTGGCCACGCGCTGATCTTCCGGTAAAATTTGCAGCCATGTTTTAAGGGCCAGCGTGAGTGGCGCGCTATATTGCGCAAAACTTTCGGCCTGTTGCGCCTCTGGAAGCTGAGAGGTTTGCGAAACAACCTGCACAAGCCCGACAAAATAATTGGTCAGTTGCGGGGGCGATTTATCGGTTAAGCAAGCCTGCATTGCTGTGTGCATATGTGCCGCAGAGGCGATCGGATCTGCCTGAAGGGCGCTCGAAATTGCGGCCATTTGCCCCGCATACGTGCTTAAGTCAGGGGTATCGATTGCGCTGAGAATTTGGGAGCCTTCATGGCTTTCTGTCGCTTCAATATCGGATTTCGCAACCGCAGCTACAATGGTAGGGGCCGAATCATCAGGTTCAGTTGTGAATAAATCAAACATGTCCGCACCAATTTCGCCGATCTTTGCAAAGTCAAAGTTGGCGCCGCCAGTCTCGTTACGCGTAACTTGCCCGCCCGTCGAAAGCTCAAATTTCTTTTTCCCCCCAAAGGCTTGAGGGTTGGATATGTAAAATGCTACGCCTATTAGCGCGAATGCCAATAAAATAAAACGCATGTGATAACCTCAACAATTAGCCGCCTTAGATAATAGTATCATAAAACTTAGGAAAATATTTAGGAAATTTTTATTTCGGTTAATTGGGCGGGTGAAATGAGGGTTTCATGAGGTGTAAAAAGAGCAAAGGTCAACATTTAGCGGGTTGTCGGTAGACTGGACTTTATCCGGCTGGGAAAGCGGCCCCTCATCAGGCAATGAATTTGGCACAGCAAGCGGCACGCCAAAAATAAAATCGTCAAATGCGAGGCCTGTTGAGGATGAATTAGTTATTTGAATACCTGCAATATCAACGGCTCCTCCGCATCGTGCAAATGCTATTGTTCCGCGCCCATTAAGGGGGAAAGAAATTTGAGAAATTAGCGTGCCATTTTGGCGGAAAAATTTGACTTGGACCGTCGTTCCTTGCGTAGATGAATTAACCCAATGCTGCTGGTTAGTCAGATGCAAGTCAACAATAGAAAAACCAACCGCAGTTTGGTTGTCGTCAAATAGTAGGGCGACGGGCTCAATACCTATTACTGAATTATCTGACCAATCTCCGGATTGATAAATTTGAATGCGAGGGCTCATGCTTGTTAGGTGTTTATTGCGGTTCGCACCTGCCCAACCAGTTAACATATTGGCTGGATCGCGATTATTTCCACCAATGAAAATGGTTTGAAAGATTGAACCTTTGGAAGCCCTTCCCCCTTGCGAACTGTCAAATGTATTTCCGCTTCGGAGGCTTTCATATGCAAAATTTAGATCGAGATACACTAGCGGAGTAAGAGCCAGCGGGTCAGCAACCTGGGTTCCACTAATTTGTCCATTGATTACCTGACCTACAAAGGCGGTTGCGAAGCTTGCACCGTTTTCGTCAAGAGTTTCGTGAATAGAAACTGCTTGATTTGACCATCTTAAGTGCTCTTCAAAGTTGATAATAGTATTTGCCTGAGACCGTAACAATTCATAAGGGATTGTTTGCAACTCCCCATTTGTATCCTGTCCGAATGCAGTTGAGGCGAAAAGGCAAGCAGCCGCAATCCCTTGGAATACCCTAAACAAACCGGCTTTGCTTTACGGCGGCCTCAATAAAGCTGGCAAAAAGCGGGTGCGGCTCAAACGGGCGAGATTTTAGCTCGGGGTGGAATTGCACACCGATATACCAAGGGTGGTCTTTAATCTCGATGGTTTCCGGCAGCTTGCCATCGGGGGAAATGCCCGAAAAAATCAGCCCGCCAGCTTCCAGCTTGTCGCGATAGCTCATATCCACTTCATAACGGTGGCGGTGGCGCTCGGAAATCTCGGTGCTGCCGTAGATTTCGGCAATTTTTGTGCCTTCTTTCAGCACAGCGTCATAGGCGCCTAGGCGCATAGTGCCGCCCTTGTCGTCACCCTCTTCGCGCTGAATAGTGCGGTTGCCTTCCAGCCACTCTTTCAAGTGATAAACAATCGGCGTAAAGCGCTTTTCACCGGCTTCGTGGTCAAACTCCTCCGAGCCAGCGTTACCAATGCCCGCAAGGTTACGCGCGGCTTCGGTGACGGCCATTTGCATACCTAGGCAAATGCCAAAATACGGCACATTATGGGTGCGAGCATAAGTGGCGGCATTTATCATACCTTCGGTGCCACGCTCGCCAAAGCCGCCGGGCACCAGAATGGCGTCAAAGCCCTCAAGGTGGGGCGTCACGTCGTCCTCGCCTTCAAAAAGTTCCGAGTCGATCCACTCGGCCTTTACCTTTACGTGGTTTTTAATGCCACCATGGGTCAGGGCCTCGGCGATGCTTTTATACGCGTCGCCAAGCTGGGTGTATTTACCCACAATGGCAATTTTCACCTCACCCTCGGGAAGCTTAATGGCATCCATCACTTCGTCCCACTTGGCCATATCAGGCGCGGGCGCATCGGTGATGTGGAAGGCTTCCAGCACAGCGCGGTCCATGCCTTCACGGTGATAAGCCAGCGGGGCTTCATAGATTGATTTCAGGTCCAGTGCCGGAATAACCGCCTCTGGCCGCACGTTGCAAAACAGGGCCAGCTTGGCGCGCTCTTTTTCCGGAATGGGCCGCTCGGCGCGGCACATCAGGATGTCGGGCGCAATGCCGATAGAGCGTAGCTCCTTCACCGAGTGCTGGGTGGGCTTGGTTTTAAGCTCGCCCGCCGCGGCGATATAAGGCACCAAAGTGAGGTGCATAAAAATGCACTCGCCAAAACGTTCTTGGGAGAACTGCCGGATGGCCTCAAAAAAGGGCAGGGCTTCAATGTCACCAACCGTGCCGCCGATTTCGCAAAGCATAAAGTCAACTTCATCATCACCGATTTCGATGAAATCTTTGATCTCGTTGGTGACGTGCGGAATAACCTGAATGGTTTTGCCGAGGTAATCCCCACGGCGCTCTTTTTCCAGCACAGTGGAGTAAATACGGCCTGAAGAGACGGAATCAGTTTTTCGGGCCGAAACACCAGTGAAGCGCTCATAGTGGCCTAGGTCGAGATCGGTTTCAGCACCGTCATCAGTTACAAACACTTCGCCATGCTCAAAGGGGGACATGGTGCCGGGATCAACATTAAGATAGGGGTCCAGCTTGCGGAGGCGAACGGTGTAACCACGTGCTTGCAAAAGGGAACCTAGAGCCGCTGAAGCCAGCCCTTTGCCAAGGGAGGAAACCACGCCGCCAGTAATAAAAATATATCGTGCCATGCCTGATTGGCCCCCGTGAGAATCGTTTAAAAGGTGAACGCGCCTTTGCGGCTTTTCGCTCTATCACGGGGTTAAAGTCTTACAGATGATTAGCGGGGCAGGCAAGGGGGCAACGGCAATATCTTGTGGATAACCTCGGGTAATTTCGCAAACCTTGCGGTTAGCGCCGCCGAGCGTAGCGAGGCCACGGCCAGCGGCAGGCGTTTTTCAGTTTACTGAAAAATGTGCTTTTTCGACGGGGGGCTTGTCCCCCCAGGGAGAAAAAGCAAACGCGGAGCTGCCGGACAGTCCCGAGCGCGCGCCGCCTCGAGGAGCCTAAAGGCCCCCCTCGTTGGCGCGGGCCGTGCAAGCACGGCCGTGCTCGCCAGCCGCCTCGCGCTCAGCTTTAAACTTTGCAAATATCTCGCGCAGAAGCGGGACGCGTTTTGGGCGGAAGCTTTGGCGGGTTTCTGTGAATCTCACGATCCGGTCCAACCGGAAAGTGCGAAAATCCTGTCGCAGGCAACACCAGCTTGCCAGCACGAGAGTGCTTTCCAGAAATACGATGCCAAGCGGATAGACATCTCGTTCACTCGGCGCATTATGCTGATCATTATAGTGGATATGAATTACCGTTTCTGCCCGAATACACCCGCGCAATTTTGCAATATCTATGATGATTTCGGGCCGTTGGTGAAAGCGCCTAGCGTGCAGGCTGGCATGTTCGAGTTGGTGTCTTTGAGACTCGGGCAAGCTCGCGCGAAGTTTTGCCAGTGCATTTTGTGCAGCCTTAGAAAGCACCGAGTCTGCCACGGCCTGCACTTCACGCAGCCCTAGCACCAAGGCTTCAATCTCGTCTTGTGAAAAGCTCATCGGGGGCAGGGCCGGGTCATCTATCAGCGTATAGCCATAGCCCGCTGCCCCGTCTATTACCGCCCCCATACTGCGCAGGGCTTCGATATCGCGATATAATGATCGTAGCGAAACGCCGGTTTCGTCGGCCAGAGATTGCGCCCGCACCGGGGGCGGCAGGCTTCGAAACAATTGCATCAGCTGCATCAGGCGGTGGCTTCTGGACATTCTAATCTCATAACGATGGCTGCTGACAGAAAGTGACAGCAACCCCTTGTAACACTTCGGTATCATATTCACAGGAGAATCGAATGCTAAAACTCATCACCTATCCGGCGGCCTTTGGTGCGCCCTCTGCCAGCCCTTTTGGCGTGAAGGCTATGTGCTTTCTTAAAATGGCGGGGGCCGAGTGGGAAATGGGGCGCAGTTCTGACCCGCGCAAGGCGCCAAAGGCCAAATTGCCGGTGTTGATTGATGGGGATGTAAAAATACCGGACAGCGAAGATATCCGCAGCTTTCTAGAGCAAAAGTACAGCGTGGATTTTGACGAAGGCTTGAGTGCGGAGCAACGTGCTGTATCACGCGCGATCATCCGCATGTGTGATGAGCACCTCTATTTTGCGCTGGTTTGTGACCGGTGGCTAAACGACGCTAACTGGGGTGTTTTACGGGAAGAGTTTTTTGGTATGATCCCCAAGCTGGTGCGCGGGTTTGTGACCAACAAGATCCGGCAACAGGTGCGGATGAGCATGCATGCCCAAGGCATGGGGCGGCACTCGGTTGCGGAGCGTTTGGCGAGGGCGGATATGGATATTCGTGCGATTACGGCGCTGGTCGGCGACAAGCCGTTTTTGTTTGGAGAGGCACCGACGGCGGCAGATGCCTCAGCGGCGCCGGTGTTGGCGGCCATGGCAGGCTCGCCGACGGAAACTTTGTTGAGCAAGCGCTTAAATGCGGATGCGCCGCTAATGGCGTATCTAGGGCGCGTGCAGGGCGCTCTTTACCCTTAGGCGCAATGGCCTATCCGTTACAGGTATATGTAACGGTTACTCTTTGGCCGATATAATTACGAATTGATTGAAGCGCACCCGTGCTGGAATAGCTGCGTGTCTGCATAGGCTCGCGTACACCCTTTTCTATGTTCTGAATGCTCCAACCATTGGAGCAGGTGCGTTTCATATTGCCTTCGCAAGAATAGTAGGGCGAGAATATTTCGCCTGAGCCAAATAGCCCGTATTCTAAATGTGAAAGCCTGCCTGGAAGGAAAATTGACATAACCTCCAGGGCCGGAGCAGCGGGTTGATACTGCTGCCGGGCCGAGAGGAAGGCGATATACGAAGGTTGATTATTCTGAGGCAGGCGGGGTTGCCGGCGCATCAGGGCTAACGGCAGGTGTTGCTGTGCCGGTTGCCTCATTTGCGGGTGTCGCCAAATTACCAAGATCAGGGATCAAAATTGCGTTGGGGTCTACCACTGGCACGTCTGCGGCAGGGGCGCTGGCATTACTGCCTGGCAGGTCTAGCACTGAGCCACCGCCTGCATTTTGGGCAGCAATAACCGTAAGCGTAAGCGAGGTGATCAAAAAACCGATAGCCAGAACCCATGTGACTTTTGCCAGCGCTGTTGCTGCCGAACGGCCGCTCATGGCACCGCCACCACCGCCACCACCAATGCCAAGCCCGCCGCCTTCTGAGCGTTGGAGGAGCACAACCCCGATGAGGCCAAGGGCCAGAATTAGGTGGATGGTGAGAACGATATTTTCCATATTTCGGTCTTTCGGTCTTTAAAGGGTCGGGGCTATCTAACGGTTAATTTGGGGGATGTCGAATAGAAATCAAGCCTAATGGTCAACATCGTCATGCACATCGGATTCGCGGACATCAAGCTGGCCGGAAATACGGCGGCGGATGATGCTCCAGCTTAGGCCAAGCCCAAGGATGAACGACAGCGCAATAAGGCCGATCCATGTCATAATAGTGGCATTGGCGGGGTCGAGCAGGCCTTTGTCATATAGCACCCAGAGCAGCACAGCGATCACGGTTAGGACAAGGCCAATGCCGATTCTGCCGATGGATTGCAGGGTGGCGCGCACGAAAATTACGTAGGCCACAAACAGGATCAGCCCGAGCAAGATAACCACCGAAAGGTTGGTTGTGTAACTGTCCATCGCCCAGCGAACATAGTTGAGGCTGGTGGGATTATAGGTGATGAATACCAGAATGAGGGCGGCGGCCCAGCGGATCAGCATTTTTTTAAGCATTTTGGCCCTCGTTATGGTTGATGGTTTATAAATCGGGGTTTTGGGCGGGGAAATCAAGGGGAAAGCGGATGTGTGCGAAAGACGCAAGGTGGCGGCGCGTCAACCTTTGCGCTTTTTGGCAGGTGTGCGCCCGCGCCGCGCTGAGGCCTTGGCGCTTGTGGCGAGGGCTAAAGGGGCTTGTGGAAAGGCTCCAACCATATTTGCTGGCCGTTTAGCGACACCTGTTGTGCGGGCGCATGAGTTTTGGCAAAACCGCTGTTTAGCAACACTTGTTGCGAGGCTAGATTGCAGCGGGCAGCTTGGGCGCTGAGGCTGGAAATTCCATGAGCCTTGGGCGCGAGCTTGCAGATTTGCTTGATCGCAGCCGTGGCCAGCCCTTTTCCGCTTTGCGCTTGGGCGATGCGATACCCGAGGCTGGCAATGCCGGATTTAGAAATCGTAAGATTTATTCGCCCAATTATCTGGCCAGCATTGCTGGTTAAAACATACATCTGGAAGGCCCCCTCAGCCTGCTCTTGTAGAAGGGATTCCATATGGCTGATGTAGCGGGTGTTGTCTGTGAAAAACCAAGCGGGGCGGGGTGGCACCCATTGCTCAAAGTAAGCGCGATTTTTGCGCTCAAACGCAAGCAAAGCGTTAAGATCGGCGTGGGTGAGGGGGCGGAGGGCGGTGTCCATACTGAAGTGTAGCCGCTAACCTAGGCTTTTTAAAGCGTTGGCGGCTCCCAGCCGTTAAACCCGCCAAAGGGCGCGGTGCCACTTGGGGTCCAATCCTCGGGGTGGTGGGTGCGGCCAAAGCCGTTATTCGTAAACCATGTTGGGTCATAATCAGCGCGCTCGTCTTCAGAGGCGAGGATGGTATGGCCATCGGGATAGCCGCCGATATAGATGTTTTGGTTAAACGTGCCGCCAGAGCTGGCATCAACCTCGATATTCACGATCGAGAGCGATGACGCTGAGGCACCAGCGTTCAGGGCCATCAGGATGTTGCCACTCAGCGTATTTCCGCTGGCATTGTTTATAAGCTGGAGGAGGTGGTCATTATCGCCCACAAACAGGTTCTCTTCAATTATATTGCCCGATGAGCCAAGATCTGCGTTGCTGGTTTCTTGCCAAAAAGAAGTGTTGTGGCGGGTGTAGGGGCCAAAGATATTGTGGGAGACCTCGGAGTTGCGCATTGATGTGAAATTGGGGCCGATGTTGCCGTGGTGGCCGAAATTCTCGGTCACCAGAAAGAACTCGGAAACCCCTTGGCCTTGGCCGGCATTGGCAGAGCCATCGCAGGCATTGGACGTGTAGGAAATGCCCACATCTTGGCAGGTTGAAATCGGGTCGGCATTGATTTGTAGATCGGAAGATGCATTTTGGTAAAGCTCGTTTTGCCGCACGATGCCCCAATCGCTGCCGTTGGAAAGGTAAATGCCGTGGCCATCGCCCGTGCCGGCATTATAGGCCTCGTTGCCTTCAACTACGCTCCAATCAGACTGGCCGGTGAATATCGGATCTTTTGATTGGTCATGAATGACATTGTTAAGCACCGCAATGCCGACCTGATGCTCGGTGGAGGTGTAGGAAAGCCCAACAGCGCGGACGCCGTAATTGCCACCCGACATTTCAAAGCCACTAATGGCGATGTAATTTGCGCCCTCAAGGTTAAAGCAGCTGGCGGCGGCGTTGCTGCCGCCCGTGCTGCACTGCAAGTGCACGGCATTGCCACTGGCGGATACAAAAACGATTGGGTCTTGGTATGTGCCGCCTTTTTCTTGCGGGATCTGGATGTTTACGTTGCTGTAAGCGCCGCCGCCGTCCAGAAATATCACCATATCTCCGGGGAGGATTATATCAGCGATTTGGGTGGTTGAGGCGGGGTCTTGGGCGGAGTTGCTGCCCGCGTCTGCGTTGGTGCCAGTGCGGCCCACATAAAGCGTGCGAAGCGGGGTCCAGTTTGACTCGGTGTAGTAGCGGTTAAATTTTTCAGTTGAGCCAAAAAACGAGCTGCCACGGCTGGCGGCGGGGTCCGAGGGGGAGGGCGTAGGATTTGGGTTTGGATCAGGGTCTGGATCGGGGGGCGGTGGGAGGCTCCCGCCACAGGCTGCGAGGGTGAACAGCAATAATAGGGCGTGTTTGAATTCGGATTTTCCGATGAAGGCCATGCGTTTTCCTGATCATTTTCGGTAAAAACACTGCAAAACAATAATCAGTACTGCCATTTGCCTAGGCAATAACGTGCGTAATAGCAACAAAAATAGGCTCCGGAAATTCCGGAGCCTATATAAGAAGCTAAAGGTCTGGGCCTTAGTTCTTCTCTTTATCAACCATTTTGCCAGCTGAAATCCACGGCATCATGCCGCGCAGGGTTTCGCCCACTTTTTCGATCTGGTGCTCGTCATTGATCCGGCGCGTGGCTTTAAAGCTCGGTTGGCCAACGGCGTTTTCGAGCATGAAATCACGCACGAATTTGCCGTTTTGGATGTCCGTCAGCACGTCTTTCATACGCTTCTTGGTTTCCTCATATGGCAAAATGCGAGGGCCGGAAACATATTCGCCATACTCGGCTGTGTTGGAGATCGAGTAATTCATGTTGGCGATGCCGCCTTCATAGATTAGGTCCACAATCAGCTTGGTTTCGTGCAGGCACTCGAAATAAGCCATTTCAGGCTCGTAGCCAGCCTCAACAAGGGTTTCAAAGCCCATGCGGATAAGCTCAACAATACCGCCACAAAGCACGGCCTGCTCGCCGAACAGGTCGGTTTCACATTCTTGGCGGAAGTTGGTTTCGATAATGCCGGAACGACCGCCACCGATGGCGGAGCAATAGCTGAGGCCGATTTCCATGGCTTTGCCGGACGCGTCCGTATCAACCGCCACAAGGCACGGCACGCCGCCACCTTTGGTGAACTCGCCGCGAACCGTGTGGCCGGGGCCTTTGGGGGCCATCATAATGATGTCTACACCCTCTTTAGGTGTGATCAGGTCAAAGTGAATGTTAAGGCCGTGGGCGAAAGCCATGGCCGCGCCTGGGCGGATGTTGTCTTTAACGTATTTGTTATAGGTCTCGGCTTGCAGCTCATCTGGCATGGTAAACATGATCAGGTCACACCAAGCAGCGGCTTCAGCAATGCCCATAACCTTTAGGCCTTCGCCCTCGGCCTTGGCTTGCGACGGGGAGCCTTCACGCAGCGCCACAACAACGTTTTTAGCACCACTGTCGCGCAGGTTAAGCGCGTGGGCGTGGCCTTGGGAGCCATAGCCCAGAATGGCCACTTTCATGTCTTTGATCAGGTTGATATCGCAATCGCGGTCGTAATATACGCGCATGGTTTTTTCCTCGTTGGGGTTGAATTGAGCGTAGAATAGGAGTTTGAGCGGGATATACCATTTGAAAACCACCTGAAATGAAGGTAAATGGAAAAGTATATGCACGATAACCCAAATTTACGGAATAATTATGCAAGTAGATAGTGTCGACCGCCGCCTGCTGCGGCACCTGCAAGATGATGGTGGCCTTACCATGGCCGCATTGGCCGAGCGCGCGGGGCTTAGCGCAGGGGTCTGCTGGCGGCGGGTGGAAAAGCTGGAGGCCTCGGGGGTGATTGAGGGGCGCGAGGTTATAATTGACCACCGCGCCATGGGGTATGCCGTTGAGGTGTTTTTGCGCATAACGTTGGATAAAACCCAAGGCAATGCGTTTGATGAGTTCACGAGGGCTGCGCGGGAAATTCCTGAGGTTGGCGGCATCCAGACCCTGCTCGGGCGGGTCGATATCCGCATGGATGTGCGGGCGCGCGACTTGGCGCATTATCAAGAGATATATAAGGAGAGGATATTAGCGCTGCCGCATATTAACGATGTGGAGGCCCTGATGCTGATTTCCGAAGTGAAAAACACCGAGGCGCTGCCGATATGATGGAGTTGGACGAAAAAGACCACGGCATCATTCGGGCGCTGAGGCGAGACGGCAGCTTAAACGCGGGGGAGGTTGGAAAGTCCGTAGGCCTGACCCAGCCCTCGGCGTGGCGGCGGATAAAACGGCTGGAAGAGGGTGGCGTGATTGTGGGCCGCAGGGTGCGGCTGAACAAAGCCGCGTTGGGCTTTGAGGTGGTGGTTTATCTGGGAGTTAAACTGGCAGCCAAGGGGCGGGTCAGCCTAGAGGATTTTGAACGCGCTGTATGTGCGGTGCCTGAGGTGCAACTGGTGCAGCACGTGCTTGGCGTGTATGATTACCGACTGAAAGTGGTGGCGCGAGATTTAAGCGATTTTGAGCGTATCCTGCGGCGGCGGATTATGACTCTGCCCGGCGTAGGTGAAGTGGAAAGCAACGTGATGCTTTCAGAAATCGGCTAAGGCAAGCGCCGCCGAGCGCAGCGAGGCCACCGCCCAATGGCGAGGGATTATTTGCGCAGCAAATGATCTCGAGCCGAGGGTTCCACGCTGGCGGTGGCGGCGCGGCGAGGGTTGTGTGCTTGGCGAGGTTGCACGCGCGCCGCGCTGAGGCATTGGCGCTTGTGGCGAAGCGCTATTCGGGTCAGAGTTCGTGAAGCAAAGGCGTTAGGGGTGATAAATGGATATTCAGGTTTGGTTGGCTTTTGTGTCGGCGACATTCGTTTTATCGGTTGTTCCGGGGCCAAGTGTGCTGGTTGTTACGGCGCAAGCCGTTGCCAATGGCTGGCGTTTGGCGCTCCTATGTATCGTTGGAGAAATACTCGGCGGGGTTTGCTTGATGATTGTTTCTCTAATGGGGGTTGGTGCGCTTTTGGCGGCGTCACCAGCGGCCTTTCTGGCGTTAAAGTGGTTCGGCGTGGCGTTTTTGGTTTACCTCGGGCTTAAGGCGCTTTTGGCGGCGGTTCTCCCACCCAAAGGGGAGGCGGCGCCACTGGGCGGCAGTTTTAGGGCCGGTTTCTATACGGCGGTGCTGAACCCTAAATCGCTGGTGTTTTACTTGGCGTTTCTTACCCAGTTTGTGGATGTCTCTCAGCCGTTGGCACTGCAATACACCGTTCTTATCCTCACAGCGGCCAGCGTCGCGGGCTTGGTGCTAAGCGGGTACGCTTTAGGGGCTAGCCGGCTTAAGCGCCATATTTCGTCGCCGTTGGCGCAGCGCAAAGTTTCGGGGGTTAGCGGGGTGCTTTACCTTGCGGGCGGCACCTATGTGGCGATTGCGCGCTAGAGCGTGCCAATTGGCAGGTTCGGGTTCACTTCCATATCGGGCGTGGTGCCGAGGTAATCAAGCGTTGCCATCGCGATCATCGCGCCATTATCGGTGGACCATTGCTGCGGGGGCAGGGCGAGGTGAACGCCTTTGCTAGCACAAAGCGTGGCCATGCCTGCGCGCAATTGCGGGCTGGCAGAAACACCGCCGACAACGATCAGGCTGGCCGGGCGGTATTGCTCAATAGCCGCTTTGCACTTGCCTATCAGCACATCCATGCAGGCGGCTACGAATGAAGCCGCAACGTCGGGCACGTGCGCCTCGGGGTTTTGCTCCAGATGGCGGCGGACAGATGACTTGAGGCCGGAAAACGAAAACTCAAAACCCTTGCCCAGCATCGGGCGCGGGAAGCGGGTGGTGGCTTTGCCAGTTTTGGCAACTTGATCAATGATCGGCCCACCGGGAAAACCCAAGTTGAGCATCCGCGCGACCTTATCATAGGCCTCGCCCACTGAATCATCCCGCGTCGTCCCGACCAGTTCCATACTGGCTGCGTCTTTCATATAGGCGAGCAGCGTATGCCCGCCGGAAGCCAGCAGCACAATCGCGGGGTAGTTAACTTTGCCGCCTTCCAGCAGCGCCGAGCGCAGGTGGCCGCGCAGGTGATTAATGCCATAAGTCGGCAGCCCCCAACCTACTCCTAGCCCGCTGGCGGTGTGGATGCCCACCAAAAGCGAGCCAATAAGGCCGGGGCCTCGGGTAACGCCAATGGCGCTGAGCTGGTCTGGCGTTACACTTGCGGCCTTCAGTGTGGCTTCAAGCGTCGGAATAATAGCGGCCACATGGGCGCGGCTGGCGAATTCGGGGTAGATACCGCCGTAACCCTCATGCACTTCCACCTGCGAGGCGGTTTTGCAGGCCAGCACGTGGCCGTGTTCGTCTACCACAGCAATTGAAGTGTCATCGCAGGAGGTTTCTATGCCTAGAATCAAAGTCATAGCGCCAATATCTCCTTGAGGTCGGCTTCGCTTAGAGCGCCTCGGCGCAGTACCGTGAAGGGCGAGGTTTGGCAGTCGATCAGCGTTGAGGGTTGGCTTTGGCGGGGGCCGTCGTTGACTACGATATCAGGCACGCCGGAAAGCTGAGAAAGGATGCTTGTTACGTCTGCCGGTGTTTCTTGCCCGCTGGCATTGGCGCTGGTGGCGAGGAGGGGGCCAGTTTGCGCCAGAAGCTGACGCAGGGCGGAGTCATTTGGAATGCGGAGAGCAATTTCTTGCCGCCCTATTAGCCAGTTGGGTGCTTCGCCTAGGGGCAGCACCATAGTGAGTGCGCCAGGGATGAAGCGTGACGCGAGCAGGGCTTCGGTGCGGCTACCTAGCTGCACGCCAAGTGCGGATATCTGGGCGCTGTCTGCCACCAAAATGGGCAAGTTTTTGGCCTCGGGCCGGTTTTTGAGTGCAAATATTTGTGCCACGGCGGCGGGGTGCAGCGGGCTGGCCATTAGCCCGTAAACCGTATCGGTTGGCAAAAGGGCCACGCCGCCACCCAATATGATTTTGGCTACGTTATCCATGGGTTAGCCCCGCGGTATCGGTAAGGGGCACAACGGGGCCGGACGCGGGCATAAGGAGGGGTTGCAAAACATTGAGCGCAGCGCCCGGCACGGCATTCAGGTTCAGCCATTCAGCGTCTGGCGCGCTGGCGTGCTCGGGGGTGGCATCTCCGGCGACGGAAAGCGGGCCTTTATAGCGGGGGGAGATCACGCCATCCGGCGCAAATCCGGTTTCGGTTAGCTTGCCAGCCTGAACCAACCCCCAGTGATACTGCTTGCGCGCAGCACTGCGCAGGATCAGGCAGGGCTTGCCAAAGGAGGCCTCGGCGTAAGCGCCTAGCATTATGAATGAATTTAGCGGCACGATAGGCAGGCCGCGCGCATAGCCTAGGCCGTTGGCAAAAGCGACAGCCGTGCGGGTGGAGCCGAGCCGCCCCGGGCCGATATCGACGATGATCTCGGAGATATCCGAGAGCGTGCGGCTAGCGCTTTCCAGCGCTTTTCCAAGCTCAGTGCCGTAGTCCAACCGCCGCATTTGGCCGTAGTTTACCTCGAAAATTACGCGGTTTTCCCATAGCACCAGTGAGGGCTGGCCGGAGGAGGATTGCAAGAAGAGCTTCATGTGGAGAAATCCTTTAGCACGTGTGCCAGCAGTTCAGCCCCACGTGGGCCTTCGCTTGTAAAGCTCGCTACGCGGGCGTGCTCAGACGATGGGAGCAAGGACAGCTCTAGGCCAACGTAATCGTCAAATTCACCCGCCAGCATGGCGCCCCATTCTATAAACGCAAGCCCGCGCGCAAATTCGTCTTCCAGCGCTAAATCTGCGAAATCGGCTGGGCTTTCAAGCCGGTAGGCATCCATATGCACCACGGGGCCCTTGGGGCAGGCATAGATATTGGCGAGCGTGTAGGTGGGGCTGCTCACAGCATCAGCTGAGCCAAGAGCCGCCACGGCGGCGCGCACAAAAAAGGTTTTTCCAGCGGCCAAGCCTCCGCTTAGCAGCAGCACATCTCCGGCACGCATATGGCGGGCAAAGGTTGCAGCCAGCCGTGTAGTATCGGCCTCGGTTTCGAGGCGGTGCTGCGGGGGAGGGGAGGATTTGGTCATTGCTAGCCTAGCGCGCTTGGGTTTCGCCTGTCTTTTCACACCCCTTGCTGCCAGTCAATATGAAGAAAAAGCGCAAAAAAAGCGTGTTTCACTGAATTGTTAGGTGGAATTTTGTAATAAATCCGTTATCAAGGCCTGATGCGGCATTTTGCGGGGTGATTATCTGGTCACTTCTTGCTTAATAAAGCCGAACCTATTCTGTTGGAGACCACGCATGGACTATAACGCTCATTTGGACACAGCGCTTGACGCGTTGCATGCCGAAGACCGCTATCGCGTGTTTATGGATATTGTCCGTAAGCAAGGCCAGTTTCCGCGCGCTAAATGGAACCGCCCTGACGGCACCGTGCAAGATATTTCGGTGTGGTGCGGTAATGATTACCTCGGCATGGGGCAAAACGATGTTGTGCTTTCGGCTATGCACGAAGCTATTGAGGTCGCAGGCGCTGGCTCTGGTGGTACGCGCAATATTTCCGGCACTACGGCTTATCACAATGCGCTAGAGGCAGAGATTGCCGATTTGCACCAGAAAGAAGACGCGCTGGTGTTTACCTCGGCCTATATTGCCAATGACGCTACGCTTTCCACGCTGCCAAAGCTCTTTCCGGGTCTTGTAATTTTTTCTGACGAGCTGAACCACGCTTCGATGATCGAAGGGCTTCGGCGCTCCAAGGGTGAAAAGCACATTTGGCGGCATAATGACGTGGCGCATTTGCGGGAGCTACTTGAGGCCGCCGATCCGGCTGCGCCCAAGCTTATCGCTTTTGAGTCGGTTTACTCAATGGATGGCGATTTTGGGCCACTGCAAGAGGTGGTTGATCTCGCCAAGGAATTTGGCGCGCTGACGTATTTGGACGAAGTGCACGCGGTGGGCATGTATGGCCCGCGCGGTGGTGGTGTTTCCGAGCAGCTGGGGCTGACGGGCGAAATTGATATTATTAACGGCACGCTGGGCAAGGCTTATGGCGTGATGGGCGGCTATATTGCCGCTTCGCGCAAAATGGTTGACGCCGTGCGCTCCTATGCGCCGGGGTTCATTTTTACCACGTCTTTGCCGCCGGCTATTCTGGCGGGGGCCACGGCCTCTATCCGCTATGTAAAAGAGCATCAGGAGCTGCGCGACCAGCAGCAAGAAGCTGCTAAGGTGCTGAAGTTGCGTCTTAAAGCGATGGGCTTGCCTGTGCTTGACAGCCCGAGCCACATTGTGCCGGTGCATGTAGGCAACCCCGCCAAGTGCAAAATGCTTTCAGATTCACTGCTCAATGACTTTGGTATTTACGTGCAGCCGATCAACTATCCAACCGTGCCACGCGGCACTGAGCGGCTGCGTTTTACGCCTTCACCTGTGCATGATAGCGGCATGATGGATGAGCTTGTAAATGCACTTGATAGCTTATGGCAGCAGTGCGAACTCGCCCGTAAGCCGATTGCTTGTTAAGCGTGCGCGTAAAACCGCTTAAGCCACTGGACAGCCAGTAAAAAAACGCCTAAATACGGTCAATAAAGTGTTACTAGCGAAGTAAGACTTCGGTAAGAAGTGATTCGTTTTATGAGTTGGCGCAATGCGAACACAAGGGCAGTACAGTGAATACCACTGAAGCAGACACCGCAGATTTGCAGGGCTTTGACTCATTCGAGTTGCGCCTTGGTGATGAGCTGCGTGGCGAGCGCGCCACGCTCGGCAAGTCTTTGCTTGATGTTCAGCGTGACCTTCGCATTAAAGCTTCCTACATTGCCGCGATCGAGAATTGTGACCTTTCAGTCTTTGAAAATACAGGGTTTTTAGCCGGTTACGTGCGGTCTTATGCGCGCTATCTGGAGCTGGACCCCGAGGGTACTTACGCCCGCTTTTGTGCTGAATCCAACTTTAAAGGCGCCCATGCAGATTTGGGCCGCCGCCGTGAGGGTGGCAGCAATGCCCGCGTTGCGGCCATTAGCGCCTCGGCTGTTAATGATATTAATCCGATCTTTGGGCGCGCCGCTGTTGGCAATGCACGCATGTCCGATTTCTCCGCACTTGGCCCGTTGTTTGTGATCGTCGCGCTTATTGCAGGCTTGATCTTTGGCGGCTGGACCTTGCTAAAAGATATTCAGCGGGTTGATATCGCGCCGGTTGAGCAATCCCCTGTGGTGCTGGATACCGTTGAATTTGCCGGTTTTGCTGATGCTGCCGATAGCGCCTTTACCGAAAGTGCAGCAGGCGAAGCGATGGACTTGAACCGGCTTTACTCCAACCGCGCGCTGAGCGTGCCGGTTGTAACGCCGCGTGATGGCCCTATTGGCGCGATTGATCCGCAAGTGGCAAGCGCTGCGCTGGAAGAAACACCACAAGCGGCCATAGTTGCCGCCGTGGAAACACTGGCCGAAATTGGAAGCCCACAAGTGACCGTGGCCGACAAAGCCCCGCTCATTAGCCTGTTTGCCCAACAAGAAGCGTGGGTGCGGGTGAGCGCTGCCGATGGCTCTATTCTTTTTGAGAAGGTTCTGAGCGCAGGTGAGGAATATACGCTACCTGAACGGGCCGAAGTTTCCAGCCTACGCGCGGGCAATGCCGGCCACCTCTTTTTGATGGTTGACGGGCAGGTGTTTGGGCCAGTGAATGGCACCAACGGTGTGGCGCGCGATGTGTCGCTTGCCGCGGCGGATATTGTTGAAAGCTATGCACCGCTTGGCACACTGACCGCAGAAATGCGCACCGTATCCGAAGAGCTAACGCGCGCCGCAACGCTTAGCGATGAATACTAGCAAACCTTCCGCAATGGGTATGGTGACAAGGTGCGCTATACAGGATACATCTACCCCTTAGGTATAATTTGAAGAGTGGCCAAGCCCCCTTATGACACATAACCCCATTCGCCCATGGCGCGACATCGAGCGCCGGAAAAGCCGCCAAATTATGGTCGGCAATGTGCCTGTTGGCGGCGATGCGCCGATTACAGTGCAAACCATGACCAACACCATTACCTCTGACGTGGCCGCCACCGTGGCCCAAGTGCAGGAATGCGCTGATGCTGGCGCTGACATTGTGCGGGTGTCTTGCCCGGATGAGGCGTCTACTAAAGCGTTTAAGGATATCGTGGCCGAAAGCCCCGTGCCTTTGGTGGCGGATATCCATTTTCACTATAAGCGCGGCATTGAAGCCGCTGAGGCGGGCGCGGCCTGCTTGCGCATTAACCCCGGCAACATTGGCTCGGCTGATCGCGTGCGCGAGGTGATTGCCGCCGCTAAAGATAACGGTTGCTCTATCCGTATCGGCGTAAATGCTGGCAGCCTTGAGCGGCACTTGCTTGAGAAATACGGCGAGCCTTGCCCTGATGCGATGATCGAAAGCGGCTTGGACCACATCCGCATTCTGCTCGACAACAATTTTGATAACTTCAAAATCAGCGTTAAGGCCTCAGATGTGTTTATGTCTGCTGCCGCCTATCAGGGCCTGGCGGAGGCCACCGATGCGCCTATTCACCTAGGGATTACCGAGGCGGGCGGGCTGGTTTCTGGCACAGTTAAAAGCGCCATCGGCCTTGGCTCGCTTTTGTGGGCAGGCATCGGAGATACCATTCGGGTTTCGCTTTCGGCTGACCCTGTGCGCGAGGTTAAGGCTGGGTTTGAAATTCTGAAATCGCTTGGGCTACGGCATCGCGGCGTTAACATTATTTCCTGCCCATCCTGTGCGCGCCAAGGGTTTGATGTGATCAAAACCGTGGAAACGCTGGAAGACCGGCTAGAGCATATCCGCACACCGATTAGCCTGAGCATAATTGGCTGCGTGGTGAATGGCCCCGGAGAGGCCTTGATGACCGATGTTGGCTTTACCGGTGGTGGCGCGGGCGCGGGCATGGTTTATGTAGCTGGTAAGCAAGACCATAAATTAAGTAACAGGTCGATGATCGACCATATTGTTGATCTGGTAGAGGCGCGGGCCGCGCTGATTGAGGAGGGGAAATAGATGCAACGCATGGCTATCTATATGGTTTTAGCAATCCTTTTGGTGATCGGCGCTTTTTATGTGCGCGCGGTTACGGCAAGCCATGACCCCGCTGAGTGGCACATAGACCCGCTGGTGGTAGAACTACCAAGCTCGCCCAACACCTATTATGTGGCGCCGCAAAGTATGGCGGAAGCCGAAGTGGCGCTCGAAGCACCTATTTATGCGGTTCCGGCTGCAATTATGGCGAATGCCTTTAATGATTATGTGCTTACGCAACCCAATACACTGGCCATTTCAACAAGCGCTGACGAGCTTTGGACCACCTATGTGCAGCGCACGCCAACGCTCAAAATGCCAGATTATATCACAGTTAAATTTCTTGAGCTTGAAGGCGGGAGGTCCACATTGGTGATCTATTCCCGCTCTCGCTTCGGCTATGGCGATATGGGTGTGAATAAGGCGCGCGTTGATCTCTGGCTGCTTTCCCTCGCCTCATTTGAAGAATAAATCATGATACCTGAAGAGAAACTGGAGCAGATCCGCCAGCGCTTTGCCTTTGTGGAAGCCAAGCTGAATGAGGGCGCCGCTGTGTCTGAGTTGGCGTCACTGTCTAAAGAGTATTCCGACCTAAAGTCAGTGGTCGAGCAAATTGATGCCTATCGCCAGATGCTGGCGGATAAAGCCGAAGCCGAAGAAATGCTGAGCGACCCCGAGATGAAAGAGCTGGCTGAGGAAGAGCTTGCTGGCCTGCGCGATGCGCTGCCAAAAGCCGAGCATAACGTGATGCTGTCGCTCCTGCCAAAAGATAAAGACGACGCAAAGCCCGCGATTATGGAATTGCGGGCCGGTACGGGCGGCGATGAGGCCGCGCTTTTTGTGGCTGATCTACTGCGCATGTATCAACGCTTCGCCGAGAATAACGGCTGGAAGCTGGAGATTGTGGAAGAGTCGAAAACCGAGATTGGCGGCTATAAAGAAGTGATTGCCAATGTGACCGGCAAAGACGTGTATGCGCGGCTGAAATTTGAAAGCGGTGTGCACCGCGTGCAGCGGGTGCCAACGACTGAAAGTGGGGGCAGGGTGCATACATCTGCCGCTACGGTGGCTGTGCTGCCGGAGGCCGAAGAAGTTGATATTGAT